>NZ_CP150484.1:536966-766308 GCF_037997115.1 Amycolatopsis coloradensis
CTCCTTCACCGCATAGGAAGCGGTGAAGGGCCCTTTCGCTGCGTCTTGCTCCTCAAGTGCGCGAGGTCGCCTACGCCACGCTCGTCCCGAACAGCACACCGACGTAGTAGGTCACCAGCATCGTCAGCGCACCGACGCCGACGTTCCGCGCGATCGCGCGGCCCACGCGGGCGTCGCCGAGTTTCGCGCTGATGAACCCGGTCAGCGCCAGCCCGGCCACGACCGCCGACGCGCACGCCCAGACCCGCGCCGAGGTCGGCGTCCACACGATCGCCAGCAGCGGCAGGAGCGCGCCGACGGTGAACGCCACCAGCGACGCCCACGCCGCCTGCCACGGGCTGGTCAGATTGTCCGGATCGATGCCGAGTTCGGCTTCGGCGTGCGCCTGCAGCGCGTCCTTTTCGGTCAGTTCACGGGCGACCTCGGCGGCGAGTTCCGGGGAAAGCCCCTTCTCCTCGTAGATTTCCGCGAGTTCCCGTTCTTCGGCCTCGGGCATCTCTTTCAGTTCGCGCTTTTCCAGCCGCAACTGGGCGCGTTCGGTGTCGCGCTGTGTGCTCACGGAGACGTATTCGCCGCCCGCCATGGAAAGCGCGCCCGCGACCAGTCCCGCGATTCCCGCGGTGGCGATCGCGGTGGAGTCGGTGGTCGCGCCCGCGACGCCGACCACGATGCCCGCCACCGAGACGATCCCATCGTTCGCGCCGAGAACCCCGGCGCGCAACCAGTTCAGCTTGCCGCCGAGGTCCGCGTGCGGTTCGTGCGGATGTGAAGTCGATACGGTATCGGTCACCTTTTCAGTGAAACACAAAGAACGGCATCCGGCGAGCGAAGAACGTTTCGGTAAATAGAGGCAATCCTTATTGACTATTGCCTTACCTAACCCATCGGCTACGTTGTGTCCGTGGCCGAGGTGGTGATCCTGATCGGGCTCCAGGCATCCGGGAAGACGACGTTCTTCCGCCGGGAGTTCGCGGCGACGCACGTCCACGTCAGCAAGGACACCTTCCCCAACGCCAGGCGGCCGCAGGCCCGGCAACTGCGGATGCTGTCCGAAGCGCTCGAGGACGGCCGTTCGGTGGTCGTGGACAACACCAACCCCTCGCCGGAGGAATGGGCGCCGTTGGTCGAAGTCGCCAGGCGGTACGGCGCGGGGGTCCTCGGATACTGGTTCCCGCCGGATCTCGAAGGCTCCCAAGAGCGCAACGGCCGCCGGAAGGGGAAAACCCGGGTGCCCGACGTCGGTCTGTATGCGACGCTGAAACGCCTCAGGCGCCCGAGCGCCGAAGACGGTTTCGACGAGCTGTACACCGTCGGTTTCGACGGCGAAGGCGGTTTCGTCGTCGAGCGGGGGTGAACCATGGACGCCGGTGATTTCGAGGCGCGGCAACGGGAACGAGAGTGGTTCCACGGGCTGACCGTGCCGCCGGGAGCCTGGACGGTGCTCCGCGTCGACGGCCGGGGTTTCTCGAAGTTCACCGAAGCGCGGTTCGAGAAGCCGTTCGATCCCCGGTTCGCCGACTGTATGGCAAAGGCGGCGGGCGCCTTGCTGTCGGAGTTCGCTTCACCTTACGTATACACGGAAAGCGACGAGATCTCGCTCGTGCTAGCCCCGTCCGCCGACCTCTTCGGCCGGGGTGTCGAGAAGCTCGTGTCGATCTCCGCCGGCGTCGCCTCGGCCGCGTTCACCCACGCGGCCGAGGTACCCGCGCACTTCGACGGCCGCGTTTGGCTCGGCACGACGGCGGACGACGTCGTCGACTACTTCTCCTGGCGCCAGGCGGACGCGGCCCGATGCGCGCTCAACGGCTGGTGCTACTGGATCCTCCGCAAGGCGGGGAAATCGGCGAACGAGGCCGGAGCCGTCCTCGACGGCGCCGGCGTCTCCGAGAAGAACGAGCTGCTCTTCGCGCACGGCGTCAACTTCGCCGAAGTCCCCGCCTGGCAACGGCGCGGCGTCGGGCTGTACTGGGAGTCCTACGAGCGCACCGGATTCGATCCGGTGCGCGAGGTCGAGGTCTCCGCGACCCGCCGCCGCGTTCGCGTGGAGCGTGAGCTGCCGATGAAGGACGAGTACCGCACCTTCCTCGGCGAACTGCTTCAGCCGATCGGTTCGGGCAGCCGTCTCACGGTGTAGGCGAGTTCGATCGTCTCGCCGGTCGCCGGGTCGCCCAGTTCCACGCGCCAGGAGTCGGCGAACTGGTCGACGCCGTGCACCATCGGGATCGTCCCCGAGATCAACACGGTGCCCGGCGCGTGCAGGCCGCGTTCGCGCAGCACGTCCAGCCAGTACGACGGCGGCAGCAGTTCCGCGAGCTTTCCTTGCTGGATCAGGGTTTCCCCGGCCCAGGCGGACAGCGTGAGGTCGTCGAGCCGGTCCTGGACGTCCACGAGCCGCCACGCCTTGGCGGCGAGGACGTCGGGGCCGGCGTTCTTGCTCCACGCGACGCCGTGCGCTTCGAGCGCGCGGTCGGTGTGGTCGCAGGCGGCGGTCAGGAGGACGTCCTCGGGCGCGGGGCCGGTGATGACGATGGCCCATTCGGCCTCGCCGGAGGTCCGCTCGTGCTGCACCGGGACCTCGTCGGTCTGGCTCGCCAGGTACGGCGCGACGGGGTAGAGCGCCGGGATCACCGAAGGCGCGGGGACGCCGAGTTCGGCAAGTTCGGCCACGTGGGCGGCGACGTCCTCCTGGCTGCGACCGGCGTATCCGGCGTTCAGCAGCGTGTGGACCTCGGTCCACCGCTCCTGGCCGTCGGGAAGGGTGAAACGCAGCTCAGGCATCTGTCCTCCGAGATTGGGGGTTGCGCATACAGCTTGTATACAAGGAGTATATCCGCAATTCAACCCCTCCCGGCGGGGTTGCGGATCTCCTATGGACGGATGTGGACATGACCTCACCAGCCGGTGACCGGCGTTCGTTGCACAAGGCCTTCGCGGCCAGCCTCTCGGGAACAGCGCTCGAGTGGTACGACTTCGCGGCCTACTCGGTGGCGGCCGCGACGATCTTCGGGAATCTCTTCTTCCCCTCGGAAGACCAGCTCGCGAGCACGATGGCGGCGTTCTCCACCTACGCCGTCGGCTACCTCGCCCGGCCGCTCGGCGGGTTCCTGTTCGGCCGCCTCGGCGACGTGCTCGGCCGCAAGCGAATCCTGGTCATGACGCTCGTGCTCACCGGGGTGGCGACGTTCCTCATCGGTGTCCTGCCCACTTACGAGACCATCGGCGGCTTCGCGGCGGTGCTGCTCGTGGCGCTGCGGTTCGCGCAGGGTGTCGGCATCGGCGGCGAGTGGGGTGGCGCCGTCCTGCTCTCGAGTGAGTTCGGCGATCCGAACAAACGCGGTTTCTGGGCCTCCGCCGCCCAGATCGGCCCGCCCGCGGGCAACCTGCTCGCCAACGGCGTCCTCGCCGTGCTGGCCGGACTGCTCACCGAGGACCAGTTCAACAGCTGGGGCTGGCGGATCGCGTTCCTGCTTTCCGGCGCGCTGGTCGGGTTCGGCCTGTGGATCCGGCTCAAGCTGGAGGAGACCCCGGTCTTCAAGCAGATCCAGGAGCGCGGCGAACGTCCGTCGGCGCCGATCTCCGAGGTCTTCCGCACCGAACGCCGCGCGCTGGTCGCGGCCGTGCTGATCCGTGTCTGCCCGGACGTGCTGTACGCGCTGTTCACCGTCTTCGTCCTCACGTACGTCACCACGCACACCGATCTCTCGCGCGGCGCCGGGCTGGCCGCGGTGATGATCGGTTCGGCGTTCCAGCTGGTGCTGATGCCTCTGTTCGGCGCGCTCTCGGACCGCGTCTCGCGGCGCAGGATGTACCTGATCGCGACCATCGCCGCCGGGATCTGGCCGTTCGTGTTCTTCCCGATGGTCAGTGGCGGTTCGTTCGTCATGCTGGCGATCGGGATCGTGCTCGCGCTCGTCATCCACGCGGCGCTCTACGGGCCGCAGGCCGCGCTCGTCACCGAGCAGTTCTCGCCGCGCCTGCGCTACACCGGCAGCTCGCTGGCGTACACGCTGGCCGGCGTGATCGGTGGGGCTCCCGCGCCGCTGCTGTTCACGGCGCTGCTGGCCGGTTTCGACACCTGGCTCGCGATCGGAGGCTACTTGCTCGTGACGGCGGTGGTGACCATCATCGGTGTCGTGCTCGCCCGTGACCCGGACCGCGAGGAGGCGGCTGCCATGGAGCCGGTGCGATGACCTGGACGACCATGTCCACAGTGGAGGGTCTGCCGCTGATCGGCGGACAGGGCCGGTTCCGCACGCTCGCCACGGCGGAAGGCGGGCTGGCGTACGAGATCGCCTACCCGGCGGGCGTCGCTTCTCCCGTGCACAGCCACGATCACGACAGCATCGTGTACCTGGTTTCGGGTTCGCTGCGCGGCACGCTCGACGGCCGGGAAGTGGCCCTCGAAGCGGGCGGCACGATCGTCCACCCGCGTGGCGTCCGGCACAGCGTCGAGGCCATTGTGGACAGTCAGTGGGTCGAATTCAAGACGCCACTGCCTTCGCGGCCGCCCATCGCGGAATGAAAAAACCGGGGCGGACACTGATTTCCAGCGTCCGCCCCGGTCAGGAGGAAAGTCTTACGCGTCCAGCTCGGCCAGCGCCAGCTTCGCCTTCTCCAGCTCGGCTTCGAGCTGGGCGACCTTCGCGGCCTGCAGCTCGCGGGCGGCGTTGATGACCTCGTCGATCGGGCCCGACAGGTCGGCGTGCAGTTCCTTGGCGGCGCGGGACACGGCCGCGGCCGGGATCTCCAGGCCCTTCGTGACCCACTTGCTGCCGTTCTTGAGCTCGGCCTGCCACTCGCCGTCGGCGGTGCCGGTGACCGTGAGGGTCAGCTCGACGGTGCGGGTCTTCTTCGCCGTCGTGGCGACCTTCGGGCGGCCACGCTTGGGCTTGGGGGACTCCGCCGCCTCTTCGCCGGGGGTCTCCGCCGGGGTCTCCGGGCTTTCCGGGGTCTCGGTCTTCGCCTCGGCCGGGGCTTCGGCCGTCTCCGCCTGCGGCGTCGAGTCGACGGGCGCTTCGGTAGCCGCTTCTTCGGACACGGCGTCAGTGCGTGTCAAGGCATCCACGGTCATCGTCGGTGTCGTCTCCTTGCCCGGGTATGGGGTGGTACCCGGCACATCCTAGAACAGGCGTTCGAGTGACGCGAACCGGACAATTTCGCGAGCGGTACGAAGTGCAGGCCGACCACGAAGAGCACCCACGCGGGCACGGCTTCGNCATCGCAAAATTTGCGATGAAAGACTCCTTCATGTCAGGTGGGAGGTCGCTACTCCTCGGACTTGCCGGACTTCAGGCCCGAAGAGATCAGGTCCATCACCGACGAGTCGGCCAGCGTGGTCACGTCGCCGACCTGGCGGTTCTCCGCGACGTCGCGCAGCAGGCGGCGCATGATCTTGCCGGAGCGCGTCTTCGGCAGCTCCTGCACGACCAGGATCTGCCGCGGCTTCGCGATCGGCCCGATCTCCTTGGCGACGTGGTTGCGGAGCTCCTGGACGGCCTCATCGCCACCGTCCACCGCGTTTCCGCGCAGGATGACGAACGCGACGATGCCCTGCCCGGTGGTCGGATCGGTCGCGCCGACGACGGCGGCCTCCGCGACCGTCGGGTGCGAGACCAGCGCCGACTCGACTTCGGTGGTCGAGATGCGGTGCCCGGACACGTTCATCACGTCGTCGACCCGGCCCAGCAGCCAGACGTCGCCGTCAGCGTCGTACTTCGCGCCGTCTCCGGCGAAGTAGAAGCCCTGGTCGGCGAAGCGGGACCAGTAGGTCTCGCGGAAGCGCTGCTCGTCGCCCCAGATGCCGCGCAGCATGCCCGGCCACGGCTTGTCGAGCACCAGGTATCCGCCGCCGCCCTTGCCGACCTCGACGCCCTGGTCGTCGACGACCTTCGCCGAGATGCCCGGCAGCGCCTTCTGCGCGGAGCCCGGCTTCGTGGCGGTGACGCCCGGCAGCGGCGAGATCATGATCCCGCCGGTCTCGGTCTGCCACCAGGTGTCCACGATCGGCGCGGCGTTCGCGCCGATGTTCTCGCGGTACCAGATCCACGCCTCGGGGTTGATCGGCTCGCCGACACTGCCGAGCACACGCAGCGACGAGAGGTCGTACTTCTGCGGGATCTCGTTGCCCCACTTCATGAACGTGCGGATCAGCGTGGGCGCGGTGTAGTAGATGGAGACCTTGTGCTGCTGGACGATCTCCCAGTGGCGGCCCTCGTGCGGGGTGTTCGGCGTGCCTTCGTAGACGACCTGCGTCGTCCGGTTCGCCAGCGGCCCGTACACGATGTACGTGTGCCCGGTGATCCAGCCGATGTCGGCGGTGCACCAGTAGACGTCTTCGCCTGCCTTGTGGTCGAAGACGTTGTGGTGCGTGTACGCGGCCTGAGTCAGGTATCCGCCGGAGGTGTGCAGGATGCCCTTCGGCTTCCCGGTGGTGCCGGAGGTGTAGAGGATGAAGAGCGGGTGCTCGGAGTCGAACGCCTGCGGCGCGTGCTCCGCGGACTGGCCGTCGACCAGTTCGTGCCACCAGATGTCGCGGCCTTCGGTGATCGGCACCTCTTCACCGGTGCGGCGGACGACGATGACCTTCTCGACCGATTCGGCGCCTTCGAGCGCTTCGTCGACATTGGCCTTCATCGGGGCGGCCTTGCCGCGACGGTACTGGCCGTCGGTGGTGATGACGATCCGCGCCGCCTGGTCGTCCACGCGGGAACGCAGGGCTGTCGGGGAAAAACCACCGAAGACGACACTGTGCAGGACGCCGATCCGGGCGCAGGCGAGCATCGCGACGATCGCCTCGGGCACCATCGGCATCTGGATGGCGACGCGGTCGCCCGCCTTGAGGCCGAGGGACTCGAGCGCGTTCGCGGCCTGGGAAACCTCGTCCTTCAACTGGGCGTAGGTGATGTCGCGGCTGTCGCCGGGCTCGCCGACCCAGTGGATGGCGACCTGGTCGCCGTGCCCGGAATCGACGTGGCGGTCGACGCAGTTGTACGCGACGTTGAGCTTCCCGCCCACGAACCACTTCGCCACCGGCGCATTGGTCCAGTCCAGTACCTGCGACCACTTCGTTTCCCAGTGCAGGCGCTCGGCCTGCTTGGCCCAGAACGCTTCCCGGTCGGCGTCGGCTTCGGCGTAGAAGTCGGCGGTGGCATTCGCTTGCGCGCTGAAAGCCTCACTCGGGGGGAAGGTCCTGCTCTCCGTGAGCAAATTGTCCAGCGCCGGCGACTGCTCGGTCATGGTGCGATGCCTCCTGTGATTCGCGTGTCTTCACGCCCGTTGGCACGCTATCGACGTTACGACGCGAAGTAAAAGGTTGCATCGCGGTTGCGTGCGGCATTCACACGCTTGAGGACAAAGCGGTACGGACCGCAGGCCATTCTGGTCCGGTGAGGGAGTAGACGACAGTGTCGCGGACGCTTCCGTCGGGCCGGACGCGATGCGCGCGCAGCACCCCTTCCCGTCGCGCGCCGAGACGTTCGATCGCCTTCTGTGACTTGAGGTTGCGGATGTCGGTCTCCCACGAGACGCGGTTCGCGCCGAGGTCGTCGAAAGCGTGGCGCAGCAACAGGAGTTTCGACTCGCGGTTGAGTCCGGTCCGCTGCCATTCGGAACCGATCCAGGTGTGGCCGATGGAAACGATCTTGTGGCGCGCGCTCATCGCGTAGAACGACGTCGTGCCCGCGACTTCGCCGGTGCGCGCGTCGATCTGGGCCCAGGCGCGGCGGTCGGTGTCGGCGAGGATGCCGTCGACCATGGCTTCGGTGGCGGCGAGGTCCTGCGGCTGCCGGAGGCTGAGCCAGGTCCAGATCGCCGGGTCGGAGCCCGCCGCGAAGAGGCCCTTCGCGTGGTCGCGGGTGAGGGGTTCGAGGCGGACGCGTTCGCCGCGCAGGGTGGCATGGACACTCCAGCTGTTCCAGTCGGTCACGGCCTCGACGCTACGTCCTTGTAATGGCCTTACTGGATAGCCAGTTTCGAAGCATTCGAGAAGGCCACTACGGCGTTGCCTATGCTCGCGGGAACGATCGACGAAGGCGAGGCACCATGGCCGAAGAGCGGGAAGAGCTCACCTGGGAGTTGTTCGGGACGGCCAGCAGGGAGCTGGCGCAGGCCGTCGCCGACGACGGCTTCGAGCCGGACCTCATCCTGTCGATCGCGCGCGGCGGGCTGTTCGTCGCCGGCGCGCTCGGTTACGCGCTCGACGTGAAGAACCTGCACGTGATGAACGTCGAGTTCTACACCGGCGTCGACCAGCGTCTCGACCTGCCGGTCATGCTGCCGCCGGTGCCGAACGTCGTCGACCTGACGAAGAAGAAGGTGCTCGTCGCCGACGACGTCGCGGACACCGGTGCGACCCTGAAGCTGGTCCGCGACTTCTGCGCCGACCACGTCGCCGAGGTGCGCTGCGCGGTCGTCTACGAGAAGCCGCGCTCCGAGGTCAAATGCGAGTACGTCTGGAAGCACACGGACCGCTGGATCAACTTCCCGTGGTCGGTGCAGGCGCCCGTGGTGCGGCGCGCGGGACAGGTGCTGGACGCGTGACCGATCCGCTGAAGCCGCTGCTGGACCTCGAAGGGGTCGCCGCGGCCGCGAAATCGGCGCAGGACGCGGTGTTCGCCGTCCATCGGCTGCCCGCCAACCTGCGCGGCGGCGCGGCGACGGCCGCCGAAGCGTCCGTGCGGTCGGCGCGGGCGTCGGCCGGGATCGAAGGCGCCGCGCCCGAGCTGCCCGAATCCGGTGAAGTGACCGATCCGGTGCTGGCGGGCGCGCTGCGGGTCGCGGAAGCGCTGGAGGGTCTGCTGCCGACGTGGCGGCGCGCGCCGTTGCAGGCGTTGGCGCGTCTGCACGTTCTCGCCGCGTCGGATCTGGTGACGGATCTCGACGCGCTGGGGCGGCCGCGGTCGTCCGGTGACGTCGGGCCGCGGCTGGAGATGCTGGCGCAGCTGGTCACCGGTGCGACGTCGGTGCCGGGGCCGGTGCTGACCGCCGTCGTGCACGGGGAACTGTTGGCACTCAAGCCTTTCGGCTCCGCGGACGGTGTTGTCGCGAGGGCGGCGGCGCGGCTTTCGGCGGTGGCGACCGGACTGGACCCGAAGGCGCTGACGGTACCGGAGGTCGCGTACTTCCGGCGGGTGCCGAAGTACCTCGAAGCCGCTTCGGCGTTCGCGGGCGGAACCCCGGAGGGCGTCCGGGCTTGGCTGCTCTTTTCGTGTGAAGCGTTCGAGGCGGGCGCTCGCGAGGCGAAGTCCATCTCCGACGCCGCCGGCTGACCCCTGGCGAGATCTCACACGGGATCTTGCCCAGGTGTAGTGCGTGACCACATGGCCTAAGCGCGCCGGGAGACCTAACGTCGTCCGGCATGAGTGGTGCGTATCACAGCGATCTGGCCGGTAAGTCCGCGCTGGTCACAGGCGCGGCGAGCGGGATCGGCCTGGCCTGCGCCGAAGCGCTCGCCGAGGCGGGGGCCAAGGTCCACCTCGCGGACATCGACGACGCCGTCGAGAAGGCGGCGGCCGACGTCAACGGCATCGCGCACGTCGTCGACCTCACCGACGCCCAAGCCGTCGAGACGCTCCCGGCCGAGGTCGACATCCTCGTCAACAACGCCGGTTTCCAGCACATCGCGCCGATCCACGAGTTCCCGCCGGAGACGTTCGCCCGCGTCCAGGCGCTCATGGTCACCGCGCCGTTCCTGTTGATCCGCCGCGCGCTGCCGCACATGTACGAACGCGGCTGGGGACGCGTGGTCAACATGTCCAGCGTCCACGGCCTCCGCGCGAGCCCGTTCAAATCCGCGTACGTCACCGCGAAGCACGCGCTCGAAGGCCTCTCCAAGGTCACCGCGCTCGAAGGCGCGGAGCACGGCGTGACCAGCAACTGCGTCAACCCCGGCTACGTCCGCACGCCGCTGGTCACCGGCCAGCTCCAGGCGCAGGCCGAGGAACACGGCCTCGAACGCGACGCCGTCATCGAACAGGTCCTCCTGCGCCGTTCCGCGATCAAGCGGCTCATCGAACCCGCCGACGTCGCCGCGTGCGTGCTCTGGCTGTCCGGCGAGCACGCCGCCCATGTCACCGGTACCTCGATCCCCCTCGACGGCGGCTGGACCGCCGCGTGAACCCCCAAGAAAGGACGTCTTCGGTGACCACCCAGAACCGTGGCTCGATCGCGAAGGTCGTCAGCGCCAGCCTGATCGGAACGACGATCGAGTGGTACGACTTCTTCCTCTACACCTCCGCCGCGGCGCTGGTGTTCGGCAAATTGTTCTTCCCCTCCAACGATCCGCTGACCGGTACGCTGCTCGCGTTCCTGACCTACGCCGTCGGTTTCCTCGCGCGGCCGATCGGCGGGCTGGTGTTCGGCCACTTCGGTGACCGCGTCGGCCGCAAGAAGCTGCTGGTGCTGAGCCTGTTGCTGATGGGCGGTTCCACCTGCGCCATGGGCATCCTCCCGACGTATGCCTCCGTCGGTGTCCTGGCACCGATCCTGCTGACGCTGCTGCGGCTCGTGCAGGGTTTCGCGCTCGGCGGCGAATGGGGTGGCGCGGTGCTGATCGTCTCCGAACACGGCGACGACAAGCGACGCGGATTCTGGGCGTCCTGGCCGCAATGCGGTGCTCCCGGCGGGAACCTGCTCGCGACGGCGGTGTTGGCGATCCTCGCCGCGACACAGTCCGACGAGGTGTTCCTCAGCTGGGGTTGGCGGATCCCGTTCCTGCTTTCCGGTGTCCTTGTGGTGATCGGGCTGTGGATCCGGCTCGCGGTCAGCGAATCACCGGTCTTCCTCGCCGCGCAGAAGAACAACGCGACCACGCACGCGCCGGTCGTCGAGGTGTTCCGCAACAGCTGGCGCGCGGTGCTGATCACGATCGGTTCGCGGATGGCGGAGAACGTCTCGTACTACGTGATCACGGCGTTCATCCTCGTCTACGTGACCACCGGCCTGAGCCTGCCGAAATCGGCGGGGCTCAACGCGGTGCTCATCGGTTCGGCCGTGCACTTCCTGACCATTCCCTTGTGGGGCATGCTTTCCGACCGGATCGGCCGCCGCCCGGTGTACCTGTTCGGCGCGATCGGCATGGCGGTGTGGAGTTTCGCGTTCTTCGCCATGCTCGATACGAAGAACCCGGGCGTCATCATTCTCGCGGCGACCGTCGGGCTGGTGCTGCACGGCGCGATGTACGGCCCGCAGGCCGCGTTCTTCTCCGAGCAGTTCCCGACGCGGGTGCGCTACACCGGCCTTTCGGTCGGCGGTCAGTTGTCGTCGATCGCGGCCGGGGCGGTGGCGCCGCTCATCGCGGTCGCGTTGTTCAGGGAGTTCGGCAGCACGATCCCGGTCTCGCTCTACGTGGTCGCGATGTGCGTGCTGACCGTGATCGCCCTGCTCGCCGCCCGCGAGACCAAGGGCGAGTCCCTGCACTCCGAAGTTCTCACGGAGCGCGGTCACGTGTCAGCATGACCGTTGTGGACGGTTCCGCGCAGTTGCGCCGGCTGCTCGAACTGCTCGCCTCCGGGGCGGGCAGCGAGCAGCTGGCGCACGTCCCCGTCGACCCGAAGGCCACCGAGCTGGCGCTGCGGATCCGGGACACCGTCGCCGAGCACAGGCGGCGCGAGGCGGAGCTGGCCGCGCTGTTCGACACGGCCAGTGACCTCGCCCGGCTGGACGATCCGGACGCCGTCCTGCGGTCGATCGTGCGGCGGGCGCGGGCGTTGCTCGGCGTGGACGTCTCGTATCTCAGCCTCAACGACGAGACCGAAGGCAAGACCTACGTCCGGGTCACCGACGGGTCGGTTTCCGCGCTGTTCCAGGACATCGTGCTCGGCATGGGCGAGGGGCTCGGCGGCCTGGTCGCGCAGACCGCGCGGCCGTACGCGACGGCGGATTACTTCGACGACAAGCGGTTCCGCCACACCTCGTCGATCGACACGGGGGTGCTCGACGAGGGATTGACCGCGATCCTCGGGGTGCCACTGGCGATCGGCAGCAAGGTCATCGGGGTCCTGTTCGCCTCGGACCGGACCACGCGGGAGTTCTCGCCCGACGAGGTCGCGCTGCTGTCGTCGCTGGCCGACCACGCGGCGATCGCGCTGGACAACGCGCATCTGCTCGACGAGACGCGCCGCGCGGTCGCCGAGCTGAACGCCGCGAACGCGACGATCAGCGCGCACAACGACGCGATGCGCCGCGCCGAGGACGCGCACGACCGGCTGATGGATCTCGTGCTGCGCGGTGGTGACCTGGCCGAGGTCGCCGCCGCGGTCGCGGACGTGCTCGGCGGCGCCATTGCGGTCTACGACGCGGACGGCGCGGTCCTCGCCAGGACCGACGGCGAGCTGAGTCTTTCGCGTACCGCGGTTTCCGCGTCTCGGACGAGCGGGCGCGCGGTGTCCACTGAGGACGGTTGGCTGTGCGCGGTCCAGGCGGGGCAGGAATTCCTCGGCAGTCTGGTACTCGGCGGCGGGCCGTCGCTCGGCGAGGCCGACCGGCGGCTGTTCGAGCGGGCGGGCGTGGTCACCGCCGTCCTGCTGATGCAGCGGCGTTCCGTCGCGCGCGCCGAGGACGAGGTGCGCGGGGAGTTGCTGTCGGACCTGCTCACCGCGCCGGGCCGCAATCCCGCCGCGCTGCTGGCCCGCGGCCGCCGCCTGGGGGTCGATTTGTCGGCACCGCACGCGGTGCTGGTCGCGCATGCCGACGACGTCTCCCGGCGGAGGCTGGCCACGGCGGCCGCGCGGCACGCGGACCTCGTCGGTGTCCACGCCGACGAAGTGGTGCTTCTGATTCGAGGTGCGGATGCCGGGGCGCTCGCCCGGTCCGTCGCCGCCGAGCTGACGTCCACAATGGACTGTGCGGTCACGGTCGGTGCGGCGGGGCCGGCGGCGTCACCGCGGGAGCTGGCCGTGGCGCACGCCGAAGCCGCGCGATGCGTCGCGTCACTGCTGGCGCTGGGCCGGGCTGGGGAAGGCGCGAGCATGGCCGACCTCGGTTTCGTCGGGCTGCTGCTCGGCGAGCACGCCGACCTCGGCGCGTACGTGACCGCCACGATCGGCCCGGTGCTCGACTACGACGAACGCCGCGGCACGGATCTGATCGGCACCCTTCGCGCGTATTTCGCCTGTGGCGGCAACTTGACACGCGCGAAGGACCTGCTCCACGTGCACGTCAACACCGTCGTGCAACGACTGGACCGCATCGCGTCACTGCTGGGCGAGCAGTGGCAGGCACCCGAGCGCGCGCTGGAACTCCAGCTCGCGCTCAGGCTGCACCGACTCACCAATGACCGAAACGGATGACGTCGTCGAAGTCGCGCCGGGCGATCGTGGTCGGCGACGAGCCCGGCGACGGACCGGATTCGGCGCCGTGCCCGAGCGCCACGACACCGATCGGGTCGTGATCCTCCGGCACGCCGAACTCGCCGTGCAGCCGCTCCACGCTTTCCGGCGCCAGCCCGAAGAACACCGCGCCGAGACCCTCGTCGACCGCCGTCTGGAGGATCAGCATCGTCGCCATCCCGGTGTCGACATCCCAGTACGGCACGCGCCACCACGAGTCGTCGCCCTCGGCGAAACCCTTGTCCGGCTTGGCATAGCGGTCGAGGTACGCGTTCTTGACCGAAAGCGGCACGATCGCGACCGGGGCCGTGGTGACGGATTCCGGCGCCCAGCTCGCCCCGAACTCCCAGAATTTGGCGAGTTCTTCGCCGGTGAGGACGAGAAATCCTTGTCCCTGTGAGAATCCGGCGGAGGGGCCTTTCAGCGCGTTGCGCAGGACGCGCTGAAGACTCGCCTCGGCGACGGGCTCGTCGGTGAACTTCCGGACCATGCGACGGCGTCGTACGACGTCCTGGAATTCCATGCGATCAGCTTAGTGCGCAAGTGGTCGCCAGGTCACCGCTCGCGCGCGGGATCGTCGCCGAAGCGGGCGGGCGGACGCCGTCGAGCCAGCCTTCGAGAGCGCTGAAAGCCGTGCGGAAACACGGGCCGATGGGCCGCAGCCTGTCCGGGTGCGCGTCGTAGAGCCCGTCGACGTGGTTGCCGTCGACGATCCGGTAGTAGCGCTGGAGTCCGGCACGGCCCTGGTCGGCGATCATCCGCTGGTAGACGTCGGAATCGCGGGTGATCGGCAGCAGGGTGTCGAGGGTGCCGTGCAGGGTGATCAGCGGTTTGCCGATCCGGCCGGTCAGCGAGATCCGTTCCACCGCGCGGTGCACCGACGGCGGGCGAGTGGCGTAGTCGTAGTCGGTTCCGGCGAACGACGGATCGAATTCCGCCTGATGGATGCGCTGGGTCAGGCCCCAGTAGACGTCGTTGTGGTACGGCCAGAGGAATTCCGAGCCCGGCGCGAAACCGGCGTCGAGAATCCGCTGATGGGCTTGCGCGGAACCGGCGGCGTACGCGGGGTAGGCCTTGATCGCGGGCGGCAGGAAGGTGAACAGATTCGGGCCGTCTTCGTGCCACAGCGTGCCCTCCCAATCGATACCGCCGTCGTAGAGCCACGGCCGGTTCTCGAGCTGCCAGCGGACGAGATAGCCGCCGTTCGACATCCCGGCCGCGAGGGTGCGGCTCGGCAGGCGCCCGTAGCGATGCGCGACGGCGGCCTTCGCGGCGATCGTCAGCTGGGTGACCCGTGAGTTCCACTCGGCGAGCGCGTCACCGGGGCGTCGTCCGTCGATGTGGAAGTCAGCGCCGGTATTGCCCTTGTCGGTGGCGGCGAACGCGTAGCCGGCGGCGAGGACCTGGTCGCCGATCGCGCGATCGTTCGCGTACTGCCGTCGCACACCGGGCGACCCCGAGACCACCAGGCCACCGTTCCAGCGATCGGGCAGCCGCAGCACGAACTGCGCGTCGTGGTTCCAGCCGTGCGTCGTGTTGGCCGTCGACGAATCCGGGAAGTAGCCGTCGATCTGGATGCCGGGAACCGCCTTGGGCGCGGGGAAACCGACCGAGGTGAGTCCGGCCCAGTCGGACTGGACGGTGTGCCCGGTGACCAGGGTGCCGGTCGTGGTCAGATCGTCCAAACAGGACAGTTGTTGTTTCGGAGCGCCGGGAACGCGGACGTTCCCGCAACCGCTCGCCGCCTGGGCGGGGGTCGCCAGGGCCAGCATCATCGCGAGGACCAGAATGAGCCGCATCGGCCGACGGTAAGCGGGCGTTTCGCGGATCGGTACCCGTCGCGACCACACAAAACGGGTTGCCGCTGTGGTGGTCTTCCACGTGGAAACCCCGTAGGCGCCGGTTTTAGCCTGAGGTGATGCGAAAACTCCTCATCGGCGCGGTGGTTTCGGCATTGGCCCTTCTCTTTCCTGCTCCGGCGCAGGCGGCGGCGATCCGCCCGATCACCGGGTTCGGGAGCAATCCCGGCGCGTTGCAGATGTTCGAATACGTTCCCGACGGGCTGCCGTCCGGACGTCCGGCGGTGGTCGTGCTGCACGGCTGCACCCAAGACGTGGCCGGGTACGCGCGTGACTCCGGCTGGATCGGGCTCGCGGACAAGCTGCGGTTCAAACTCGTTCTGCCGCAACAGGTTTCGGCGAACAACTTCAGCAAGTGCTTCAACTGGTTCCAGGCGGGTGACATCAAGCGAGGATCCGGAGAGGCCGAATCGATCGCGCAGATGGCGCGGTTCTCGGCAGGGAGCCGGACGTACGTGACCGGTCTGTCGGCGGGTGGCGCGATGACTTCGGTGATGCTTGCGGCGTATCCGGATCTGTTCGCGGGCGGCGGTGTCGTCGCGGGGCTGCCTTACGGCTGCGCGACTTCGATGATCGACGCGTACTCCTGCATGAACCCCGGCAAGGACCTGACCCCGAAGCAGTGGGGTGACAAGGTGCGGGCCGCGGGCAGTGGGCCGCGTTCGCCGGTCAGCGTCTGGCACGGGACCGCGGACCACACGGTGGCTCCGATGAACATGCGCGAGCTTGCCGAGCAGTGGACCGACGTCGGCGCGGCCGTCGACACGCACGCCGTCACCGGGATGGGGCACGGTCAGCCGATCGCACCGGGAGCCGGATGCGGGCAGGCGGGGCCGTATCTGCTCGACGTCGGCGTGTGCGCCGCGGCGGAACTCGCGGCGAAGTGGCGGCTAGGCGAGGACGGCGTCCAATAGCCCGGGGAAGCGCGCGTGGACGTCTTCGGTGCGGAGCTCGACCCAGCGGGTCCGGCCCTCGACGAACGTCGTCGTGAGGCCGGCCTCGCGCAGAACCTTCCAGTGATGGGAGAGCGTCGGCGCGCTGATCTCGACGTCGTACTCGGTGATGGCGCAGCTTCGCGGCGAAGGATTGCTCCGCAGTGCGCGGATCAGCTCCAGGCGTACGGGGTCCGCGAGCGCCTGGAGCACCGGCACGATCTCGATCTCGTCGATCGACGGCTGCGGCAGCGTGGTGCTCACTTCACTCCAAACTGTTTGACAGTCATCGAATAGTCACGCCACTATACCGCGCATGACGATTCGACGATCATCAAATGATCGGCTCGCTCTGGGGGCTCTGCTGGTACTCGCCGTCGGGACGTTCACCGTCGGCACCGACGGATTCGTCCTGAACGGGCTGCTGCCCACCATCGCCGCGGACCTGCGCGTCTCCGAGGCCGTCGCGGGTCAGCTGACCACGGTCTTCGCGGTGACCTACGCGGTTTCCTCGCCGATCATCGCGGCCTTCACCGGACGGCTCGACCGGCGCTGGGTGCTCGGCGCGGGGATGGTGCTCTTCACGATCGGCATGGCCGGTCAAGCGCTCGGCGAGTCCTTCGCCGTGGTCGCCGTCGCACGCGTGCTGGCCGCCCTCGGCGCCGCCGCGTTCCAGTCCAACGCCTATGTCCTCGCCGGTGCTCTGGCGTCGGACGAGCGCCGTGGTCGGGCACTGGCCACGGTCTCCGCCGGGATGAGCGTGTCGATGGTGCTCGGCGTGCCGATCGGGGTGCTGGCCGGGAACTGGTTCGGCTGGCGTGCGGTGATGTGGGGGATCGGCGCGGTGGCGCTGATCGTGATGCTGCTCGTGCCGCTTCTGCCGGGAGTCCGGATGCCGACGGTGTCGTTGCGCGACAGGCTCGCCGTCGTCGTACGGCCACCGATCGCGCGCGTGCTCGGCGTGAGTGTTCTCGGTACCGCCGCGGGCTTCGCGGCCTTCGTGTACTTGCCGGTGCTGGTCGCTCCGGTGGCGGCGGGCGCGATGATCTCGTGGCTGCTCGTCGGTTTCGGGATCGGGCAGATCGCGGGCAACGCCTTCGCGGGCCGGGCCACCGACTCGCTCGGCCCCGCGCGCGTCCGCGCTCTCTCGCTCATCGGGACGATCGTGACCCTGGCGCTGGTGGACGTCGCCGTGCTGAGCCTGCCCGGCGCGCTGATCCTCGCGCTGGCATCGGGCGTGTTCGGCGGAATGCTGATGGTGCCGCAGCAGCACCGGCTGTTCTCGCTGGCGCCCGACGCGCCGACGGTCGCCTTGGGGCTGAACGGTTCCGCGATCTACGCGGGTGGTGCACTCGGCGCCGCGCTGGGTGGCGTCGTCCTGTCCTCGGCGGGCGTTTGGTGGGTCGGTCCCGTTGCCGCCTTCGTCGCTCTGCTGGGCTTCGCGCTTTCGGTGCCTTCGCGGACGCGGGTGCCCGAGCCCGCCTGATCAAAAGGGGAGCAAGGGACCTTTGCTCTCGTTTGCGTAGGCATGCTAACTACCGCGTGGACGCGCCCAGCGGCAGTAAAGGTCCCTTGCTCTCTTTTCGCAGGTCAGAACGCTATTCGACGGACCAGCGCTCCTCGATACGCGCGAAGCGCCACACGAGGAGCGCGAAGAGCCACGTAAGCACGAAGAGCGCTACGACCGCGTAGCCCACGTAGTCGAGGCTCAGCGACCCGATCGCCGCGAGCGGTCCGGTCGTGATGCCGAAGCGTTCGGTGATGATCGAGATGACCTCGATCGTCCCGATGAGCAAGGCGACCGCGACGGAAAGCGCCGTCACGATGAGGTTGTAGTAGATCTTCCGCACCGGCTTCGCGAGCGCCCAGCCGTACGCGTAGTTCATGAAGCAGCCATCGGCGGTGTCGAACAGCGTCATCCCCGCGGCGAACAGGATCGGCAGCACCAGGATCGCGTACCAGGGCAGCGAAAACGCGGCCGCCCCGCCGGCGAGCACCAGCAGGCTGATCTCGGTCGCGGTGTCGAAGCCGAGGCCGAACAGCAAGCCGATCGGGTAGATGTGCCACGGCTTGCGCACCGCTTTGGTGGCGCCACGGAGCAGGCGGTTCAGGAAACCGCGGTTGTCGAGTTGCCGCTCCAGCGCCGCTTCGTCGAACTCGCCCCGCCGCATCCGCCGGAACACCTTCACGATGCCGACCAGCACCACCAGGTTCATGATCCCGATGAGGTACAGGAACACCGCGGAAACCGACGTTCCGATCAGCCCGGTCGCCTCGTGTAGCGCCGAGGAGTCGTCCTCGACGGCGCCGGCCAGCGCTCGCACGCCGAGCGACAGCAGCAGGCACAGGGCGAACACGATCGTCGAATGGCCGAGGGAGAACCAGAAACCGACCGAAAGCGGCCGTTGCCCGTCGGCCATCAGCTTGCGAGTGGTGTTGTCGATCGCGGCGATGTGGTCCGCGTCGAACGCGTGCCGCATCCCGAGCACGAACGCCGTGACACCGAGGCCGACCCCGAACACGCCCGTGGCGCCGAGCTCGTATTGGCGCGGCGCCACGAAAAGCGTCAGGACCCCCCAGCCGATGACGTTGAGCAGCAGGATGAACCCGGCCATCCCGGCGACGGACACCCGTTCGCGTCGCGTGAGCGCGAGGCGTCGGGATGAACGGGTCTGTCCGCCGGAACTGGGCAATCGATCAGCTCGCGCGCACCCGCAGGGAGTCGAGAGCCTTGCGTACGTGGCCATCGTTGGCCGCCAGCGCCTTCGCCGCACTCGCGACGTCCTCGCCGGACAGCAGATGGACCAGCGCGACCTTGAGGTCGCCGTCGGCCTCGGTGAGCGCGTCGGAACAGTCCGCCATGCTCATGCCGGTGGCCTCGCGCAGGATCCGGATGGTCCGTCCGCGCAGCTTGGCGTTGGTCGCCCGCATGCTGACCATCAGGTTCGAATACGTGCGCCCGAGCTTGATCATCGTCGCGGTGGAGAACCCGGTGAGGATGATCTTCTGCGCCGTGCCCGCCTTCATCCGCGTCGACCCGGCGATCGCCTCGGGGCCGGTGTCCACCGCGATGAGGACATCGACGCCCGGCGGCGTCACCGCGGCCGGATTGCCCGACACCAAGGCGGTGCGGGCACCGCGACGGCTGGCCGCGGCCAGCGCGCCGAGGACGTAGGGCGTCCGGCCGGAAGCGGTCAGCCCGAGCACGAAGTCGCCGGGTGCGACGGACTCGGCCACCTCGGCGGCTCCGGCCTTCGCGTCGTCCTCGGCGTCTTCGACGGCTTGGCGCAGAGCGCGCGCGCCGCCCGCGTGATGCGCGATGAACCAGTCCGAGGGCACGTTGAACGTCGGCACGAGTTCCGCCGCGTCCAACGTCGCCAGCCTGCCGGAGGTGCCGGCCCCGAAGTAGTGCACGCGGTGTCCCGACCGCAGCGCTTCCACGGCGAAGTCGACCGCCCGCGCCACCTGCGGCAGCACCGCGGCGACGGCTTCGGGGACCCGGCGGTCCTCGGCGTTGATCGCGCCGAGGATGCCCATGGTCGACATCAGGTCGATGTCGGTCGTCCGTGGATTGCGCTGTTCGGTTGGCGAATCGACGTGCACCACCTGGCGTGGGACGGTCATCATGCGCCTCACTTTTTCGCTCATTTGCCGGTTTCCCGCGGCCGCCGCCTGCCGTCGGGCCGGACGCCCAGACGGTGCGAGCCAACCGCGTCCCTGGTCGCGTCGAGCGCGTTGACCGACGCGTCCATGTGCCGCTGCGCGACACCGATGAACAGGCAGTCGATGACGGTCAGCTGCGCGATGCGACTGGCGGTCGCACCCGAGCGGAACGTCGTCTCCCGCGCGGCCGTGGTCAGCACGTGGTCGGCGACCTCCGTGATCGGCGAACGCGGGAAGTTCGTCACGGCGACGGTGATCGCGCCGTGCTCACGAGCCACACGCAGCGCCTCGACGGTGTCCGTGGTCGCGCCCGTGTGGGAGATGCCGATCGCGACGTCGCCGGGGCTCAGCACGGCGGCCGAGGTCAGCATGATGTGCGTGTCCGACCAGGCGAAGCTGACCCGCCCGATGCGGTGCAGCTTCTGCTGCAGGTCCGCGGCGACGAACGCGCTCGCGCCCACGCCGTAGACGTCCACGCGCCCCGCGCCGGCCACGATGTCGATCACGCGCTGTAGCGAAGGGACGTCGAGCTGGTCAGCGGTCTCCTCCACGGCGCGGGCGTCCGCGAAGCTGACCTTGCCGATGACCGCGGCCAGGTCGTCCTCCGGCCCGATCTCGCCGCCGAGGTTGCGGGACGACCGCGCCTCGGACCGGGCGGTGTCGGCCGCCAAGGCGATCCTGAGCTGCGGATACCCGCCGACGCCGACCGCCTTGCAGAACCGCGTGACGGTGGTTTCGCTGGTGTTCGCGGCCAGTGCGACCTCGGTGATGCTGCGCCGCGCGACCTGCGCGGGGTCGTCGAGGACGACCTTCGCGACGCGCTGCTCTGCCCGGGCGAGCCCGGGCAGGAGAGAGCGAATCCGGACAAGCGGACTCGCGTCGGCGTCCCGTGTCGGCTGCGCCGGCACGGCCTCGGACGGTGCGGCCGCGATTACGGATTCGGTATCGCCCACCGTGGGAAAGTTACTAACCGTTGGCATCTGCGACAAGGCTACCCACACCCTTCGGGAAGATCGCAACCTATCCGTGTCTGCGGATTCGATTTGCGATTAATCGTTGACCAGAAAGTCGCTAACCAGGTCGAGGCCGTTAACGAGGTCGAGCTAACGACTTGGCAACTTAGTGTCGCGACGCAAGGGGCTGCGTCCCGGTCAACGGGGCGGTTCGGTCAGCGCAGTGAAGCGGGCCGGTTACCTAGTGCTCAACTTCCAGCCGGTAGCGACGAAAGTAGGCGGATTATGCTCACTGTCCAGCAGTATGCGGCCGCGTTCAGTGACTTTCACACCGTCCAAGGAAATTCCCCGTCCGGTGTAACGGGCATCGGTCGTGTAACGCCAGCGGAGGGTGATTTGTGAGCTTTGCGACACCTCGGCCGCAGCCCGCCACCAAGCCCGATGACCGTGCCCGCCGAGACCGGGTTGGTCCCCGGCGGGAGCGCCTGGTCCGTTTGCACGCAGAGTAATCGTTTTCCAGGTGGCTCCGCCGTCGGTACTTGTTTCCAGGAACAGCGAGTCCGAGGGGCCTTCGGTGTCCACGAAGGTGTCGAAGGTGACCTTCAACGGCCCGCCGCGCGTCTGTAACGGCGGAGTCGTGAGCGTGGCCGTGGAGACGTCCCCGGCGCCGCTGAACCACGCGTCGTGGCCGCGCGCCGGGCGGACGGCCATCGCCTTCGCCAGCGAGCTCGCCCAGGTCTCCCGGGCGATGTTGATCGAGCCCCAGTTCCGGGTCGGGTGCACGCGGTTGGTGAGCAGGATCGCGAACGACCGCGACAGCGGGTCGATCACCAGCGAGGTCCCGGTGAACCCGGTGTGCCCGGCCGTCGAGGGTGCCGACAGCGCGCCCATGTACCAAGGCTGGTCGAGCTCGAAGCCGAGGCCGTGCGCGTTGTCGGGGAACTTGTGGTTGTAGTTCGTCAGCATCGCCCGCACGGTCTCCTCGCGCAGGATCCGGTGGCCTCGGTACGCGCCGCCGTTGAGGAGCGTCTGCGCCAGCACCGCCATGTCGGCGGCCGTGGAGAACACGCCCGCGTGCCCGGCGACGCCGCCCAGCGACCAGGCGTTTTCGTCGTGGACCTCGCCGCGTACGAGCCCCCGAGGCGGTTTCGTGGCGTACTCGGTCGCCGCGACCCTGGCCAGTTTCGACGCGGGCGGGTTGTACCCGGTGTCGGCCAGGCTTAGCGGAGCGGCGATACGGTCCTGGACCACCTTGTCCAGCGGTACCCCGGCCACCTTCTCGACCAGGAAGCCGAGCGTCAGCAGGTTGATGTCGGAGTACAAGTACGTACTGCCCGGCGCGTTCTTCAGCGGGCTGTCGAGGACGGCCTTGCGGCGTGACGGGATGTCCGGGTAGCCCTCCCACAGCGACGGGAGCGGTGTCGCGGCGAAGCCCGAGACGTGGGTGAGCAGCTGCTGGACGGTGACGGCCTCCTTGCCGTTCACCCCGAACTCCGGCAGATACCGCACCACCGGCGCCGAGATGTCCAGCTTGCCCGTCTCGGCCAGCTGCATCACCGCGATGGAGGTGAACAGCTTCGAGATCGAGGCCATGTCGAAGATCGTGTCCGCGCGCATCGGCACCTGTTGCTCGGGCGGCAGTTCCGTGCCCTTCGCGTCGGCGTAGCGGACCGCGCCACCCACTGCCTGCCGCTCGACGACCACGCCGTCGTGCGCGAGCAGGCCGACCGCTCCGGAGAAGTGCGGATGCCCGGTGGCGTCCGGCTTCGTCCAGCTCTCGATGAACCGCTCGGCCGATTTGATCGGCTCCGGGTCGAGACCGACGTCGGAGGGCGCGCCGTCACGCAGGACGGTGGACGCGGGCGCGAAGCCTTCGCGCGGCTTGTCGAACCGGCCCGCCGCGCGGTCGCGCTGCTGCTCGCTCCCTGGAATCGCCTGTGCTCCCGCCGTCGACAGCGTGGTCGCCGCGACCAGTACGGAGACGGCCGCGATCAGGATCTTCCTAACACGCAAGGTCGTTCCCCTCAGCGATAGATGAGATGGCGACGGCGTTTCCGGTCGAACTCGGCCAGTTCGGCCTGCCAGGATCCGACGATCTCGTCCACTCCGGCGCCTTTGTCGATCATCGTGCGCAACCTGTCGGAGCCGGAGAGCTTGTCGAGGAAGTTGTCGGGCCGCCACTTGAACTTGTCCGGGTGCACCTGCTTCGCGGTGACGAACATGGTGACCGCGGTGCGGATGGCGTCGAACGCCCGCGGGTCCGTGACGGTCACCTGCACGCCGCCGCAGGGCTCGTTGACGAACTTGCCGAACGTCGGCACGAAGTACGCCTCGCGGAACTTCACCCCGGGCAGCCGTAGCTCGCCGAGCTTCTCGCGCCAGCGCCAGTCGAGGCCCGGCGCGCCGATGATCTCGAACGGCCTGGTGGTGCCCCGGCCTTCGGAGAACACGGTGCCCTCGAACATCCCGGTGCCGGGATAGACGAGCGCGGTGTCCGGCGTCGGCATGTTCGGGCTCGGCGGGACCCACGTCAGCCCGGTGCTCGCGAAGAGCTGATCACGTCGCCAGTCCCGCACTTCGACGATTTCGAGCTTGCCCGGCGTGACACCCTCGGCAGGCAGGAACTCGGCGGCGAAGAACCGCGCGAGCTCGCCGACGGTCATGCCGTGCTGCTGCACGATCGGCTTCCGGCCGACACCCGAGGCGAACGCCGGGTTCAGCATCGGCCCGGCGGCCTTGCCGCCCAACGGATTCGGCCGGTCCAGCACGACGACCGACGCGCCGGCCTTCGCCGCCGCGACCATCGCCGTGTACAGCGACCAGATGTAGGTGTAGAACCGCGCGCCGACGTCGGCGATGTCGAAGACGACGGTGTCGACGCCCGCCTTCATGAACATCCCGGCGAGCTTGGTCGCGTCGGCGCCGTACGCGTCGTAGACGGGCACGCCGGTGCGTGGATCGGTGTAGTCGCCTTCCGAGCCGCCCGCTTGCGCGCTGCCGCGGAAGCCGTGCTCCGGGCCGAACGCGGCGAGCGGCCGGACCCCGGCGGCGACCATCGAGTCGACGATGTGGTCGCCGCTCGCCAGTACGCCCGTCGGATTCGACAGGACGCCGAGCTTGCGGCCGGACAGCGGCGCCCAGCCCTTGGCGGCGAGCACGTCCGCTCCGGTGCGGGTGAGCGAGGGACCTTTGCTCTCGCTGTCCGGCTGGGCCCCCGCGACCGAGGACCCGGCCGTCAGCGCGGGGACCGCGAGCGCGCCGGTGGCGAGGAAGTGGCGGCGGTTGAGGTTCACCAGGTCAGCCCGTGGCCGAAGGGGTACTTCACCGTGCCGACGTCCTTGCCGGCGGGAACGTCCACAGGCAGCTTGCCCTGCGGCTTCACCTTCCCGAGGATCACCCTCGCCAAAGCCTCGAGCGAAGGCGAGATGTAGCCGTACGTGGCGAGCCACGTCTCGATCGGGTTCTCGTAACCGGCGTCGTACGGGATCTGGGCGGCGACCGCGACGACGGGTTTCCCGGTGTCGGCCAGCGCCTGCAACAGCTTGCCCTGCAACGGATACGTACCGACGTTGTTGGTCAGCACGACGACGAGGTCGACGTTCTTGGCCGCCGCGACGGCCTGCGAGATCTGCGCGTCGGTCGGCGCCTGACCGGTCTGCAACGCGGTCGCCTGCGTGCCGTGTGCGGTGAGCTTCGCGGCCAGCGACGTCGTCGTGCTCACGCCCCAGCCGGTCACGAGCGTCTTCGCGGGCTGTTGCTTGAGCGGCAGGACGCCGCCGTCGTTGCGGATCGCGGTGACCGACCGGTCGGCGATGCCCTGCGCGGTCGCGAGGTTGGCCGGGGTGCCGACCTTCGACATCACCTTGGCCGGGTCGACGAACGGCGAGGTCAGGATGCCCCGGTTCAGCTTGAGCTTGAGCACCCGCAGGACGCTCTCGTCGATGCGCCGCTCGGTCAGCTCACCCTTGCGGACGGCGTCGAGCACGGAGTTGATGGCGAGTTCGAGGTTGACCGGCATGAGCAGCTGGTCGATACCCGCCTTGAGGGCCAGCACCGGGATCTCGGCGTCGGTGTGCATTTCGCGCACGGCGTCCATCGACAGCGAGTCGGTGACGACGACGCCGCGGTAACCGAGTTCCTCGCGCAGCTTGCCGGTGAGGATCGGCTTCGACAGCGTGGCCGGCTCGCCCGACGGGTCGAGGCTGGGGAACTGGATGTGGGCGCTCATGATCGAGTCGATACCCGCCTTGATGGCGGCCTTGAACGGCGGCACGTCGGTCGCGCGCCAGCTGTCCTCACTGCGGTCGATCCTGGGCAGCTCGTGGTGACTGTCGGTGGCCGCGTCGCCGTGGCCGGGGAAGTGCTTCGCGGCGGCGGACACCGTCTCCGAGCGCCGTCCGGAGTTCTGGAAGCCCTTGACCTGGGCTTCGACGAACTGGCTCGCCAGCTCCGGGCGGCCGGAGAAGGAACGGACGCCGATCACCGGGTTCGCCGGGTTCGAGTTCACGTCGGCGTCGGGGGCGAAGTCCTGGTTGATACCGACTGCGCGCAGCTCGTGCCCGAGGATGCGGGCGGCCTCCTGCGCGGCCTTGGTGTCACGGCCCGCCGAGATCGCCATCGCGTTCGGCAGCTCGGTGGCGGGGGCACCCATCCGGGTGACCGTGCCGCCTTCCTGGTCGGTCGCGATCTGCAACGGGATACGGGCGCCGCTGCGGAGCGCGGCCCGCTGGAGCCCGTTCGACAGCTTGGCGACCTGCACCGGGTCGTCGAAGTTGTCGCGGCTGTCGTTGTTGAAGTAGATGACGCCGCCCAGGTGGTACTTCTCGATCACCTGCGCGGGGGTGTCGACGCCGAAGTCGGCCTTGTTCTTGGCGTTGACCTCGTCGGCGGACTTCCCGTTCACCCACGTGACGAACAGCTGCCCGACCTTCTGCTCCAGGGTCAGCCCGCGCAGCGTCCGCTGCGCCTCCACGTCCGCCGTCACCGGCTGCGCGGTCGCCGGGACGCCCGCGACACCCAGGGTGAGCAGGCCCGCGAGGGGCAGGGCGAACGCATGGATCCTCCGATGACGGGCGTGCGCGGTTCGGGTCGTCACCTCAAGCCTCCCAGATTCGTGCCTGACTCTCAGATGGAAAGAAGTCCACCTGGAAGCACTGATATCCGGAAGCTACCCACGAGCACTTTGCTTGTCCATCGGCCACCCGCACGAACGGTCCGTTCATACACAAAGGGACGCGAAGGGGCCTGTCACGCTTGAAAACGGGGGCAAAACACTGGCGGCGCCCTCGACGATCACGGTCCGATGGTCGGNAGACCGTCCTTCCCGCCGAGTATCGCGTGCTCGAACTGCGCACGGTCGGCGAACTCGTCGACGCCCGTCGGCAAGAAGCCGGCGGGCGCCGCCAGTCAGTGCGGACGACTCGGGCGACCAAGCGTGCAACTCTGGTCGTACCTTCATGGACTCGGCGTCCGGCGTCCCGGTACGCAGTCCCTAGACGACGAGCCTCCCGCGGCGCGCTGCGCGTGGGTACCCGGTGTCCGCACACGGAGATTCGCCGGGGTGGAACAGGCTTCTCTTCTACCTGTTCCCTGGCCGACCGAACGTCCGCACCTACTTTCTACGCCGTGAGCCGGGTCACTTCAAGTGCGCAGACGGGTGCACCGGTACAGAGGCTCGATCTAGTGACACGGGCACCCTCCGCGACGGACAATTCGCCGCCCTGACTGCGAAAACCGGCCCGGTACCGCCGTGTGGGCGTGTGCTCAGCGGGTGCGTTTGCGCCGGTTGTAGCCGTACCAGGTGGCTCCCGCCGCGACGGCGCCGAGCGCGACCAGTCCGGCCGAGCGCGCCGGGATCCGGGTCCGCAGCGACATCGGGTGCTCGAAGGCGAGGATCTCCCAGCCTTGTTCCGTCGCGTGCTTGCGCAGTACGCGGTCGGGGTTGACCGCGTGCGGCCGTCCGACGACCTCGAGGAGCGGGATGTCGGTGCTCGAGTCGGTGTACGCGTGGCACTGGGTGAGGTCGTAGCCGTAGGTCGCCGCGAGCTGCTTCGCCGCGACGGCCTTGTTCTCGCCGTAGCAGTAGAAATCGACTTCGCCCGAGTAGCGACCGTCCACAATCTGCATCCGCGTGGCCACGCTGCGCGTCGCGCCGAGCATTTCGGCGACCGGCGCGACGACTTCCTCGCCGGTCGCCGACAGGACCACGACGTCGTGCCCGTCCGCGCGATGCGAGGAGATCAGTTCCGCCGCCTCCGCGTAGACGAGCGGGTCGACGACGTCGTGCAGCGTCTCGCGGACGATCGCGGAGACCTGCGCGACGTCCCATCCGGCGCACAGCGCGGAAACCTCGGCCCGCATCCGCTCGGTCTTCGCCGCGTCCGCGCCCGCGAGGGAGAAGACGAGTTGGGCGTACGCGCTGCGAAGCGCGGCTCGGCGGTTGATGAGGCCTTCACGTAAAAGCGGCTTGCTGAAGGCCAACGCGCTCGATGACGCGATGATCGTCTTGTCGAGATCGAAGAACGCCGCGACCTGGCTGGGCGTCGTGCTGGGTCGGTCCACTCGCCAAGGATAGGAGAGCCGGACCGGCGCGCGCCCGTTGGTCGACCACGATCGGGATACCGCGGTGGAAAATTCACGACCGCGCACCCGATCGGGCGCGTCGTGCCGTTACCGAATTGTGGGTACGGAGGTCGCCCGCAACAGGCCGGTATCGGAGCTACAGTGAGATTATCCGGTGTCGCACCGGGCCCAGGTTCAGTCCGACCCCCCGGGGCTGAACCCCAGGCGGCCCTCGTCCCTCCCCCCTGGCGAGGGCCGCCTCCTTTATCCCTTGTGGTTTCAGTGGTTCAGACCTCGTCGGCCGCGAAAACCTCGCCCGGGCAAGGCTGGAACCGCCCGGAGTTCGTTAACTTTCTTTTATCTCAACTGTTTTCGTGCTCGTCACCGTGCCGAAAATGGGTCGTGGGTTCGTGCTGGGAAGGACCGACAAAACCGTGGGAAACCGGTTTCCCACGACGGAGTTGTCCACAACACCCCGGTTGTCCACAGGTGGTACGGAATGGCGTTGTGCGCGGCGGGGACCGGCGCGACCGTGGAGTCATCACCCGAGTCCGACCGAATCACTGGGGGAGCCATGACCGCGGAACATCCGCTCGTCGTCGCCGGCGACGACATCCTGCTCGACGAGATCCTGCGCGTGGCCGCGGCCGCGGGCTGCGAGGTCGAACGCGCGCCCGATCTGGCCGCCGCACGCGGCAGGTGGGCCCGCGCGCCGCTCGTGGTACTCGACGAGGAAGCCGCGAGCGCGCCGAACCGCCTGCTACGGCGGAACAAGGTCCTGTTGGTCTGCAAGGGCGCGCCGACGCCGGTGACGTGGGAGCGTGCTTTCAACACCGGTTCGGAGAAGGTCCTTTCGCTCCCGGACGAGGAGGGCGACCTCATCGGCGAGTTCGCCGACGTCGTCGACGGGCCGGCGCGTGACGACGGCGTCGTCATCGGGATCATCGGCGGGCGGGGCGGTGCCGGGGCTTCCGTGCTGGCGGCCGCAGTCGCGTACCAAGCGGAGAAGTCCGGCACCGGTGGGCTGCTGGTCGACTGCGATCCGCTCGGTGGCGGGGTCGACGTCCTCCTCGCCGCCGAGCGCGATCGCGGGCCCCGGTGGCCGGAGCTCGATCTCGGCGGCAGGGTGTCCATGGCCGCGTTGAGCGAAGCCCTGCCGCGAAAGAAATACTCGACCGGCTCACTGTCCTTTGTGTCCTATGGCAGGGAAGGACGCGGCCCCGGGCCCGACGCGATCGAGGGCGTGCTGAACGCCGGACGGCGGGCGGGGCGGACGGTCGTCTGCGATCTGCCGAGGTATTTCGGCGCCGAGACGGGCACCGTGATCGGGCTGGCCGATCTCGTCGTGGTCGTGGTCCCCGCGGAACTCCGTGCCTGTGCGGCGGCGAAACAGGTCCTCGCCAGGCTCGAACCTCACGCGACGAGGATCGGTGTCGCGGTCCGTGGGCCGTCGCCCGCCGGGCTGATCCCGCAGGAGATCGCCGACGCCGTCGGCGTCCCGCTCATCACGTCGATGGGTCGCGAGCGATCCCTCTCGGCGGCCCTCGACCGCGGCGAATTCGTCCCGAGGCATCGCGGGCACCTGGCCACCGCGGCCACCGAAGTCCTCGCGGCGGCGCGCGGAAACCTGGCCGGTGCCTCGCGATGACCGAAGATCTGGTCGAGCGGGTCCGACGGCGGCTGGCCGGGTCGGCCGCCCCGGCGGATCCGGTGAGCGTCGCGCGGGCGGTGCGCGCCGAAGCAGGCGGTTCGCTCGGTCAGGACGCCGTCCTCGGAGCGGTCAGGCTGGCCCGCGACGAGTTCGTCGGCGCCGGCCCGCTCGCGCCGCTTCTCGAAAAGCCCGGCGTCACCGACATTCTCGTCACCGCTCCCGACAAGGTCTGGGTGGACACCGGTGAAGGTCCCCAGGAGACGGAAATCCGTTTCGCCGACGAGGAAGCGGTCCGCCGGCTGGCCCAGCGGCTCGCCCTCGCCGGCGGGCGGCGGCTGGACGACGCGCAACCGTTCGCCGACTGCTGGCTGCCGGGTGTGGGGCCGCAAGGCCGGGTCCGCATGCACGCCGTACTCCCACCGCTCGCGCCCGCCGGGACCGCTCTCTCGCTCCGCGTTCTCCGGCCCGCCAGCCATGACCTCGCCGAACTCCGGTTGCGCGGGGTGTTCGGCACCAGCGGCGCGGATCTGCTCGACTCGGTCATCCGGCGACGGCTCGCGTTCCTGGTCTCCGGCGCGACGGGGTCGGGCAAGACGACCTTGCTCGCCGCGTTGCTCGGCGCCGTACCCCCGTCCGAACGCATCGTCTGCGTCGAGGATGCCGGAGAGCTGCAACCGGACCATCCACAGTTCGTCAGCCTGCTCACCCGCCCGGCCAACGTCGAGGGCGCGGGCGAGATCGGGCTGAGCGAACTGGTGCGTCAGGCATTGCGGATGCGCCCGGACCGCCTGGTCGTCGGAGAGGTGCGTGGCCGGGAGGTGATCGCGTTGCTCAACGCGATGAACACCGGGCACGAGGGTGGCGGCTGCACCCTGCACGCCAATTCCTCGGAGGAGGTCCCGGCACGCATGGAGGCGCTGGCAGCGCTCGGCGGGCTGAAACGCGACGCGCTGCACAGCCAGTTGACGGCGGCGGTGCGGGTGGTCCTGCACATGGTCCGTCTGCCGAGCGGGATCCGGCGGCTGGACGAGGTCGGTGTCCTCAGGTCCTTTCGAGGTGAGGCCAAAGTCGTCCCGGTTTGGAGCAAAGGCACCTGGATCGGCGACGAGACTCCTTTCGAGGAGTTGGCGGCATGAACCCCTGGTTCCTGCTCGCCTGCGGCGCGGGGCTGGCCTGCTGGCCGAAGCAGATGGTGCGCGCGCCGATCGCCTGGCGTTTGCCCCAGGCGGTTCGGACGGGTTGGTGGCCTCTGCCGTCGCTGCTCGTCCTGCCGTTCCTCGGGATCGGCTGGGCGGTGGCGGTACTCGTGTTCACCGTGACCGTCCGCCAGGAGGTCCGGTCGCGGGCGCAGGCGAACGCGGCGCAGGCCGAAGCGGAGCTCACCGCGTCCGTGCTACGGACGATGATCGGTGAACTCCGCGCGGGCGCCCATCCGGTGACGGCGGCCGAAGCCACCGCGGAGGCGATCCCCGCGGCGTCCGGGCGGCTGCGCGGACTCATCGCGGCCGCCCGGCTCGGTGGTGAGACCGCCGCCGATCCGGACGCGCCACCGGCACTGGTGAACGCATGGACGCTCGCGAACCGGTTCGGGCTGCCGATGGCCGACGTGCTCGACGCCGCGAGGCGGGACGCGGAGGCGGGGATCGGCTTCCGCCGCCGGCTCAAAGCCAAGATGGCCGGTCCCCGGGCGAGTGCCGCCGTGCTCGCGGCCCTCCCGCTGGTGTGCCTGCCGCTCGGCGAGGCGATGGGGGCGGGTCCGGTCCAGGTCCTCACCGGGACCGGCGCCGGTCAGCTCCTGCTCGTCGTGGGCAGCGGGCTGATCTGGGCGGGCACGGCCTGGTCCCGTGCCCTCACCGGGCGGGTGGCGTCATGCTGACCGGCGCGGCGTTGATCCTGCTGGGCGGTGCCGTCTTCTGTTGGCCACACGTCGCGGCCGGAGACGTAGCGCGACCAGGTCGGCTTCTCACGCGGATCCGGGCACGGTCGCCCCGGGACAAAGGCGCCTTCGAACTCGTCCGGTCCGCGGCCATCCTCGATCTGCTGGCCGCCTGCCTGGCAGGCGGGCTGCCGGTGCCCGTCGCGCTCGAGGCCGTCGCGCCGACCGCCTCACCGAAGACCGCGGTGGCTCTGCGTTCGGTGGCGTCGCATCTGGCCGTGGGCATCGGGCCGGCGGAAGCGTGGGCGCCGGTCCGCGACCTGCCTGGCCTGACCGAACTGGCCGTCGCCGCCGTCCGGACGGCGCGGGCGGGCACCGCGCTCGCCACGCATGCGAAGGACCTCGCGCGAAGGCTGCGCGAGTCGCTTTCCGCCGAAGCCGAGGAACGCGCGGAACGGGCGGGAGTGCTGCTGGCGGCACCGATCGGCCTGTGCTTTCTCCCCGCGTTCCTCTGCCTCGGCGTCCTGCCCGTCGTGCTCGGCCTGGCCGGGCGGCTCGACGGCGTCCTCTGAACTGAAAGGCGATTCCCTATGAACAAGGTCCCCGACTTCCGTGCAGACGACGGCATGGCGACGATCGAATACGCCATCGCCACCCTGGCCGCCGCCGCGCTGGCGGCCGTCCTTTACTTGGTCATCGACAGCGAAGCCGTCCGCGCCGGGCTCACCGCGCTCATCGAGCGGGCGCTGTCGGTGAAGTTCTGATGCGCGGCGAGGATCGCGGCTCCGTCACCGTGGAAGCCGCGCTCGGCATCGGCGCGCTGACCTTCGTCTCGGCCCTGTTGCTCGCCGGGATCGGGGTCGCCTCCGACCAGCTCCGCTGCACCGACGCGGCCCGCGAGGCCGCCAGGCTCCTCGCCCGCGGCCAGCCCGCCCGTGCCGAACAGGCGGTGCGGGAGATCGCGCCGCCCGGCGCCCGGCTGGACGTCGTCCGCGAAGGCGACGCGATCACCGCCGGCGTCGAGGCCGAACCGGTCGCCGGGCTCCTGCCGGGTATCCGGCTGCGTTCCAGCGCCTTCGCCATCGCCGAGCCGGGGAGCGGGCCGTGACCGGGGACGATCGCGGCGTCGCGACCGTGTGGACCGCCTCGATCGTCGCCGTCCTGGTCGGCGCGGCGGCGTTCGCCTTCTGGATCGGTGCCGCCGTCACGACCCGGCACCGCGCCGAGGCCGCCGCGGATCTGGCGGCGCTCGCGGCGGCCTCACACGCGTCGGACGGTCCCGCCGCGGCCTGCGAACGGGCGCGGCAGGTCGCCGTCCGGATGTCGGTCACGTTGCTGACCTGCCGTTGGGAGCGCGGTGATGCCCTGGTCGAAGTGCGTTCGGAGCCGTCGGGGCGGCCGGCGGTCACCGGACGGGCGGAGGCACGGGCCAGGGCGGGTCCGGTCGACCGGTCACCGTGACGGAGTTCGCGCGGTGAACGGTCGCCGGGCGGCGACCGGCGGGTGGTACGCGCGAGTAACCGCTGAGCGCGAGCAGCGGTCGTTGACGCGCGGCGAGCGGTCGAAGCCATGATCAGCTCTCCGCCGAACGGCCGCTCGCCGCTCACCGCGAGCGCCGCCGCGCAGGAGGGAAGCCCAGGTCGGCTGCGACGAACGGCTCCATACCGGTCGTGCGCGCCCGTTGACCGGACGTCCGGCGTTCGGTCCGTCCGGTCGCACTACCGCGCGTTCATCGCTAAGTAACCGCCGGTTGTCGCGTGAGGTCTTCTCCCGATGTGCAACTTGCCGTTTATTGAGATGTGCGCCACTTCGAAGAGTTCGCCGAGGCCGGTGCGACAGAGACAGACACAGGACAGAGTTGACCTGAGGCAGGGACAGTAATGTTGGACGCGAATTGGCCGGACAGCTGGCGGGGCGCCTTCCGCATCGAAATGCGGGCGGAGGCGATCGGTCTCGCCTGGCGTGGCTGGCCGGTGTTCCCGGGTGCCGAGCCCGCGGCGCTCACCGCCGAAGGTGACGACCTCACCTGGCGGCGTCCGGTCCCGGCCCAGGACAATTGGCGTGAACTGACCGAGACCCACCCGCACGAGGTCGCCACCTGGTTCGGCGACGACACGCACAGCCTCCTCGTCGCCACCGGCACCGTGCTCGACGCCATCGAGGTCGACGACGAGCTCGGCAAGGCCGCCGCCCGCCTGCTGCGCGCCACCGGGCACCCCGCCCCGATCGTCGCGATGCCGAACGGCCGCTGGCTGTTCCTCACCACCGTCGCCGCGAGCATCCCGCGGGAACTGGCCGACCAGGCCTCGATCCAGTGGCACGGCGCGAACGGCTACATCCCGCTGCCCCCGTCGCCGTTCCAGCATGGTGTCGTGCACTGGCGGGTCAAGCCCGAGGTCTGGGGCTGGCAGCTGCCCGAGGCCGCCGACGTGCACGACGTGCTCGTCCGTGCGCTGGCCGGTGACCAGGCCGTCGCCCCGGTGGCGAGCCTTAGCACCGCCGCCTGATCAACCCACAATTTCAAGCCACCCCGTGGCCGGACACGGACCCGTGCTGACGCAAAGCCCCGAGCACGGTGTCCAGAACGGCCACCGCCCCCGCCTTGTCCAGCGGATCGTTGCCGTTCCCGCACTTCGGCGACTGGACGCAGGACGGGCAGCCGGCCGGGCACTCGCAGGAAACGATCGCCTCCCGCGTTGCGGCCAGCCAAGGGACAATCGCGGCAAATCCGCGGTCGGCGAATCCCGCACCCCCGGGATGACCATCGTGCACGAACACCGTCGCCTCCCCGGTGTCTTCGTGCCACGCGGTCGACACCCCGCCAATGTCCCAGCGGTCGCAGGTAGCGAACAGCGGTAGCAGGCCGATCGCCGCGTGCTCGGCGGCATGCAGGGCACCGGGGACGCGCGCCGGATCCAACTCGGCGCCCGTCCCCGGTGCTCCGCCAAGTTCCTCGGTCCCCACCCCGGAGCCTCCGGTCCCCACCGGCTCCAGAACTTCGGTCCCCGTCCGATGGCCCCCGGTCCCCGCCACGCCATCGGACGCGCCGAGCAGCTCGGCCGAGATCGTGTACCAGACGGCACGGGTGTGCAGGCTCTGCTCCGGCAGATCCAGCGGAGTCTGGTCCAGCACCTCGCCGGACGGACGTCTCCGCAAGTAGCCGACCACTCGCGAGCTCACCGAAACCTCGCCCAGGTTCACCGTGACCCCGCCGTGCACTCGCTTCTCGTCGGTGCGCAGCACGCTGATGTCGACGACCTCGCGCGGTGACGTGGTCCAGTCCGGATCCTCCGCGTGCACCAGGGCGAGCCCGGTCTCCAGATCCAGTTCGTCGACCACGTAGGACGAACCCTGGTGCAGGTACACCGCGCCGGGATGGACCGCGTAGCAGGCGGAGCCCGGGTCGACCGTGCCGAGCATCCGACCGGAATCGGCCTCCACCACCGCGATCTGTTCGCCGCCGGAACCCCGGATGCCGACTTCGGCGTGCGGCCGGTCGCGCGAGGTCCAGTACCAGCCGCTCGTGCGGCGGCGGACGATCTTCTCCTTGACCAGATCGGCGAGTACGGCGCGCGCCGAGTCGCCGCCGAAGGCCGCGACCTCAGGCTCGGTCAGCGGGAGTTCGGCGATGGCGCAGGCCAATTGCGGCCCGAGCACATACGGATTCGACGGGTCGAGGACGGCGGCCTCGACGGGCCGGTCCAGGATCGCGGCCGGATGGTGCACGAGATAGGTGTCCAGCGGATCGTCGCGGGCCACGAACACGACCAGCGCCGCGTCGCCCGCGCGCCCGGCCCGTCCCGCCTGCTGCCAGAACGACGCGAGCGTCCCCGGATAGCCTGCCAGGACCACCGCGTCCAGCCCGGCGATGTCGACGCCGAGTTCGAGCGCGTTCGTCGTCGCGACACCGAGCAACCGCCCGGACAGCAACGCCGCTTCGAGGGCGCGCCGCTCCTCCGGCAGATACCCGGAGCGGTACGCGGCGACGGATTCCGCCAGTGCACCGTCCACTTCGGACAGAATCCGTCTGGCGCCGAGCGCGGTCAGCTCCGCGCCTCGCCGCGACCGGACGAACGCCAGCGAGCGAGCGCCTTCGATGACCAGTTCGGCGAGGATCCGGGAGGCCTCGGCCCCCGCCGAGCGCCGCACCGGTGCTCCGTTCTCGCCAGAGAGCTCCGACAGCAGCGGGGGTTCCCACAACGCGACCGTGCGAGCGCCGCGCGGCGAGCCATCCTCGGTGACCGGGACACAGTCCTGTCCGGTGAGTTTCGACGCGAACGCCGCCGGGTCCGCGGTCGTCGCGGACGCGAGGACGAAGACCGGCGAAGCGCCGTAGTACGCAGCGACCCTTCGCAACCGGCGCAGCAGCAGCGCCACGTGGGAACCGAAGACACCGCGATAGCTGTGGCATTCGTCGACGACGACGAACGAGAGCCGCCGGAAGAACCGGGACCAGCGCGCGTGCGACGAGAGGATCCCGCGGTGCAGCATGTCCGGGTTCGTGAACACCCAGTTCGCGTGCGCGCGGACCCAGTCCCGCTCTTCCAGCGGAGTGTCCCCGTCGAACGACGCCGCCCGCGCCTTCTTGATGTCCAAAGAGGACACCGAGCGCAACTGGTCGGCGCCGAGCGCCTTGGTCGGCGACAGGTACAGCGCCGTGGCCCGCTCGTCCTCGACCAGTGCCGAGAGCACCGGTAACTGGTACGCGAGCGACTTGCCCGACGCGGTGCCGGTCGAGATCACGACGTGCCGGCCCTCACGGGCCAAGGACGCGGCCTCCGCCTGATGCCGCCATGGCGTCTCGACTCCGTTCGCCTTCAGCGCCTTGACGACCGGACCCGCCGCCCACTCCGGCCAGTCCACGGAATCCGCCGGACGGGCCGGCAGTTCGGCCACATGGGTGACCGGGTACAGCGAAGCCGGGATCCCCGCCGTCGCGCGGTCGAGAAGCCGCCGGCCCTTGCCGGATCGCACCGTGCCGTCCACCTTCGGAAGCTTCGCACAGCGCACCGACAGAAACGGTCCGCCGCCGGACGGAACGGGCACTGGAAGTGGCCGCCGATGATCGATACAGTGACCAGCCTCACACGATTACGGAACGTACGGTGGCGGGGACGCCTTGCCGCCCGCCATCCCACTACCAATACACTCCCGCAATCCACACCGTCTGTGGCGAGCGTCATGTGAGACGTGCCTTGCAGTGCGACTAGCGTGACGTTCGGCTCAGATCCCCATGCCAGCGTCGGCACGCCGGTTCCATCGGCGGATCGTCGTTGGCCAACGGCGACGTCTCCAGGAGGACGAATGTCCCGGCAGTTCCTCGCGGAGGGCGAACTCACGCTCTCCGGAGGTGGTTACACCATCGTCGGTGTGATCGCCGTGGTCGCCCTTGCCGCACTGGTCATCGGCTACGTTCTGCTCAAGGAGGTCTTGGCCGCGGGCCAGGGCACCTCCAAGATGCAGGACATCGCGAAGGCAGTGCAGGAAGGCGCGGCTGCCTATCTCAAACGGCAGCGCAACACCCTAGCGATCTTCGGTGCGATCGTTTTCGTGCTGCTCTTCGCTTTGCCGGCCGATGACTGGAACGAGAAGATCGGCCGGTCCATCTTCTTCTTGGTCGGCGCTGGGTTCTCCTTCGCGATCGGCTATCTCGGCATGTGGCTGGCGACACAGGCGAACCTGCGTGTCGCGGCCGCTTCGCGCGAGGCGGGCGGTCGCGAGAAGGCGATGCGCCTGGCCTTCCGCACCGGTGGCGTCGTCGGCATGATCACCGTCGGTCTCGGTCTCTTCGGCGCCGCGGTGGTCGTCCTCGTCTACACCGGACAGGCCCCGAAGGTGTTGGAGGGCTTCGGTTTCGGTGCCGCGCTGATCGCGATGTTCATGCGTGTCGGCGGCGGTATCTTCACGAAGGCCGCCGACGTCGGCGCGGACCTGGTCGGCAAGGTCGAGCAGGGCATCCCCGAGGACGACCCGCGCAACGCGGCCACCATCGCCGACAACGTCGGTGACAACGTGGGCGACTGCGCCGGGATGGCGGCGGACCTCTTCGAGTCGTACGCGGTCATGCTCGTCGCGGCGCTGATCCTGGGTAGCACCGCGTTCGGCGTGCACGGCCTGATCTTCCCGCTCATCGTGCCCGCCATCGGTGTGATCACCGCGGTCATCGGTGTCTACATCACCAAGGCCAAGGCGGGCGAAGGCGGTCTGGTCACGATCAACCGCTCGTTCTACATCTCCGCGGCGATTTCCGCGGTGCTCTCGACGATCGCGGCGTTCGTCTACCTGCCCGGTTCGTTCTCCGAGCTGACCAGCGGTGCGACCAGCGAGCCCGGTAGCCCGGCGCTGATCGCGACCATCTCGGTGATCATCGGCATCGTGCTCGCGGCGGTCATCCTCAAGCTCACCGGCTACTACACCGGCACCGAGCACAAGCCGGTCAAGGAGGTCGGCAAGTCCTCCGAAACCGGTGCGGCGACGGTGATCCTGGCCGGTATCTCGGTCGGGTTCGAGTCCGCCGTGTATACCGCGCTCGTCATCAGCGCGGCCGTGTTCGGCGCGTACCTGCTCGGTGGCGGCGTCGCGCTGTTCGCCGTGGCGCTGGCCGGTACCGGTCTGCTCACCACCGTCGGCGTCATCGTCGCGATGGACACCTTCGGCCCGATTTCGGACAACGCGCAGGGCATCGCCGAGATGTCGGGTGACGTCGACGAAGACGCCGCGCAGATCCTCACCGAGCTCGACGCGGTCGGCAACACCACCAAGGCCATCACCAAGGGCATCGCGATCGCGACGGCGGTCCTCGCGGCGACGGCGCTGTTCGGGTCCTATCAGGACGCGATCAGCAAGGCGCTGAAGTCGATCCCGGAGGCGGCGCAGGCCAGCGCGTCCGCGCTGAACTTCTTCGTCAACGAAGTGGTCAGCCCGAACACCCTGGTCGGTGTCATCATCGGTGCGGCGGTCGTGTTCCTGTTCTCCGGTCTCGCGGTCAACGCGGTGTCCCGTGCCGCCGGCGCGGTCGTCTACGAAGTGCGCCGCCAGTTCCGCGACATCCCGGGCATCATGGAGGGCACCACCCGTCCCGAGTACGGCCGGGTCGTCGACATCGTCACGCGTGACTCGCTGCGTGAGCTGACCACGCCCGGTCTGCTCGCGGTCTTCGCCCCGATCGCGGTCGGCTTCGGCCTCGGCACCGGCGCTCTCGCCGGTTACCTCGCCGGTGCGATCGCTTCCGGCACCCTGATGGCGATCTTCCTCGCCAACTCCGGTGGTGCCTGGGACAACGCGAAGAAGCTCGTGGAGGACGGAAGCCACGGCGGCAAGGGATCGGACGCGCACGAGGCCACCATCATCGGTGACACCGTGGGTGACCCGTTCAAGGACACCGCCGGTCCCGCGATCAACCCGCTGATCAAGGTGATGAACCTGGTGTCGGTGCTGATCGCCCCGGCGGTCGTGCAGTTCTCGATCGGCGCGGACGCCAACGTCGGCATCCGCATCGCGATCTCGCTGGTCGCCGTCGCGATCATCGTCGCGGCGATCGTGGTCTCCAAGCGCCGCGAGTCGGTGCTTTCCGAGAACCCCGCGCAAGCGAAGGCTTAACGCCGGAAAGTTTCCTCCGCCGGGCCCGTCACGATTTTCGTGGCGGGCCCGGCGGCTGTCCGGCGCAGGCTAATGTCTGCGCGTCACGCCGATCCGATCCCGGGGGAGTCCCTGCCATGAGGCGTTCGATCATCCTGTTCGCCGCCGTTTTCCTGCTGGCGGGCTGTGGCGGCGCCGAGCGGACGGCCGCCCCTTCTCCTTCTTCTCCCGCCCCCGCGGCCGGGAGTTCCTGGATGGACGGTTTCTGCGGTTCGCTGATCGACTTCGCCAAGATCGGCGATTTCACGATGCCCGACTTCGAGCAGGACGACGTCGCCAGTGCGCGGAAGGTGATGGACGAGGCCTTCGGGGTGTTCGCGCCCGGTTTCGACAACGCGGTCACCGGTTTGGGGAAGCTCGGCCAGGCGCCGAGCGCGGAAGCCGACGCGGCGCGCAGGAGCATCGTCGACGCGCTGACGCCGATCCGGGACAAGGTGCTCGCCGCGAAGGCCGCGCTCGACGCGGCGCCGAAGGACGACAAGGCCGCCGTGGCGGCCGCCGCGGTTTCCTTCCGGCAAATCGGATCCGACATCAACGACATGCCCGACCCGTTCCAGCAGCTGGAAACGAACGTTTCGTTGAAAACACTGGCCGCGCAGGCCCCGAACTGCAAGAAGCTGCCTTCCTGACCTTCTTTCCGCCGCGTTGATTTGCATTGCCCCCCGGTATCGGTACCGTCGGGGGCCAGCCGGGAAGTCGTCAGGTCGGGAGGTGTTTTCGTGCGGCCGCGGTTCACCGTCCTTGCCGCGCTAGCAACAGGTATCGGACTCGGCCTCGCCGGGTGCGGGCACCAGCCCGCGGTGACTTCCCACGCCAGACAAGAAGGTCTCGCGACGGTCAGCGCGTCGGAGGCCGACCCCGCCTCCGCTTGGACGGAGGGGTACTGCGGCGCGGCGGGCGGCCTCGTCCGGACGCTGGCGACGCTGCCCAGCGTCGATCCGAGCACGCCACAGCAGGCTTCCCGTACCTCCAGCGAGCTGATGACCTCGGTGGTCGAAGGGCTGGACCGCACCTCCGCCGCCTTCGAGAACCTCGGTCCGGCGCCGGTCACGGGCGGTGACACCTCGCGCACGGCCGCCGTCGCCCAGCTCGCCGGCATCCGCGCCCGTGCCGACGACGTCCGTCACCGCCTCGACTCCTCAAGCGACCCCGAGGCGACGAAAACGGCGCTTCGCGACGCGAGGACGTCCCTCGACGAACTAGACCGCCTCGACCTTCTCAGGGGCCTTAACGACGTCCCTCAGCTCGCCGCGGCGAGCAGCCGGATCCCGATTTGCCAGGAATTGGTCAAACAACCTCGCTGAGTCACCCCGCGATCACTGGTCATGACTCGAACTTGTGTTCTATTCTGTCCGGGTGGACGGGACGATCTCGCTCTTCTCGGCGGAGGCGAGCGGGCCGGGGCTCGCCGATCTCGCCGGTGTGCTGTGCGGGCCCGGGCGGATGACGGGCTTCGGGCGGACGGCCGCGCGGCTGTCCGCCGTGGTCGACGAGCCGTGGCGGGCGGGTGCCCTCGCCAGGGAATGCCGTCGTCGCGGCGCGGAGGCGCAGGTCTCGGCCGCCGAATGCGGGCGGCCGCTCGTGAGGACGCCGTTCCGGGTCGACCTGCTGCCACTGGAGCAGCGCTGGAACCGTGGTGAAGAGAAGGTCCTGCCGGAGGGCTTCCGGCTCGACGGGGCCATGTTGAGGATGTGGGCGCTCGCGGCGGGCAGTCCCCAGGGCAACGGCTATCTGCTCGCGCTCGATCCGGAGGCGCCGGAGACGCACGAGCGGCTGATCACGGCGCTGGCCCAGCTGGGCGTGCCGGCGAAGGCGCAGAAAGGTGAAGAGGCACTGCTCCGGGTCACCGGACGGAGGCGGCTCGCGCATGTGCTGGAGCTGATCGGAGACGCGCCGGCGGGTGCCGAGCCCGCTTGGCCCAGTCTCGTGCCCGTGGTGCGTGCCGTTTGACGCTCGTGAGTGGTAAGGACGGTTAGAACCGTCCTTACCACTCACGAGGTAGACATCAGGGTTTCGGAGCCCGGCAGTTCGGATTCGACAGGTCGAGTTCACTGTGCGAGAGGCAGGAGGTCAGCTGGTAGGTCTGCTGCCCGTAGTTGATGCCCTTCCGCACGGTCACCTTCCCGGCCGCGTCCACCTCGCACGGGTTGTTCATCGTGCACCGCTGGCCGCTTTCGTTGCCGGTGTTGTTGACGCCGACGACCTTGCCGGTCGACCTCTCGACGATCGGCGACCCCGAGGTCCCGCCGATCGTCTTGCACGCCGAGGTGTACCTGATCGAGTCCTTCCAGACCCAGTTCGCCTCGCGCAGCTCGTGGACGAAGCCGTCGACGTTGCAGGAGTAGATCTTCTTCCAGTAACCCGACACCACGTCCATCGCGATACCCGCCGACGGACGGGTCGGCGAGAGCGTCAGCGGGGCGATGCCGTAGGCCGACTTGATCTTGGCGTAGCTGGTGTCGAGCTGGTAGAGCGAGACGTCGGTGTCGGTCATCGTCGCGTAGAGCAGCTTCTTCGCCTTGAGCGTGCCGAGCGAAGAGCGGCCGTCCTTGGACAGCAGGCTGAAGGTCCGCGTGGACGGCTTGTCGACGATTACTTCCCCGGGGTCCGGGAAACCTTCTTGCAGGCAGTGTCCGTTGGAAAGGACGAGGGCGGGGTCGTCGAGGCTCGCCTCGGGTGGTTTGACCACCGATCCCGAGCAGTTCGACAACGCCACGGTTCCGGCGAAGGTGGTCGTGGCCGCTTGCGCTGTCGCGGTTCCGACCAGCGCGGACGCGGTCAGCATGGCGAACAGTGTGCCGAGGAGTCGTCGGGTCACGTGGAGTCCTTTCGGGTCGGCGTGGACATCAAGTGAAGCGTTGGCGGGAGGGGGCCACCACCGTCGAACGGAGGGTGTTCGCCCCGTCACGCGGGCCCCCGGGCGGACGTGTCCGACATCACGTGCTAGGTGTTGAAAGGAAACGTCGACGAGGTCAGCGGCGATGCGCTGGACACACGATCGGCGGCGTGTTGCACCACCTAGCCGTGGTCCGGGCGGTGCGAGCGTGCACACTGACGGGTCGAGAGGCGGCGCGAAGGCGCCGAAGATGAGCGGAGAGCAGGACAGCGTGGCAGGAGCACGGACGAAGAAGACCGCGGCGTCGGACGACGGCGCGGGCCGTCGTCGGCTGGTGATCGTCGAGTCGCCGACCAAGGCCCGCAAGATCGCCCCGTACCTCGGCGGTAACTACGTCGTGGAGTCCTCCGTCGGACACATCCGCGACCTCCCTCGCGGCGCGGCCGACGTCCCCGCCCAGTACAAGGGCGAGTCGTGGGCGCGGCTGGGTGTCGACGTCGACAACGACTTCAAGGCGCTCTACGTCGTCACGCCGGACAAGAAGTCCAAGGTCACCGAGCTGAAGGGGCTGCTTAAGGACGTCGACGAGCTCTACCTCGCCACGGACCCCGACCGCGAGGGCGAAGCCATCGCGTGGCATCTGCTGGAGACCCTCAAGCCGAAGGTCCCGGTGCGCCGGATGGTCTTCCACGAGGTCACCGAGCAGGCGATCCGCGCCGCGGCCGACAGCACCCGCGAGCTCGACGGGGACCTGGTCGACGCGCAGGAGACCCGCCGCATCCTGGACCGGCTCTACGGCTACGAGGTCTCGCCCGTGCTGTGGAAGAAGGTCATGCCGAAGCTTTCGGCCGGCCGCGTGCAGTCCGTCGCGACCAGGATCGTGGTCGAGCGGGAGCGCGAGCGCATGCGCTTCACCTCGGCGTCGTACTGGGACATCTCGGCGACCATGGACGCCGGAGCCGACGCCTCCCCGCGCACCTTCCCCGCCAGGATGATCGCCGTCGACGGCGCGCGCCTGGCCACCGGCCGCGACTTCGGCTCGGACGGGCAGCTCAAGGCCTCCACCAGCGAGATCCGCGTGCTGGCCGAGGCCGACGCGGTCCGGCTGGCCGAGGCGCTGAAGAACCGCGACTTCAAGGTCGCGAGCGTCGAGGAGAAGCCGTACACGCGCAAGCCGTACGCGCCCTTCATGACCTCGACCCTGCAGCAGGAGGCTGGCCGCAAGCTGCGGTTCACCTCCGAGCGCACCATGCGGATCGCGCAGAAGCTGTACGAGAACGGGTACATCACTTATATGCGTACCGACTCCACGACGCTTTCGGAGTCGGCGATCTCGGCGGCGCGCAGCCAGGCGACGCAGCTGTACGGCAAGGAATACGTCTCGCCGTCGCCGCGCCAGTACACCCGCAAGGTGAAGAACGCGCAGGAAGCCCACGAGGCGATCCGTCCCTCTGGCGAGGTCTTCCGCACGCCGGGCCAGGTCGCGAAGGATCTGGACACCGACGAGTACCGCCTCTACGAGATGATCTGGCAGCGCACGATCGCGTCGCAGATGGCGGACGCGAAGGGCACCACGATGTCGGTGCGCATCGTCGGCACCGCGACCAGCGGCGAGGAGGTCACGTTCGCCTCGTCGGGCCGCACGATCACCTTCGCCGGGTTCCTCAAGGCGTACGTCGAGGCCGTCGACACCGAGAGCGGTGGCGAGGCGGACGACAAGCAGAGCCGTCTCCCGCAGCTGGTCAAGGACCAGGCGCTGACCGCGACCGAGCTGAGCCCGGACGGGCACACCACGTCGCCGCCGGCGCGCTACTCGGAGCCGAGCCTGGTCAGCAAGCTCGAAGAGCTGGGCATCGGCCGCCCGTCGACGTACGCGTCGATCATCAAGACCATCCAGGACCGCGGCTACGTGTGGAAGAAGGGTTCCGCGCTGGTGCCGTCCTGGGTCGCCTTCGCGGTGATCGGCCTGATGGAGCGGCACTTCGAGCGGCTGGTCGACTACGACTTCACCGCCGGCATGGAGGACGAGCTCGACCGTATCGCCGCCGGTGACGAGCACCGCACGCAGTGGCTGTCGAAGTTCTACTTCGGTGGCGACATGGGCGTCGACGGTTCGGTCGGCCGTCTCGGCGGGCTGAAGAAGCTGGTCGGCTCGGGCGTCGAGGACATCGACGCCCGCGAGATCAACTCGATCCCCCTGTTCACCGACGCCGACGGTCACACCGTCGTCGTGCGTGTCGGCCGCTACGGCCCGTACCTCGAGCGCGAGGTCGACGGGACGTCGCAGCGGGCGAACCTGCCCGAGGACCTGCCACCGGACGAGCTGACCAAGGACATCGCGGAGAAGCTGTTCGCGACGCCGCAGGAAGGCCGCGTACTCGGCAAGGACCCGGTCAGCGGACACGAGATCGTGGCGAAGGAAGGCCGTTTCGGCCCCTACGTCACCGAGCTCCTGCCCGAGCCTGAGCCGCTGCCCGAGGGCGCGACGGCCGCGCAGAAGAAGGCCGCCAAGGCGAAGCAGCCGAAGCCGCGGACGGGATCGCTGTTCAAGTCGATGTCGATCGAGACGATGACTCTCGAAGACGCGCTGAAGCTGCTCTCGCTGCCGCGCGTGGTCGGCAAGGACCCGGAATCCGGCGACGAGATCACCGCGCAGAACGGGCGCTACGGGCCGTATCTGAAGAAGGGCACGGACTCGCGTTCGCTCACGACCGAGGACCAGCTGTTCTCGATCACGCTCGAAGAGGCGCTGAAGATCTACTCGGAGCCGAAGCAGCGTGGCCGGTCCGCGACCGCGAAGCCGCCGCTGAAGGAACTGGGCGACGACCCGGCGTCCGGTAAGCCGATGGTGGTCAAGGACGGCCGCTTCGGCCCGTACGTGACAGATGGCGAGTACAACGCGACGCTGCGGAAGTCGGACAGCATCGAGGAGCTGACCGCCGAGCGCGCCGCCGAACTGCTGGCGGAGAAGCGCGCGAAGGGCCCGGCGCCCAAGCGCAAGGCTCCGGCGCGGAAGACGGCGGCGTCGAAGACGACGGCCACCAAGACGACCGCGGCCAAGAAGACCGCCGCGACCAAGTCGACGGCGACCAAGACCGCGGCGGCGAAGAAGCCTTCGACGGCCACGAAGACGAAGTAGTTCCCTCAAGTGCTATGAAGGGGCCTTTCATAGCAAAATTTGCTATGAAAGGCNGGATCGTCGTCGCCATCACGTGGACGTCGAACTCGCGGAACTCTCCCGACTCCTGGCCCCAGCGCAGGATGCGTTCGACCGGTTCCAGCGCCGCCCGCTCGTTCGCCGGGTCGTAGTCGAGTGCGCCGCCGAGGAAGATGTTCAGCAACGCGCGCATCCGGGTCGGCTGCGTTGCGGCGAATTCGAGGTTCGCCTCCAGGTACGTCCGCAGCGCCTCGCTCGCGGACGCGGGCTCGCTCATCCGCTCGGCCATGAACGCGCCGATCTCGCGGAAGACGTCTTCGAGGACCGTGCGGACGAGTTCCTCCTTGTTCGCGAAGTGGTACGAGATGAGCCCGGTGCTCGACAGGTTCGCCTGTTTCGCGATCCGGGCGAACGACGCGCGGGCGTAGCCGAGCTCGGCGATCGTCTCGATGGCCGCGGCCACGATCTGTGCGCGTCTCGCACTCTCGGTGAACGTCTTCGCTTTTGCTTGCATGAGCAATAAATAGCTCAGACGAGCAAAACTGTCGACCGGAAACCGCTCGCCGACCGTTCGCCGAACGACCTCACCCGTTCGAACAAAAGTTCTAAAAATTGTCGGTACCAGGGTGTTCAATGGTCAGGTGAGCACTTCAACGACCGCTGTCTTCGACGTCATCGACGAGGTCATCGCCCCGCTGGCCGCCGAGGTTCCGGAGCGTCCCTCGGTGATGGAGTTCTACGATCCGGAGCTCGTCGTGCCGCCGGTCCTCGCCGACGAGGAGCCGACTCCGGGGCTCACGCTTGCCGAGGAGGTGGAGCAGTACACCCGGTTCGTGAGCGGGATGGCGACCATCGGGCTGGCCCCCGGCGGTGAGGTCACGCCCGAGGCCGTCGGGCTGTATCGCGCGCTGCGCGGCGGGTTCATCCGCGGCGTGGTGACCGGGGTGTTCCCGTCGCGCGCGGAGCCGTGGGAGGTCCGGTTCTTCGGCGACGAGGACTACACCACGGTGCTGAACAAGCTCGGCAGGCGAGCGCGGCTGCGGTCCGGTTTCCTCAGCGCGCTGCCGGGCTGGGTGTTCGACGGGCTGCCCGACCATCCGCCCGGCACCGGCGAGACGGTGCGCATCGAGACGGACGCGGGCGGGCTGATCCCGGTGCGGGCGCGGGAAGCCGTCGAGGTGATCCGTGAGGGTGCTTCGCGGCCGCGGCACGGCACGGTCCTCGTCGATCTCGCGGTGCGGAACGCCATCCTCGCCGAGTACCCGCACGGCGCGTTCGGCCTGGTGGACAACGACCTCGGCCGGTACCAGTTCAGCGCGGCGATGGACGGCGACGGCCGCTGGACGCTCACCTGGGGCCCGGCCAGCCGGTCGACGGCCGAGCAATGGATCGTGAAGGCGGTGCAGAACCATGCGTGAACCGGCGACCGTGAAGGAACTGATGAGGCGCGCCGCCGAGCCGGTGCTGCGCGCCGTGCCCGAGCGGCGGAGCGTGTACCTGGGCTACGACCCCGAGATCACCGACGACGAGATCCGCCGTCTGTGCCCGTCGTACGACGAGCCGGCGGATCTCGTCACCCAGGCCGAGCGGTACGCGGCCAAGGCGGCGATGCTCGAAGAGGCAGGCCTGATGGAGAACGGCGAAATCCATCCCGCGGCGGTCCGGATGCACGGCGTGATGCTGCGAGGTTCGGTGCGAGGCGTCCTCACCGGCGTCTTCGCGTCCGCGCCCCGCTCGGTGCGCGTCGATTGCTACGGCGACGGGCATCAGGCGGTCGTCTGGCGGATGAGGGCGGGGCGGCGGACCACGTTCAGCCTGAGCGATTTCGGCGAGCTGGGCGCCCGCGTCTTCGGCGGGCTCCCGCATGTCCCCGCCGGTGAGACCGAGCCGATGCGCATCAGGATCGACGGGCACGGCGTGCCGCTGCCCGGCCAGGACGAAGGGGTCGGCCTGGTCGCGGACACGCTGAGCCGTCCGCGGACCGGCACGGCGATCCTCGATCTGGTCGCCTTCGGCGGACTGAACGCCGAGTACCCGGACTACGGCTTCGTGATCGTCGACAACGATCTGGGGAGGTTCGTGTTGTACGCCGCCCCTTCCGAAGGGTGGCTGATGTTCGGTGGAATGGACCGCCGGGCACTGGCGGGCTGGCTGCACGAGGCGGTGGATTTGAGCCGGACGTAGCCGCCTTGAGCGAGGACGAGGGGGAGGCATGGACCTGGACCGGCGCGCGGCCGACGCGTGGTTCCGTCGGCGAGGGCTGCCGATGGTCATCCACCGGCGGAGGCGCGGGGCGGGGATGTTGCGCCGGTCCACACCAGGGCTGGTGTTCCTGTGCCTGCTCGACCTGCTGCTGGCCGGGCTGCTGAAGCTGCTCGACGTCCCCGAGGACGTGCTCGCGGCCAGGATGCGCGACAGCGGTGTCGGCTACGTCCTCGGCGTGCTGGCACTGACGTTCGCCGTGGTCGTGGTCCCGGTGATCGCCGGTCGTCTGATGGCGAAGCTGCTCCGCGTGCTCAGCCGCACCAGGGTCCGGTTGGCCGTCATGGCGGCGACGATCGGCTTCTGGCTGTTCGTGCTGCCGCTCGGCGAGCGGCTCACCGGGCTGGTGGCGTGGGACAACCCCTTGTGGATCGCGGTGCTCGCCAACCTCGCCGCGCTGGGTGTGCTGATGCTGCTGGTCCGGATCGGCGTCGGTTCGATCCTGACCTGGGCGGCGCGGAGCGCGGTCGCCCAGGTCAGAGCCATCGGCTCGCTGGCGTCACGGGCGTTGCCGCTGCTCCTGCTGGTGGTGATGTTCAGCTTCTTCACCGCCGAGCTGTGGCAGGCCGTGGAACGGCTGACCCCCGGCCGGTTGTGGCTGGTGGCAGGCTTCCTCGTCCTGATCGGCGCGGTGTTCCTGGCGTCGATGCTCTCCGACGAGATCAAGGAGCTGAAGTCCTGGACCGTGGAATCCGGGGCGACCGTCCTGCGCGGCACGCCGTTCGACGACGACACGCCTCCGCCGGACCGGCGCGCGCTGACGAAGACCGAGCGCCTGAACATCGCCTTGGTGCTGTTCTTCGCCCAAGCGGTGCAGATCGTGGCGTTCGGGGTGCTGGTGTTCGCCTTCTTCGTCGTGTTCGGCGTGCTGATCCTCAGTCCGGAGGTCGTGACCGAGTTCGCCGGCCGCGAATCGGCGCCCGGCACACTGCTGGGTGTCCCCCTTCCGGTGAGTTCCGCGCTCGTCAACGTCTCCGTCTTCCTCGCCGTCTTCTCCGGTCTGTACTTCGCCGCGTCGACCGCGACAGATGCCCGGTACCGGCGTTCTTTCTTCGAGCCTTTGCTGGAGGATGTGAAGATCAGCCTCGCGGCGCGTGACATTTATCTGGCCCATTGGGCGGATGTGCGGCGGGCCGAGGTGGTTACCCTGGAAGCAGAGGACATTCCGTAGTGAGGTGGTCACCATGAGCGGGAAGGGCGAAACTCCCTTCTTCGATGCCCCCGACTTCGTGAAAGGCGACGGCACTCAGGCAGATCCTCCGGGCGACACGTTCGCCGACCCGCTGTCCGGGCTGGTCACGACCGGCGCGGCGTCCCCGTCGGCGGGAGCCGACGACGTCCACGTGCAGGTGCCGGGACCGGTACAGCACGACCCGGAAGTCGTGAGCAGGATGGTCGACGCGGCCATGCTCGCGGACGAGCGTCCCGCCGAAAGCCCGGGCGCCGAGCAGACCGCCGCGCAGTCACCCGCCAAGATCGTCAGCACGGTCGGTGAGCAAGGCGCTGCGCCGATCGGGATCCTGCCCCAGCAGCGCACTTGGCCGTCGAGGCCTTCTCAGCTGATCCGCCAGCCCCGGCGCGTGAAGCAGGAAGAGCCGGTCGAGGTCGACGAAGAGGCCGAAGTCGAAGTACGGCGTGCAAAGCGCTCCATGCAGATGCCGCGACTCGGTAAACCGTCGTCGAACACGGCAGGCGTCATGATCGCGATCACCCTCATGATCGTCTTCGCGGTCCTCGCCATCCAGCTGCTGTCCAGCCTGTTCAACAGCATCGCGGGGATCTTCGGGTAACCCGTCCGGCGGATAGCGCCGGACGGGGCCGTCCATCCATACCTCACCCATCGGGATACCCTGGCCGTACGGTCGGGGTACCCGGTGTTGACCCGGGTCGCACCTCGGCGCCGCGTGACTAGTGGGGTGGGCGTATCAGCGAGGGCGTGCAGTCTTTGCCCGAAGCGGGCACGGGTGATTCGGCGGGGCGTGACGCTTCCACCATGCACCGCGTGCGGCGGGTGCTGGCGATCAAGCCGTTCCGCCGGATCTGGGGTGTCTCCTACCTGTGCAGCGTCGCGGACTGGCTGAACCTCCTGACGTTGACCGGTCTGGTCACCAAACTGACCGACAACTACGCCGCGCAGAACTTCGCGTTCGTCGGGGTCGTGCTGACCTCGCTGCTGCCGGGGCTGCTGTTCGCCCCGCTCGGCGGGCTGCTCGCCGACCGGTTCGACCGGCGCAAGGTGATGGTGCTCTGCGACCTCGGCCGGTGCGGGTTCCTGCTGTCGATCGCGTTCGTCGGCACACCGTGGTGGGTGTTCGTCGGCAACTTCCTGGTCGGCTGCTGCTCGATGATGTGGATCCCGTCGAAGGACGCGGCGGTGCCGAACCTGCTGCGCCGTCCGGACCAGGTCGAGACGGCCAACCAGCTCGGCATGGTGATGACCTACGGCCTCGCGGTGATCACCGCGGCCGGGGCGAACGCCGTGCTCACCGGTAGCAACACGACGTTCCACTTCTTCCAGGGCGACGCCCAGCTCGGCATCGCCAAGGTCGCCGTCGTCATCACCGGCCTGCTGTACCTGGCCAGCGCGATCGTGATCGCGACCCGGATCCCCGAGCTGTCGCTGCGCAACGTCCACGCGGTCGAGAAGCCCAAGGTCAAGGCCGCCGACGAGGAGAAGTTCGGCTTCCGGCAGATGATCGCCGACGGCGCCCGGTTCGTGCGGACGACGCCGCTGGTTCGCGGGCTGATGATCGGTGCGTTCGGCGCGTTCGCCGCCGGTGGCGCGGTGATCGGATCCGCCAAGCCGTACTCGTCCAGCCTGCTCGCCGGTGACGCGGCGTTCAACCTGCTCGTCCTCGCCGTCTTCCTCGGGCTCGCCACCGGTATGGCGGTGGCTCCGAAGCTAGCGCGACGGCTCGCGCACGACCGGCTGTTCGGGATCTCGATCGTCGCCGCGGGCCTGTGTCTCGTCGTGGTGGCGCTGTCGCCGCATCTCGCCGTTTCGCTGGTCGCGGTCGCCGCCGTCGGCGTCTGGGCGGGGACCGCGTTCCTGACCGGTGTCACGATCATCGGTTCGCGGATCGAGGATTCCATCCGCGGCCGGATCAACGCGATCTACCAGTCGCTGATGAAGATCGTGCTGTTCGGTGCGACGGTGCTGGTGCCGGTGCTGATCAGCCTGGTCCAGCCGACCGCGATCTCGGTGTGGGGCAGCACCATCACGATCGACGGCACGCGGCCGGTGATGATCGGCGGCGGCATCCTCGCGCTGCTCGCCGGCATCTTCGCGTACCGGCAGATGGACGACCGGCGGGCCGAGCCGATCCTCGCCGACCTCCGCAACGCCCTGCGCCGTAGCCCGCGTCGCGTGAACGGGCTGCTGATCGCGCTCGAAGGCACGCGGGCGATCAACACCGAGACGCAGGCCGCGCGGCTGGCCGAATGGCTGCGCGCCGGTACTCGTCCTGTCGTGCTGGCCGCCGACCCGGCGCTGGACGATCAGCGGCTCGCGAAGCTGGTCTCCGGTGCTTCGCTGTCCGGTGCGCGGGCGCAGGCGCTGGCCGCCGCCGCGGTGCGGGCGGACATCGTCGAACGGGACATCCAGCCGGCGCTCGACGCCGGGTCCGTCGTGGTGATGGAACGGTTCGTGGACTCGCCGCTGGCGCATCTGTCCGCGGTGGCCGGCCTGGACAGCCAGGAACTCGAAGGGCTCGCCGACTGGGCGACCGGCCGGTTGCGGCCCGACATCACCATCCTGCTCGACGCCGATCCCGGCACCGTGATGCGAAAGTCCGCATCACTGGACGCGCAGTGGCGGGTGCAGCATCTGCTCACGGAAATGGCCGCCGCCGACCCGGACCGGTACGTCGTGGTCGACGCGGAAGGCACCGAGGACGAGGTGAGCGACCGGGTGCGGACGGCGATCCGCGCGGTGCTCGTCGGCAGGCTCGCCGGGCTCGCTCCGGCGGAGGAAAAGGTCGAGGTGAGATGACGGAAGCCCCTGCGCTGATCGGTGTCTGGAAGCAGCTCGTCGGCCAGGAGCCCGCCGCGCGCACGCTTTCCACGGCGTCGGCCGCGGCCGCGCGGATCGTCGACGACCAACCTGTCGCGCCCGGCGCGATGACGCATGCCTGGCTGGTCACCGGTCCGCCGGGTTCGGGGCGCTCGACGGCCGCGCGGGTCTTCGCGGCGGCGTTGCAGTGCAGCACCGGCACCGGATGCGGCGAATGCCCTGGCTGCCGCACCGTGCTGGCCGGGACGCACGCGGACGTCAAGCTCGTCGTGCCCGAAGGCCTTTCGATCTCCGTCGCGGAAATGCGTTCGCTGGTGCAGGCCGCCGCCCGCCGCCCGACCACCGGGAAGTGGCAGGTGGTGATCATCGAGGACTCCGACAGGCTGACCGAAGGCGCGTCGAACGCGTTGCTGAAGGCCGTCGAGGAGCCGCCGGACCGCACGGTGTTCCTGCTGTGCGCGCCGTCGGATCACCCGGACGACGTGTCGGTGACGATCCGCTCGCGGTGCCGTCTGGTCACGCTGCGGACGCCGCCGCCGGAGGCGATCGCGCAGGTGCTCATGGAGCGCGACGGCATCGATCCCGAACGCGCGCGGTGGGCCGCGTCCGTCTCGAGTGGACATGTCGGCCGTGCGCGGCGGCTCGCGACCGACGAGGCTGCCCGGCAACGGCGGGCGACCGTGCTGCGGATCCCGCTCGGCCTGCGCCGTCCGTCCGATGTGTTCACTTGCGCCGATCAGCTGATCAGCGCCGCGGAGGCCGACGCGGGCGAGGAGAGCAAGGTCCGCGACGAGGCCGAGCGTTCCGAACTCCGCACCGCGATGGGCGGCGACGGCATCGGGAAGGGCGTCGCCGGGGCGAAACGAGCCGCCGAAGCCGCCGTGAAGCAGCTCGAGAAGCGCCAGAAGTCCCGCGCGACCCGAACCCAGCGGGACACTCTCGACCTCGCGCTGGTGGACCTGGCCGCGTTCTACCGGGACGTGCTCGTGACCGCGAGCGGCGCGGGCGCCACGCTGAACCACCCCGACCACGCCTCGGAAATCGCGCAGGCCGCCTCCGCCTGGGCGCCGGACTCGATCCTGCGCCGGCTCGAAGCCGTCCTGGAATGCCGCGAGGCCATCGACCTGAACGTGAAGCCGAGGATCGCCGTCGAAGCCATGGTCACCACCCTGCGCCAAGGCTGACCCGCTCGGCTCCGCCACACCCCAGCCCCCGCCCGTCCCAGGGGGGCGACCCCGAGTCCAGTCTACCGGGGGTGGAGGGGTAAAAGGGCTGGTCGCGGGAGTTGTCCACAGGTGGGGATGGTTGTGGACAAGTGCTGTGGGTAAGTGAAGTCGCTTCGGATTCGCGGGGCGGCGGTGAGGGTTCCCAATGTCGCATTTGAGACGCTCAACGCCCCTGATGCGACTTTGGGGAAATCAGGCGAGGCGATCGGGAGAGGGGTGTGTGGAAATAGGGACACTCAACGTCGCTATTTCCACACACCCGCATCGAACTGCCCCGGTGACCGTGTGTCATCCGCCGCGCCGAAATCCAAAGCACGGGGCCTTCACCGCGTCAAAGCGGCGAAGGCCCCACGTACGAACGGACCTCTCACGCCGGGGCTAGGCGTGAAAGGGCCGTTCATCACCCTCCTCGCCCCGTCTAGTCCTCCGAGTCCAGCGAGCGCGGCCGCGGCGAAGGCTTGAACCCCGGCGATCCAGGCGAGTTCTTCGCGATGGGAACCACCGCGAGCCGACGCCGTCCCGGCATGGCGGCCACGAGAACGACACCGATCAGCAGCATCGCCGTACCCGTCCAGAACATCGGCACCGTGTCGTAGGCCGCGTTGGTGTAGGCCAGGTTCTTGACCGGCCCCTTCGGCGCCGCGCCACCGTTGTTGCCTGCGGGCGGCGGAGTAGCCGTGCCGCACTCGACACCACCGGCCGGCGCGTACGCGCGGGCGATCTGCTCGCCGAGCGAGACCTGGGCCAGCGACGACGGGAGGTTCTTCGCGGCTTCCGGCGGGAGCGCCTTCTGCAACGCGGTCGTCGGCAGGATCTGCAGGTCCAGCAGCCGCGCCGAGGCACCCATCTGGAAGCCCTTGAACGGCGAGGTCATGTCGCTCGACTTCTGGTTCAGCCCGGCGATCGACAGCTTCAGCACCCCGAGGTCGAGGGTGAGCCCGTTCCCGGCCTCGCCGCCGGGAAGGTGCTTGGTGGCACCGTCCATCATCTCGGCGAGCCCACCGACGACCGGCACGTTCTTCAGCTGCTCGAAGCCGGGGACCTGCTTGAGCGACGGCAGCGGGATCCCGATCGGGATGTCCTTGGTCGGGTTGTTCGCGTCGAGGGTGAACAGCACCTTGTCGCCGCGGACGATCTGCAGCACCGGCGCGGTGTACTCGACCTTCGACGTCTTCTTGTCGCCGGTCGAGGTGACCCGCAGCGTCGGCTGGCTGGCGACCTTGATCGTCAGGCCGAGCGGCGTGCCCTTCAGTAGTTCGATGTTGGCCGCCTGCAGGGTCGACGTCGACTCGACCGCCTTGTTCTTCGAGCCGGGGATGTCGACCAGCCGCACGACCGAACGCGACGACAGCGTGTTCGGCAGGCTCAGCACGGCGCCCTTGCCGTCGGCGTTGGTGCTGGTTCCCGAAAGCAGGCCGCCCAGGTTCGCCAAAGGACCCAGGGCCGCCAGACCGGCCTTGAGCTGGTCGGAGGCCTGGGTCAGCTGTTCGGCGCCCGGGATGTTCGGAATGGTCGGCAGCAGCGCGAGGTTCGCGATCGACGTGCTCGAATCGGCGATCGTGCCGACGCACGGCCCGAGCGTCGGGCTCCAGCGCGCGTGTGCCTCACCGTTGAGCAGGCCCAGGTTGAACAGCGGGTTCTTCGGCGCGTTGAGGCCGCCGCTGATCGGCTTCGGGTTGTCCGGCAGCGCCGTCTGCACGAGGCTGCCCGGCGTCTGCGGCGCGTTGCCCGCGGCGGACAGGCCGAACGGCGACGACTGCGCGATCGCCTTTTCGTAGCTCAGGTAGGCCTCGGAGTTGGCCTGCGCGCTGGAAAGCCCCATCCCGGCCTCGAGCGCGGACTGCTTCGGCAGCATCTCGCCGGCTCCGGGGAGGATGGCGCTCGTCGGTACCGCGTTCGGCAGCAACCGCAGGACGCCGAGCGCCGCCCCCGCGTCACCGACCGCCTTGCCCAGCGGCTGCGGCCCGATCGGCGCCGACATCGGCGGCTGTCCCGGGTTCGCCGGATCGGGGATCGGCGTGGTCGGGATCGTCTGGGCGGTCGCCGGGGCCGCGGTCAGCAGAAGCAGGGCCGCGGCGGCCGGAAGCGCCAGCACACGGGGCAGTCGTTGCCGCATGAACAGGTCCTCCAGTGGGGATGGGCCGATCTTGGGGGACTGAGACCGGCGTCATAGGACCTTAACGACGGTGGCCCTGGAAGGTGACGTTCGAGCCTCCGCTACACTTGTCCCCGTCATCGGGTGCGAGCCCGATGTCCGCCGCCTTAGCTCAGTCGGCCAGAGCGATTCACTCGTAATGAATAGGTCAGGGGTTCGATTCCCCTAGGCGGCTCCGCAGGTCAGGGCCCCATTCGGATACTCCGGATGGGGCCCTGAGCCGTTTCCGGGGCCGGCGGCGCTGGCCGCCCCGAAATTCACCCGTTGGTGTCACCCTTGAGGAACATCCGCGACAGCGAAGTGCCCACTCCGGTGAGGTGGCCGACGAGCGTGTCCGCGTCCGCGTCGAGCAGGCCGGAGCGCCACGCGAGCATGATCTCGACGAAGCCGCCGATGCCCAGCAGGACGTTGACCCGGAACTCCAGCCCGTCCACGTCCGGCTTCAGGTGCGGCCGGGCGAGTTCGATCAGCAGGCCGGTGGTCTCCTGGACGGTCTGCCGCCGCAGTTGCTCCAGCACCGCGCTGCCCGCGTGGTCGCCGAACAGGATCTGCGCGCGGGCAGGCTCTTCCTGTACGTGGTGCACGACGACGTCGACGGCGGCACGCAGCTGCTCCAGCGCGGGTTGCTCGATGCGGGCGGCGACGGCGTCGAGGACCATCCGCAGGGTCTCGTCGCGGACCTGTTCCCAAGCGGTGGCGAGCAATGCGTCGCGGTTCGCGAAGCTCTCGTAGAAGTACCGGTCGGTCAGGTTCGCCCGCGCGCACACGCCGCGCATGGTGACCGCCGCCCAGCCTTGTTCCTGCCAGATGTCGAGGGCGGCGCCGAGGAGGGCGAGCCGTCGTTCGGAGCGGCGTTCGTCGGCGGTCTTGCCGCTGTAGCGGCGGGACGCGGTCACCTCTCCATCTTGACAGCAGGTGCCCTCAGATTCATTCTGAGGGCATGCGACCGCAGAATGGCCTGCGAACCGGTCTGGCCGCCGCGCTGACGTCCGCTTTCGTGCGGCCGATCGCCAACGCGATCCCGGCCAACCGGGTGGGCGTCGCCTTCTCCCGCGCCTTCATCGCGAGCAGCCTGTGGCTGGCCTCGCCGCCGTTGAAGGGGAGCCGCGTCGAGCCGGGCATCCGCGGCGAGTGGGTCCGCGCGCCCGAGGTGACCGAAGACAACGCCGTGGTCCTCTACCTCCACGGCAGCGGTTACGCGCTCTGCTCGCCGCGCACCCATCGCGGGCTGACCACACGGGTCTCCGCCGGCACCGGGCTGCCGGTCTTCGCCTGCGAATACCGCCTCGCGCCCGGACATCGTTTCCCGAGCGCCGCCGACGACGTCCGCGCGGCCTACGACCGGCTTCTCGGCCAGGGATACCGGCGGATACTTGTCGCGGGTGACTCCGCGGGCGGGCATCTCGCGGTCGACCTCGCCGCGCAGCTGATCCGGGAACGAAAAGACCCGCCTGCCGCGCTGGCCCTCTTCTCGCCGCTGTTCGACCTGACGTTCTCGTTGGCGGCCCAAAGAGAGCGCATGAGCCCGGACCCGATGATCTCCGCCGCCGCGGCCGCGCGGCTGGTCGGTCTGTACACAGTGGACGCCGACCTCGCTTCGACGCGATTGAGATTCGCCTTCGACGACATCAAGGGTTTCCCGCCGACGATCATTCAGGCGGGCGGACTCGAAATGCTCGCCGCGGACGCCATCGAGCTGGCCAGGGCCCTGCGCCGCGCGGGAGCGGACTGCGAACTCGAAGTGGTCCCCGGCCAGATGCACGTCTTCCAGGCGTTGACCCGCTTCATCCCCGAAGCGGCACCGGCGATGGAGCGGGCTTGCCGCTTCCTCACCGGCAATCTTCCGGCGATCGTGAGGGCGGCATGACGAAACGGACCCAGGGAGCGCACGCCGTCGTCACGGGCGCGGGCAGCGGGATCGGGAGGGCGATCGCGGCCGAGCTCGTCCGTCGCGGCAGCCGGGTCGTTTGCGCCGACATCGATCTCGAAGCCGCCGAAGAAACCGCGAAAACGCTCGAGAACGCGGTCGCCATCGCCTGTGACGTGTCCGATGCGGACGAAGTCGCGGACTTGGCGAGCCAGGCACGCTCCTGGTTCGGCCGCGAGCCGGACCTCGTCGTCAACAACGCCGGGATCGGCGCGGGCGGCAAGTTCGTCGGGGAGAGCCCGCTGTCCGATTGGCGACGCACCCTCGGCGTGAACCTCTGGGGCGTGATCCACGGCTGCCACACCTTCGTCCCCGCCATGCGCGCGGCGAAGGCGGGCGGCGTCATCAATGTCGCGTCGGCCGCCGGTTTCACCGCCGCACCGAGGATGGCCGCGTACAACGTGAGCAAGGCCGGGGTCGTCAGCCTTTCCGAAACGCTGGCGGCCGAGCTGTCCGGCACCGGCGTCTCGGTCACCGTGCTGTGCCCGACCTTCGTGCGCACCAACATCTTCGGCGGCGAACTCATCGACGCCGAGGCTCGCGGGCTCGCCAAGCGGGTCTCCGACGTGGTCGGGTTCTCGCCGGAGCGCGTCGCGCGGATGACGCTCGACGCCCACGATCGCGGACGCCTGTACGTGGTGCCGCAGCCCGACGCCCAGCTTCTGTGGCACGCCAAGCGGTTCGTGCCCGTCCCGTACACGCGGATCGCCGGCCTGCTCGGCCGGTTCCTGCCCGCCGAAAAGGAGAAGTGATGGCCTACGACTTCGCCGCGATGCTCCAGACCATCAAGGACAAGCAGTGGTCGCTGGCCGACATCGACTGGGACGCGCCCGGCGCCGAGACGATGACCGACGAACTGCGCGCCAAGATGCGGCCGTTCATGGCCGATCTCGTGTGGATCGAGCACGTCGGCGCCCGCGGGTTCGCCTCGCTGGCCAAGAAGGCGCCGACCCCGGTGATCCAGGAGATCTACCGCTACTTCCACGCGGAGGAACAGAAGCACGCCAACGCGGAACTGGCGTTGATGAAACGCTGGGGCATGCTCGACGAGCACGGTTCGATGCCCGAGCCGAACATCAACGTCAAGCTCGCCATCAAGGTCCTCGACGACTACGGCGACACGCTCCCGCTGACGGCGCTGGCCACGCTCATCCCGCTGCTGGAATGCGCGCTGGACGGCGCACTGGTGAAGTTCCTGCTGGAAGAGGTCTCCGATCCGGTTTGCCACCAGGTGTTCCGGCATATCAACTCCGACGAGTCCCGGCACATCACGGCCGATTTCGAGGTGCTGGAACTGATCGGAGCCGGCTCCACGACCAAGCTCCTCACCGAATCCGTCGGCTCGCTCAAACCCCAGATCGTCCTCGGCCTGATCGTGGTGTTCGTCCCGCTGATCAACAAGATGCGGGACAACATCGTCGCGATGGGCCTGCCGGAGAAGAAGCTGTACAACGCCGTGAAGCGGTTCTCCGCGATCGGCGGCCGCGGCGAGTTCACCAAACGCATCCCGGCGTACCACGTGCTCAAGGCGCAGGCGGCGATGATCGTCGACCGCTCGCACGTCTACCACCGGCTGCTCGCCGACCCGATGGTGAAGGTGACCCGGCTGATCCCCGCGCGGCTGCTGGGAAAGCCGCAGTCGTGGACCGAGGAGATCACCCACGAACCGGTCGCGTCATGAGCCTCGGTGAATTCCGGGGCGAGGTGCTGCGCGGCACCGAGTGGTTCGGGCACGACTTCACCGGGCAGCGTGTCGCCGTGGTCGCGCCCGGCCGCGAGGCGGCGCAGATCGTGCCCGAAGTGGTGGCCACCGCGCGTTCGGTGAAGGTGTTCCAGGAGGAGCCGGACTGGGTGGTGCCGATGCCGGTCCCCGGGCCGACCGTCCTCGGCGTCGCCGTCGCCCGGGTTTTCCTGCGCTGGCAGGTGAAAGACCCCTGGATCCGCAGGCTCCTTACGCCCGACCGCCGATTCGGCTCGCGGCGGACGGCGCCGGGACTCGGCTACTACGGCGCGCTCCGGCGGCCCGGCTGCAAGCTCATCACCTGGCCGGTCTACGCCTTCGCGCCCGACGGGATCCGCACGGCCGAAGGTATCGAGCATCAGGCGGACGTCGTCGTGCTCGGCGCCAGTTCGCTCTTCGCCAAGGAAGGACTTCCCGCATGACGCCGGACCACGAGATCGCGATCATCGGCGGAGGCTTCTCCGGTATCGGCGCCGCGATCCTGCTTCACAAGGCGGGTTTCGAGGACTTCCTGATGCTGGAAGAGGGCGACGGCGTCGGCGGTGCCTGGCACTGGAACACCTATCCGGGTGTCGCCGTCGACATCCCGTCGTTCAGCTACCAGTTCTCGTTCGAGCAGATCTCCGGCTGGTCGCGGGTCTACGCGCCGGGCCGCGAGCTGAAGGCGTACGCCGACTACTGCGTCGACAAGTACGACATCCGCCGCCGCACGCGCCTCGGCAGCAAGGTCGTCTCCGCGACCTTCGACGACGAAACGCACTTGTGGCGCCTCGAAACCACCGAGGGCTGGTCGATGACGGCACGGTTCGTGGTCGGTGCCACCGGCGTGCTCACCCAGCCGAAACCGCCGGACATCGACGGGCTCGATGGTTTCGGCGGCAAGGTCATGCACACCGCGCGCTGGGACCACGGCGTCGATCTGCGCGGTAAACGCGTCGCCGTTGTCGGCACCGGGGCTTCGGCCGTGCAGGTGATCCCGTCCATCGCGCCGGAGGCGGGTCACCTGACGGTGTTCCAGCGCACGCCGATCTGGTGCCTGCCCAAACCCGACGCCGTCCTGCCGCGGCCGGCGCGGCTCGCGTTGCGGCGGCTGCCGGGCGCGAAACTGGTGTCCCGCTTGGCCAGCCAGGCACTCGTCGAGGTGACCTTCCCGCTGGCCGCGCATTTCCACAATCTCCTGCCGACCGCGGGCGCGGGGGAGCGGATCGGGCGCGCGCATCTGCGCCGCGCGGTGAAGGACCCCGTGACCCGCGAGAAGCTCACGCCGCGTTATGCCTTGGGGTGCAAGCGGCCGAGCTTCTCCAACGAGTACCTCCAGACGTTCGACCGGGACAACGTCACGCTGGAGACCACGGGTATCGACGCGATCACCGGATCCGGAGTGCGCACCGCCGACGGCACCGAGCACCCGGTCGACGTCCTGGTGCTGGCGACCGGGTTCAAGGTGTTCGAGAAGGGCAACATGCCCGCCTTCACCGTGCGCGGATCCGGTGGTGCCGATCTGGAGAAGTTCTGGGAGGAGAACCGGTTCCAGGCCTATCAGGGTGTCAGCGTCCCCGGCTTCCCGAACCTGTTCACGATCCTCGGGCCCTACGGCTACAACGGTTCCTCGTACTTCAACCTGATCGAGACGCAGACCGCGCACATCATCCGGTGCCTGCGCAATGCCCGGAAGACCGGCGCGACCCGCGTCGAGGTCACGCACGAGGCCAACGACCGGTACTTCCGGAGCATGCTGGACCGCCGCAAGCACCAGGTCTTCTTCCAGGACAGCTGTTCACTGGCCAACAGCTACTACTTCGACGCGAACGGGGACGTGCCGTTCCGAGCCTCGCCCACGCTGGAAACCATGGTGACGAGCCGGTTCTTCGACCTCGACGACTACGCCTTCGCGGACGGCCGGTGAACACTGGCTGAAGTCCGCCGTCCCCCGCCGGGATGAGCCATAGGTTCGACACCCCGAACCTGGAGGCTGGTCTTGGAAGGCTTTCCCTGGGACGTCCTGCTCGCGGTGGCCGGGATCGCCGTCCCGGCCGTCGCGTTCCTGTGGGAGTTCGTGCTCGTCGGCCGCAAAAGGCTCGGCTACCGCGTGCAGATGGACACTCCGACGGCGTCCGGGCGCGGGTTCGCGCCGACGGCCGACGCGCTCGCGCAGCTCCAGCACGAGAACGGCGAGCGGCTCGTCGACCCGTCGTTCGTGCTGCTGCGCATCGAGAACAACGGCACCACCGACATCGACACCGACGACTACGCGGTCAACGAGAACGACCGCGTCGGCATCCGCGTGGAGTTCCCCGGCCGCACCGTGGCCGGGATGGTGGTGACCGAACTCAGCTCGCCGCATCTGCACGAATGCTTCGGCGACGACTCCGGTTTCGGCGCGCGCGACGAGAATCCCGAACGGCCGTCCGGCGTGATCGACCTGCCGAGGGTGCCGCTGAACCGCGGCGCGCACTACAAGATCCTCGCCGTGCTCGACCGCGTCCCCAACGGCTCGCCCGACGATTTCGACGATCCTCAGGTCGTCGGTGAGATCAAGGGCGGCAGCCTCCGTGAGACCAAGAGCCGCACAGGGCCGACGGGCTCGGTGATGGCGCTGGTCCTCTTCCTCGTCGTGATCAGCATCTTCCAGCTGACCCGGTCACTGTTCTTCGACGAGAAGCCGCCGCCGCTGGACTGCGCGGCCGGGAAACTCACGATCACCGGATCGACGGCCTTCGCGCCGGTGCTGAAGGAGGCGACGGCTTCGTACGCGAAGACGTGCCCGGGTGCGTCGTTCGTCTTCGACACCCGGGGGAGCGCGGAAGGGCTCGGCAGCCTGAACCAGGCCGGGAACGACGGCGTGCTGGCGTTCTCCGACGGCGCCAAGGGCGAGGGCTTTCCGCAATTGCTTCCGCGTCCGGTCGCGTTCTCGCTGTTCACGCTTGTGGTCAACAAGGAAGCCGGAGTCCAGGACCTCACGCTCGCCCAGATCCGCGACGTCTACGACGGCAAGATCGGGAACTGGCGCGAGATCGGCGGCAAGGACCAGCCGGTCCGGCTCGTCGACCGGCATTCCGACTCCGGCACGCGACGGACGTTCGAGGCCCAGATCCTGGCGGGCAAGCGGGAACCCGGCGACAACTCCGACGACTGCCTCAAACCGGCGCCGGGCGCCCAGCCGGGAGTGGTGCGGTGTGCGAAGCCGTCCACCAGCGACGTCCTCGACGCGGTTTCGCGGGTGCCGGGCGCGCTGGGCTACAGCGAACTGGGCGCGGCCACGAAACGCGAGGACGTGCTGCCGGTGCGGATCGACGGCCACCAGGCGACCCTGGAGGGCGCGATCCACGCGGCGTACCCGTTCTGGGAGACCGAGTACGCGTACACGTTCGGAGAGCCGAAGGCCGATTCGCTGGTCGCGAGCTTCCTGCGGTACCTGACGAATCAGGTCGGCAAGGACATCGTCCGGTCGCACGGGCACCGGCCGTGCGCGGAACTGGCGAACCCGGTGCTGTGCCGTCCGGGCGCGTGAAGGCCCCCTTCCCTCGGCTCAGCCGAGGGAAGGCGGTCATGCCGGGGGCGGTGTCGTTGTAGGTGAAGCCGAACGNGGCGCGAGCGCGAGCCCTCCTGTCCTATCTGCTCGGCGCGATCGTCCAGCAGCGCGTCCGGCGGCGGCCGTTCGCCGCCTTGCGCGGAGACATCGAAGCTCTCTGTTTCGCGAACTACGGGTAGAAATACGCATTAGATCCGTACCGTTACGGATTGTTCTCCTCTTCCGGCTCCGGCCATGGTGAGGTTCCCCCTCCCTTCCCTTGCCTGAGAGCTAGGAGACGACGATGCGCATAAGACGGTGCATGGCCGTGGCGATCGCGGCCGTCGCGGCGTTCACCATCCCGGTCGCCGCGAGTCCGGCGACCGCGGACCAGCAGGCCGAGGACGCGCAGGTGCAGATCTACGAGGTCTTCGGCACCGGGACTTCGCAGCAGCGCACCCAGATCTCCCGGCTCGGTGTCGACGTCCTCGGTTCCGCGGGTGGCACGACCACGTTCATCGGCGAGGCACGCGACGCGGCGAAGATCCGTTCGCTCGGCTATCGCGTCGAGCAGCGTGGCGTCGTCGACAGGTCGGAGAAGGTGGGCACCAACGCGATCAACGACTTCCCGCCGTCGGACTCCGGCTACCACAACTACGCCGAGGTCACGACCGAACTGCGCAACGCCCAGTCGAACTTCGGCTCGATCGCGCGGCTGAGCAGCGTCGGCAACTCGTACCAGGGCCGCGCGCTGAACATGCTCAAGATCAGTGACAACGTCGCCACGGACGAGAACGAGCCCGAAGTCCTCTTCACCTGCAACCAGCACGCCCGCGAGCACCTCACCACCGAGATGTGCCTGCGGATCGTGAACCGGTTCACCCAGGGCTACGCCTCCGACCCGGCGATCAAGCGGTTCGTCGACAGCGTCGAGATCTACGTGATCCCGAACGTCAACCCGGACGGCTCGGAGTACGACATCTCCGGCGGCAGCTACAAGTACTGGCGCAAGAACCGGCAGGGCAACGGCACCGACCCCAACCGCAACTGGGCCTACAACTGGGGCTGCTGCGGCGGTTCGTCGGGCTCGACGACCAGCGAGACCTACCGCGGCCCGTCGGCGTTCTCCGCACCCGAGACCCGCGCGGTGTCCAACTTCGTCAACTCGCGCAAGATCGGCGGCGTCCAGCAGATCAAGGCGAGCATCGACTTCCACACCTATTCGGAGCTCGTGCTGTGGCCGTTCGGCTTCACCTACAACGACACCGCCCCCGGCATGACCGCGGCGGAAGCGCAGCGGTTCCAGACGGTGGGCCGTCAGCTGGCTGCGACGAACGGCTACACGCCGCAGCAGTCGAGCGACCTGTACATCACGGACGGGACGATCGACGACTGGATGTGGGGCACCCACAAGATCCTGAGCTTCACCTTCGAGATGTACCCGCGGGGATCGAACCCCGGCTTCTACCCGCCCGACGAGGTGATCGTCCGCGAAACCACCCGTAACGACCGCGCCGTGGACCTCCTCCTCAACACCGCCATCGGCTGACAGCCGTGGGCTGAAAGGGTCCTTCGCCGCATGTGACGCGGTGAAGGGCCCCTTCGCGTCACTTGGCGGCGGGGAGGGTCTTCACTCTCATTCGGTGGTGGCGGGTCGGCGTGTCCCCAATGTGGCATTGGGGACACTCAGCGTCTCGAACGCCACATTGGGGACGCCCGGCTTGCGCCGCGCGGTCCGTGAAGGCCTCCTTTCCTACGCTCAAGGTAGGGAAGGAGGCCTTCACGGACTTTCGGCATAGGGTGCGGGGCATGCCGATGTTCGAATTCGAGGGACACCGTCCCCAGGTGGATCCCGAAGCGTGGATCGCCCCCACCGCCACCCTGATCGGCGACGTCGTCGTCGAGAAGGGCGCCTCCGTCTGGTACGGCGCCGTGCTGCGCGCCGACTTCGGGAGGATTCTCATCCGTGAGGGCGCCAACATCCAGGACAATTCGGTCATCCACGTCAACGACGGTGTGACCGAGGTCGGCAGGAACGTCACCGTCGGGCACCAGTGCCTCGTGCACGACTGCACGATCGGCGAGCAGGCGCTGATCGGGAACGGCTCGACCGTGCTCGACAAGGCGCAGATCGGCGCGAAGGCACTGGTCGCGGCCGGCGCCACGGTGACACCCGGGATGATCATCCCGCCGGAGACGGTCGCCATGGGCAGCCCGGCGAAGAAGCACGTCCCGCTCGACGGCACCGCCCGCGGCTGGGTCGAGCACAACGCGGCGATCTACCAGGACCTGGCGCGCCGTCACGCGGAAAGCGTCAAGCCGATCGATTGACTCTCCAGTAACTGGAGACCATAGCTTCGGACGCATGGCACCGAAGTCGAAGAAGAAAACGCACCAGGCGACGCTCGAGTTGACCGCCGGCAACGCGCCGGTGGTCGACCTCGGGAAGACGCTCGGGCAGACCGGCGTGAACCTCGTCGAGGTCAAGAAGGCCTACGACGCGGCGACCGCCACGCAGCGCGGCGACATCGTCCCGGTGGTCGTCTCGGTGTTCGAGGACCGCTCCTTCGAGCTCCGGCTGAAGACCCCGCCGACGTCGTTCCTCATCAAGAAAGCCTTGGGCGGCAAGGGCGCCGGCCGGCCGGGACATGAGGTCGCCGGCACGCTGAGCCAGGAACAGCTGCGCGACATCGCGGAGCGGAAACTGCCGGACCTCAACACCGGCGACCTCGGCGCGGCCATGCGCACGATCGCGGGCACGGCTCGCTCGATGGGCGTCGCGATCGAAGAACCGTGACGCGCAAGCATGTGATCGTCCCGCCTTTCCGTGACCTCGACCCGGCGCTCGAGGTCGCGGAAAGGCTGCTGGCGCAAGGAAATCCGTCGCTCGCCGGAGTCGTCTCGGCGCTGCCCGACGAGCACGCCGCCGCCGACCGGCTCAACCGGGTCCTCGCCGGGAACGGTGCCGCGCCCCGGCTGGTCGAGGCCGGGAACGGCTGGCGCATGGTGCAGGTGGCGTCGTGGCCGGGCTGCGGGGACCTGGTCGCGGGCGCCTCCGGGCTGGCGGAACTCGTCGTGTTCGGCGGCTGGCGGCGGATCAAACGCTGCGCCGTCTGCGCACAGGCGTTCTGTGATCGCACGGCCGGATGCAGCCGCCGATGGTGCGCCGCGCATCGTCCGCACGCCGAGCCGGGCACGAGCGGAGTGCTCTAGTCTGGTCCGCACCAGCGACTGGCGCCATTTGAGGTGGAGCACCACCGGGAAGCGACGACAAGGCCGGTACCGCGCGCCTGGGTCCGGCCGTCTCTGGCAGGAGTACGTCCGATGACACACCAGCCCGAACTTTCCGCGCTCGCCGCCGCCGACCCGCAGATCGCGGGGCTCGTGGAGGACGAGGCGAAACGCCAGCACGACAAGATCCGCCTGATCGCGTCCGAGAACTACGTCTCCCAGGCCGTGCTGGAGGCGACGGGCACCGTCCTCACCAACAAGTACTCCGAGGGCTACGCCGGCAAGCGGTACTACGAGGGCCAGCAGCTCATCGACCAGGTCGAGAACCTCGCCATCGAGCGTGCGAAGGCGGTCTTCGGTGTCGACCACGCGAACGTGCAGCCCTACTCCGGTTCCCCGGCGAACCTGGCGGTGTACCTCGCGTTCGCGCAGCCGGGTGACACCGTGCTCGGCATGGCGCTGCCGGACGGCGGCCACCTCACGCACGGCTGGAGCGTGTCCGCGACCGGCAAGTGGTTCACCCCGGTCCGCTACGGCGTCCGCAAGGAGACCGGCCGCGTCGACCTCGACCAGGTCCGCGAACTCGCGCTGAAGCACCGGCCGAAGCTGATCTTCGCGGGCGGCACCGCGATCCCGCGCACCATCGACTTCCCGGCGTTCGCGGAGATCGCCCGCGAGGTCGACGCCGTCCTGGTCGCCGACATCGCCCATATCGCCGGGCTGGTCGCCGGTGGCGCGCATCCGTCGCCCGTCGGGCACGCGCAGGTCATCACGACGACCACGCACAAGACGCTGCGTGGTCCGCGCGGCGCGATGATCCTTTCCGACGCCGACCACGCGAAAGCCGTCGACAAGGCGGTGTTCCCCGGACTGCAGGGCGGCCCGCACAACCACACGACCGCCGCGATCGCCGTCGCGCTGGGCGAGGCGCAGAAGCCGGAGTTCGCCGAGTACGCGCACACGATCGTCGCCAACGCGCGGGCGCTGGCGGAGGCGCTGGTGGAGCGCGGCTACGACCTCGTCTCCGGCGGCACCGACAACCACCTGCTGCTGATCGACCTGACGAACAAGAACGTGCCGGGCAAACCCGCCGCGCAGGCGCTGGACCGGGCCGGCATCGAACTGAACTACAACACCGTGCCGTTCGACCCGCGCAAGCCGTTCGACCCGTCCGGCATCCGGCTCGGCACCTCCGCGATCACCACCCGCGGGCTCAAGCCGGAGCACCAGGTGCAGGTCGCCGAGTGGATCGACCGCACGATCACCGCGGCGGCGGGCGAGGAACAGTCCGCTTTGGACACCATCGCCGCCGAGATCCGCGAGTTCCTGGCGCCGTTCCCGATCCCGGGCTACTCGGCTTAGTGCTGCTCCCGCAGATAGTCGACTAACTGCGGGATACGCGAAGGGGCCCTTCACCGCACGCGATGCGGTGAAGGCCACCAACCTGGTGGACACGCTCAACAGCCAGCAGGCCATCACCGNCAGGGCACCGACCTGAGCAGCCTCGCCAAGCGGACCGTCGGCATGTCCGGCGCGGACCAGGCCCCTTCGGCACTGCGACTAGTGAGCCGCCGGACCGTCGATGGCCTCCTTGGCCAGCCGGTCGGTCTCACGGTCGAGCGAACGCTTGATCTCGGCCTCGGCCTCGGAGCGCCCGACCCAGGTCGAACCCTCGACGCTCTTGCCCGGCTCCAGGTCCTTGTACACCTCGAAGAAGTGCTGGATCTCGAGCTTGTGGAACTCGTTCAGGTGGTGGATGTCGCGAAGGTGCTCCAGCCGCGGGTCGTTCGTCGGCACCGCGAGGACCTTGTCGTCCGGGCCCTTCTCGTCGGTCATCCGGAACATGCCGATCGCGCGGCAGCGGATCAGGCAGCCGGGGAAGGTCGGCTCCTGGACGAGCACCAGCACGTCGAGCGGGTCGCCGTCCTGGCCGAGGGTGTCGTCGATGAACCCGTAGTCGGCGGGGTACTGGGTGGCGGTGAACAGCGTCCGGTCGAGTTTGATCCGACCGGTCTTGTGGTCCACCTCGTACTTGTTGCGCTCCCCCTTGGGGATTTCGATAGTGACGTCGAATTCCACGCCGGCCTCGCTGCTCTCGTCTTTGGTACGCCCCGCCGTCGCGGACGGCTCACCGAAATCATCGTCTTGTCTTCACTAGTGTGGACCACGGGGGCTCGGGCGGTCGCATCGATGTGGTCGTATGTGAGCTTGGCCCCTTCCCCGGACGGTGGATGAAGGAGCGTTGAGTGCCGGAAAACGATGCCCCGAGGTGGCCGTCGGACGACAAGGACACCTCATCCGCCGAGCCCAAGAGCACCAAGGGGGAGGGCGAGGCCACCATCTGGCTGCCCATGACGGGGATGGCGAACGGCAAGACCGAAGAGCTGTCAGTGCCGAAGGTCACACCCGAAAGTGGCTCCTGGTTCGAGCCGGTCGTCGAGGTGGAGGAGGAACCGGATGTTCCGGAGACCCCGACGCCGAAGTGGTCCGCCTTCGAACCGGTGACGCCGGTCGAGCCTGAACAGCGCGAGGAGCCGAAGACGCTCTTCGTCCAGCCTGTCCAGCCGCAGCACACGGACGAACCGGACTGGGACCAGTTCGACAGGGTCGCCGAATCCCCGAGACCCGAGCCGAGGCAGGAGCCCCCGCGTCAGGAGCCGCCCCGCCGTCCCGAGCAGAGCCGGGTCGAGCCGCCGCCTCCCGCGCAGGTCCCGTCCGCGACCATGCACGCGCGCCCGGTCCGCATCGAGCCCGCCGAAGAGCGCTTCGACTCCGAAGCGACCGTCGGGATCCAGCGGCCCGAGCCGCCGTCCCAGGAACCCCCGGCAACCGAGGCCGCGCCCGCGCCGAAGCCGAAGCGCAAGCGCAAAGCCCTGCTGATCACGACCCTGGTCGTCGTCCTGCTGCTCGCCGGTATGGGTGGCGCCGCCGCGATGCCGAAGGTGTCGAACCGCCTCGGCCTGCCCTGGGCGCCTAACGCGCCGAAGGGCGAGATCCCCAAACCCGCGGGTATCACCCGGGTCCTGCACGGGCCGGACATCAACGGCGCCGGGCCGACGAAGGAAGGGCTCGCGGCCGCGCTGGCGGGCCCCGCCGGTTCGCCGGACCTGGGCACGCTCACCGGCACCGTCGTGGACGCGGCGTCCGGCGAAGTCCTGTGGGACAAGAACTCCGGCACCCCGCTGACCCCGGCGTCGACCACGAAGATCCTCGTCGTCGCGGCCGCTCTGCTGTCGATGGACCACGGGACGCAGTTCTCGACGAAGATCGTCCAGGGCGCCGAGCCCGGCACGGTCGTCCTCGTCGCGGGCGGCGACCCGTCGCTGACCTCGCTGCCGCTGGGCACGGACTCGCCGCTGTACCCGGGCGCGGCCCACGTCGACGACCTCGTCGCCCAGGTCAAGAAGGCCGCGGGCGGCAAGATCTCCAAGGTCCAGCTGGACATCAGCCTGTTCAAGGGGCCGACGTCCGCGAAGGGCTGGGACCCGGAGGACACCGCCGCCGGGAACACCTACATGGCGCCGGTCCTCCCCGTGATGGCCGACGGCGGCCGCACCGACCCGAAGAACGACCACGCGCCCCGCGTCGCGAACCCGGCTGCCGCGCTGACCCAGAAGATCGCGGGCAAGCTCGAAGCCCAAGCCGGCGGTACGACGACGGCGCCGAAGGACGCGAAGGTGCTCGGCGAGGTCAAGTCGCAGCCGCTCGCGGAGTTCGCCAACTCGCTGATGCAGCTTTCGGACAACCTGATGGCCGATGTCCTCGCCCGCCAGCTCGCGATCTCGAAGGGCGCGGAGGCGTCGTTCACCGGCGGCGCGACCGCGACGATGGACGTGCTCAAGCAGGCCGGGTTCGACCTCACCGGTGTCCAGATCAACGACGGCAGCGGACTGTCCGACCAGAACAAGATCCCGGCCAAGGTGCTCAGCGAGATCCTCGCGGTCGCGGCGGCACCGGACGGCAAGGATCCGAGGACGGCCAAACTGCGGCCCCTGCTGGCCGGCCTCCCCGTGGCGGGTGGCAGCGGGACGCTGGAGAAGCGCTACGGCGATCCGGCGTCGGCCGCGGGCCGCGGCTGGGTGCGCGGCAAGACCGGCACGCTGTCCGGGGTGAACACCCTGGCGGGCGTGGTGCTGGACACCGACGGCCGGATGCTGGTGTTCGCGCTGATGTCGTCCGGTTCGGACCAGAACAAGGGCAGGGCGGCGCTCGACGTCGTCGCGGCGACGCTGCACAAGTGCGGCTGCCGGTGAGTGACCGGAATCGGAGCGTGAGGAAGTCGGGACGGAATCCGGTCTTCCAGCGGGTAGCGTCATAAGAGTGACTGAGGAAACGCCGACCAAGACACGTTCGATGGTCGACTGGTCCCTGGCCGCCTCGACGGGCGCGCTCCTGGTGCGCGGCGGCCCGGTGGTCGACCGCGAAGAGGCCGAAGAGGCCGTCGCCGATCTCCGTGACCTGACCGGCGAGGCGGAGAGGCATGTCCGTGAGCTGACCGGTCTCGGCCTCGACCTGCCGCTGCTGCCCGCCGAAGTCGTCGACAGGCCCGGCTGGGTCCGTTCGGCCGCCGCCGGGCTCGACGCGCTCACCGGCCGTGCGCTGCCGGAGGCGCAGGGCGGCCCGCTGGCTCCCGTGCTGGCCGGTGGCGCCGGTGTCCAGACCGGTCTGGTGCTCGCCTTCCTGGCTTCCCGCGTGCTCGGGCAGTACGACCCGTTCGGCGGGCCGGACCGCGGCGGGCAGCTGGTGCTCGTCGCGCCGAACGTTGTCGCCGCCCAGCGCGCGATGGACGTGCCGGGGCACGATTTCCGGCTGTGGGTCTGCCTGCACGAATGCACCCACCGGCTGCAGTTCACCGCGGTCACCTGGCTGCGCGACTACTTCGCCGACGAGGTCGAGCGCCTGATCGGCGGGCTCGCCGGCCGGGACGCGGACGGGCTGAGCGATCTGGTCGGCCGCCTGCCGGACACCATCAAGCAGATCGGCAAGGGCAAGGCGGGCGGCGCCGGCCTCGCCGAACTCCTGCAGTCGCCGAGCGAGCGAGCGGTGTTCGACCGGTTGCTGGCCCTGTCCACGCTGCTGGAGGGGCACGCAGACTTCGTGATGGACGCCGTCGGGCCGCAGGTCGTGCCGAGTGTCGAGCTGATCCGTTCGCGGTTCACCGCCCGGCGCAAGGGCGGCGGCCTGATCGACCGCGTGCTGCGCAGCCTCCTCGGCGTGGACGCGAAGCTGCGCCAGTACGAACAGGGCGCGAAGTTCACCAAGCACGTCGTCGAGGCCGTCGGCATGGACGGCTTCAACGCGGTGTGGACGTCGCCGAACACGTTGCCGACCAGGGCCGAGATCAGCGATCCGGCGGCCTGGGTGCGGCGCCTGCACGGGTGAGCGGGCCGGATCCGGCGATCGCGGCCGTGCGGACGGCCGTGCGGGACTTCCTCGCGTCGATCGACAGCACAGGCGCCGTCGACGAGCTGTGCGTCGCGGTTTCCGGGGGCGCGGACTCCTTGGCGCTGGCCGAAGCGGCCGCGTTCACCGGCGGCCGCGCGGGGCTGAAGGTGCGGGCACTCGTCGTCGACCACGGCCTCCAGGAGGGTTCCGCCGAAACCGCCGCCCGCGCCGCGAACACGGCTCGGGAGCTGGGCGCCGACACGGCCGAAGTCCTGAAGGTGCGGGTCGAGGGCGCGGGCGGACCGGAGGCGGCGGCCCGCCGGGCCCGCTACGGCGCCTTGCGCTCGGCGCTGCCGGACGGACGCGGGGTAGTCCTGCTCGGCCACACCCTCGACGACCAGGCCGAAACCGTGCTGCTCGGCCTCGGCCGGGGTTCCGGGCCGCGGTCATTGGCCGGGATGCGCCCGCACGACCCGCCGTGGGGACGGCCGCTGCTCGGCATCACCCGCGCCACCACCCGGCGGGCCTGCCAGGCGCTCGGCGTCGACCCGTGGCAGGACCCGCACAACGAAGACCCGCGGTTCACCCGTGTCCGGTTACGGACCGAAGTACTGCCCCTCCTGGAGGAGGTGCTGTCCGGCGGTGTCGCGGCGTCGCTCGCCCGCACGGCGGCGCAACTGCGCGAAGACACGGAGGCGTTGGACACACTCGCGGGCGAGGTCCACCTGCGCGCCTTCACCGGTGAAGGGCTCGACGTCGCGGTGCTCGCCACCGAACCGCCCGCGCTGAGGCGGCGCGTCATCCGCAGGTGGCTGCTGGACTCCGGCGTCCGCGAACTCACCGACGCCCACCTGCGTTCGGTCGACGCTCTGGTGGGGAACTGGCGGGGTCAGGGCGGGGTCTGGCTACCCGGCGACTTGGTGGCCGCGCGGGCGCATGGCAGGCTCTCCCTCGAAGCACCCCAGTCCACCACCTAGAGGGGATCGTCCCGTGTACGAAGGCGAGATCGCCTCCGTGCTCGTCACCGAGCAGCAGATCAACGACAAGATCGCCGAGCTGGCGGCAAAGGTCGCGGCGGACTACCCGGCCGACGGCCCCGGCGCCGGGCAGGGAGACCTCCTGCTCGTCGGCGTGCTCAAGGGCGCGGTGATGTTCATGACCGACTTCGCCAGGGCGCTCCCCCTTCCCTGCCAGCTCGAGTTCATGGCGGTCTCCTCCTACGGCTCGGCGACGTCGTCGTCCGGCGTGGTGCGGATCCTCAAGGACCTCGATCGCGACATCGCCGGCCGCGACGTGCTCATCGTCGAGGACATCGTCGACTCCGGGCTGACCCTGTCCTGGCTGCTGAAGAACCTCGCGAGCCGGAACCCCGCCTCGCTCGAGGTCGTCTCGCTCCTGCGCAAGCCGGAGGCGGTCAAGGTCGATGTACCGGTCAAGTACATCGGGTTCGACATTCCCAACGAATTCGTAGTCGGATACGGCCTCGACTACGCGGAGCGTTACCGGGACCTGCCCTACATCGGCACCTTGGATCCGCACGTTTACACGTCCTGAGAACCGCTTGCCCGCGTGTGCGGAAATACGGAACCCTGAGCGGCGAGAACGCGTCATAGGCTGCGATCGAGTGCGTTAACCTATGCGAAGACCTTTGCCACACAGCCGTCGTGGCCTGGCCCGGGGGAAACGGAGAGAGCTCAGATGGGGAACAGCTTGGCGGACGCGAACGCGTTCAAGAACGCCGCGGCCCAGGGTCAGGTCGGGATCGACCCTGACGCGGCCCAGACCGTCCTGAACAAGATCCGCACCGGCAAGGACGCCATCGAGGCCCTCCTCCAGCGGGCCGGCGACCTCGGGCAGGCGCCGAAGCTGGGCAACAACCCGGTCGGCAACGCGATCGCCGCGAAGGTGGCGAACCGTGCCGACGGCGGAGGCGACTCGTACGCGGCCGCGCTCCAGAACCTTTTCCAGCAGTACGAGGCCGCCGAGTCCGGCATCGTGACGGCGATGGCCCGCTACCACGAGATCGACCAGGCCGCGGCCGAGCCGTTCCGTAACGTCTGAGGGGGAGTCAGAAAGCCATGCCACCGAAGCACAGCGCCGACTCTTACGGCGAAAGCAGCAGCAGCACCACGCCGGTCCAGCTCGGCGACAACTCGCACGCCGAGAGCATCGTCTCCTCCGCGCGCGGCCGTTCCGACGGGTTCGACATCGGCGCCGACCGCGCCATCACGAACCCGCCGAACTGGGAGAGCGCGCCGAGCAGCCAGGACCTGTGGAACCAGGCCAACATCGGCAACGACCCCAGCACGGCGACCGCCATCAGTCAGTCCTGGGGCTCGCACGGCAGCAAGCTGAGCCAGGCGTCGAACGACCTCTACAACGCGATCTCCGAACTGGGCGCCGCCTGGATCGGACAAGGCGCCGCGGCCGCGCAGGGTTCGCTGGTCGCCATCGCGAACTCGGGTTCGCAGGCCTCCGAGGCCGCGCACACGATGTCGGACAGGCTGCAGAAGCAGGCCGACGCCGCCACCAAGGTCAAGCTCATGCCGAAGCCGACCGACTACAGCCCCGAGAAGGCCATGGGCCAGGCGCTGGCGGCGGGCCCGATCGGCATGATCACCGACCAGAAGCCCCTCGCCGACCAGGACAAGGAAGTGCGGGCGGAGCAGGCCAGGTTCCTCGAGGCCTACACCAAGGAGATGAGCGAGGTCGACAGCTCGACCCCGAGCTTCGGCCCCGAATCCCTCGGCATGAAGCCGACCGCGACGCACAACAGCGCTTCGTTCAGCGGCGTCGGCAACATCGGCGGAGGCCTCAACTCGGGCGCGGTCTCCGGCACCCCCGTCTTCGGCGGTACGCACGGTTATGGCGGCGCGCAGGGCAGCGTCGGGGCTCCCGTCCACGCCGGTCCGGACTCGGGCGTGTTCTCGCAGGCCGGGTACAGCCCCGCCGCGAGCCCGGCCGCCGGTGTCGCGCCGGGTGCGGGCGTCGCGTCCGGCGCCGGTGCCCCGATGACCCCGCACGCCCCGGCGAGCGGCGGCAACGGGCTCGGCCAGGCCCTCACCGCGGCCGCGCTCGGCGGTGGCCTCGGCTACGCGGGCGCCAAGGCGCTCGGCCAGGGCAACAAGTCCGGAGCCAAGGACACCGACAGCACCGACGCCGCCGCCACCGAGAAGGGCGGCCCCGCGCAGAGCGCCGCGTCCCAGGCCGTTCCGCAGCAGGGCATCGTGTCCTCCAGCGGCACCATCGGTGGCGCCACCCCGCCGCCGATGCAGGGCATGGGCGGTATGGGTATGGGCGCCCACGGCGCGCAGGCCGAACAGGAAGAGGAGCACACGCACGCGTCGTTCCTCATCGAGCCGGACCCGGACGACGCCTTCGGCGCCAACGAGGCGACCCCGCCGCCGGTCATCGGCGCCTGGACCGAAGACGACGAACGCTAGAGCGGTTTTTCACCGGGCGCGCAACGTGTCCGACTCGGTCCTCGATTCGCTGAGCCGGGCGCTGCGGCTGCATCGTGNCCGATCTGGCCGATCCGGCCGCGCGCCCGCTGACTTGTGCGAGAGCCTGCCCCGGCCGAAGGCCCCGCCATCGCGGTGGCAGGACGCCCTGTCCGCGGTCGTGAGGCAGCTGACCAAGCAGTGTCCTGCCGACGCCGATCGCGGACGCGGGTTCACCAACAGACACTAGGGGCGGAAGATGGCGAACGGTGAACTGCTCACCCCGGTCGAGCTGGACTTCCTGTGGGAGGGCGCGAACGCCGGAGAGCTGCCGTACCCGCTGCGGCTCCGCTCGCACGGGGCGACCATGGACGAGCGCGGCGCCCTGCGGACGCAGACGCTCCAGTCGCTGAACCAGCGTCGTCTCGCCGACGAGCGCGGACGCCCCGAGCCGCATATCGAGGACTACTTCGGTGTCCTCGCGAGGCCGGACCTGAGCCTGGACTGCGTCCAGCTCAACAATCCCAACACCGAACCGCTGCTCGCGGTCGCGTCGCTGCTCGGCGGCCAAGGCCTGCTGACGGTGCAGGACCCGCGCGGTTTCCACTTCCACCCGATCGCCCCGGACGGCCTCGCGAGCGCGATCGTCTCCCTCCTGCCGCCGGGTTCGCGCGGGACGGAGAAGTCGATCACCCTCCCGCTGGACGGGCTCGTCGGCGCTTCGGGCGCGGACTTCCTCCAGCGTCGTCAGCCGCAGGTCGACGGTTCGGCGACGTCCGACGAGGACCGCAAGGCCCTGTCGAGGCTCCAGGCGCAGCCGCGGCTTCGCGGTGGCCAGTTCGGCGCCAACGCGCGCAGCAAACACGGCACGCGGAGCCGGTCTTCGGTGCTGAGCTGGTTCGACACACAGTCCGGCCGGTACTTCACCCAGGCCACCCGCGGTTCCGACGGCCGGGACTGGATCACCGTCGCGCCCGCGGACCCGGCGACGCTGCGGCAGCGGCTCACGGAGTTGCTGGGGAAGATCGCGGCCGAGGCCTCGCCCGCGCACTGAGCCGAGGGTGGGCAAGGGGGCCTGCACTGCTCTCCGATCGCCCCACCCCGTGCCGCGAAAGCCACTTTCGAGACATCAGACGTCGCGAAAGAAGCCTTCGCGACACGCGTCCCGGCTGGTACATGAAGGCTCCCTTCCCGTACCCAGGCGCAAGGAAGGGCCTTCATGTACCTCGGGAACCGGGTTCCGGAGCCGCGGCCGTGTACCGGTCGTCGATGATCGGCCGATCCGGCCGCCGACCGTCGTACCCCTTCGCTATCGTGAACCTCTGGGCGTCCCGAGGCCCATGAAGCCGAGGTGCCGGGAGGGCACGGAGCACATGCACCAGGAACACTTCACACCGATGGCGTTCGACTTCCTCTGGGAGTCCGCCGAGCTCGGCGACCTGCCATACCCGCTGCGCGTCCGGTCGCACGGCGCGACCGAGCTCGAGCGCCGGGCGCTGCGCCAGCGCGTCGACAACGAACTCCAGGCCCGCGGCATCCGCGACGGCAGGGGAAGGCTGGAGCGGAGGATCGAGGACTGGCTGTATCTCCTCGCCCGCGGTTCGCTGACCATCGACGCGCTGCACATCCCCGAATTCCAGGCCCCGACGATCGCCGTGCTCGGCGCCACCGACGGCCGCGACGCGGTGATCGCGATCCAGGACCAGTCCGGGATCTGGCTGCGCGAAGCACCCGCAGACGGGCTCCCGACAGCGGTCGTCGACCTGCTGCCCCCCGGGAAGCGCGGCTCGGAGGCGTCCGTCACGCTGCCGATCGACGACGCCCGCCGCACCGAGCCGATCCGCGCGGCCATCAACCCGACGAAGCAGGCCGAGGAGCCCGAAGCGGCGAAGAGCCGCCGCAAGGACAGGTCGCGCGTCTCGCTCAGTGAACGCATCACCGCGGATCCGCGCGAGGCGTTCGGCAAGCTCACCGGCCAGCCGAGGCTGCGCGGCGGTCAGCTCGCGGCGAACAGCCGGTCCCACGTGGGCGCCAAGCAGCGGTCCCGGGTCCTCGGCTGGTTCGACACCGCCAGCGGCCGCTATCTCAGCACGTCACAGGCCGGTCCCGACGGACGCGAGTGGGTCACCGTCTCGCCCGCCGACGTCAAGACACTCCGAATGCGGCTGGGCGAAATGGCCGCCGGTGTGGCGGTCGACACACGCTAGGGTCCCGCTCCGGGAACCCTCGCGCGACGTCCGCCGTTTACGTCCGAGAGGCTCACCACCCTCATCCGTCCAGGCGGGCGGTATCCTGAGGGGCGGGTGTCGGAGCACCATGGGTCGTCAAGATCGTGATGGCGGGTATCACAGGAGCCGCCCAACCAGGAAGGGTCGAGGCCACCAGGGCCGAGTCGTATGAACCGGAAGAGCGTGCTCAGGAACCCAGTGCTCTGGATTCTCGCGGCGGTACTGGCGTTTCTCGCATACAACACGATCTTCGACAGTGATCGTGGCTACACCCAGGTGCCGATCTCGATCGCGAACCAGCAGATCACCGCGAACAACGTCAAGGAAGCCTCGCAAGAGGACAAGGAGCAGCAGATCAAGCTGCTGCTGAACAAGAAGATCGAGGTCGACGGCCAGCAGGTCGACCAGATCATCGCGCAGTACCCGGCGAACGTCGCGGGCACCATCTACGGCCAGCTCATCGGCCTGAAGAGCGGTGACAACCCGGTCAAGTTCACCACCAAGGTCACCCAGCAGAACGTCCTCACCCAGATCCTGATCTTCGCCATCCCGCTGGCGCTGGTGCTGGGCCTGCTGATGTGGATGATGAACAACGCCCAGGGCGGCGGGAACCGCGTCCTCAACTTCGGCAAGTCGAAGGCCAAGCAGCTCAACAAGGACATGCCCAAGACGACCTTCGGGGACGTCGCGGGCGCCGACGAGGCCGTCGAAGAGCTGTACGAGATCAAGGACTTCCTGCAGAACCCGGCGCGCTACCAGGCTCTCGGCGCGAAGATCCCCAAGGGCGTCCTGCTCTACGGGCCGCCCGGTACCGGTAAGACGCTGCTCGCGCGAGCCGTCGCCGGCGAGGCGGGCGTGCCGTTCTACACGATCTCCGGTTCCGACTTCGTCGAGATGTTCGTCGGTGTCGGTGCTTCCCGAGTCCGCGACCTGTTCGAGCAGGCCAAGCAGAACGCGCCCTGCATCATCTTCGTCGACGAGATCGACGCGGTCGGCCGCCAGCGCGGCGCCGGCCTCGGCGGCGGCCACGACGAACGCGAGCAGACGCTGAACCAGCTCCTCGTCGAGATGGACGGCTTCGACGCGCGCGGCGGCATCATCCTGATCGCCGCGACCAACCGTCCCGACATCCTCGACCCGGCGCTCCTGCGTCCCGGCCGCTTCGACCGCCAGATCCCGGTGTCCGCGCCGGATATGCGCGGCCGCAAGGCGATCCTCGAAGTGCACGCCAAGGGCAAGCCGATCGCGCAGGGCACCGACCTGAGCAGCCTCGCCAAGCGGACCGTCGGCATGTCCGGCGCGGACCTGGCGAACGTGCTCAACGAGGCCGCGCTGCTCACCGCCCGCCAGAACGGGCACGTGATCACCGACGCCGCGCTGGAGGAGTCGGTCGACCGCGTCGTCGGCGGCCCCGCCCGCAAGAGCCGGATCATCTCCGAGAAGGAGAAGAAGATCACGGCCTACCACGAGGGCGGGCACGCGCTCGCCGCGTGGGCGATGCCGGATATCGAACCGGTCTACAAGCTGACGATCCTGCCGCGCGGGCGCACCGGCGGTCACGCCCTGCTCGTGCCGGAGGACGACAAGGAGTTGATGACCCGTTCGGAGATGATCGGGCGCCTGGTCTTCGCGATGGGCGGCCGGACGGCGGAGGAACTCGTCTTCCACGAGCCCACCACCGGTGCCTCCTCCGACATCGAGCAGGCGACGAAGATCGCCCGCGCGATGGTCACCGAATACGGCATGAGCGCCCGGCTCGGCGCGGTCAAGTACGGCCAGGAGCAGGGCGACCCGTTCCTCGGCCGCTCGGCGGGCCGCCAGGCGGACTACTCGCTCGAGGTCGCGCACGAGATCGACGAGGAGGTGCGCAAGCTCATCGAGACCGCGCACACCGAGGCGTGGCACGTGCTGAGCACCTACCGCGACGTGCTGGACGAGCTGGTCATCGAGCTCCTCGAAAAGGAGACGCTGACCCGCAAGGACCTCGAGCGGATCTTCGCGACCGTCGAGAAGCGCCCGCACATCACGATCTTCAACGAGTTCGGCGACCGCAAGCCGTCCGACAAGCCGCCGATCAAGACCCCCGGCGAGCTGGCGATGGAGCGCGGCGAGCCGTGGCCGCCGCCGGAGGAGAAGAAGGAGCAGCCGGTGCTGCAGCCGGCGCCGACCCCGGTCGGCACCGCGCAGGGCGGTGGCGACCTTCCCGGCGGTCCGCCGTACGCGCAGCCCGCTCCGCCGCCGGACCCGAACGCGAACCCGTACGCTCCGCCGCCGCCGGGCGCCTACCCCAACGGTGGTCGCCCCAACGGTGGGCCGAACGGCACCGGTCACTGGCCCCAGGCATATGGTGGTCAGCAGCCGGGCGGTCCGGCAGGCGGTTACCAGGGTGGGCCCGTTGGCGGTCCGCCGAACTACGGGGCTCCTCCCGGATGGACCCCGGCCACGCAGCCGGGCGGCCAGCCGAACCAGCCCTGGCGTCCCGCCGAAGACCGCCCGCGCGACGGCTGGTTCGCTGACCAGCCCGGCGGTCAGCAGGACGAAGGACAGCAACGGCGTGACGACGGACAGGACGACACCAAGCGGTAACGGCGCAAGCCCGGTCTTCGACCAGGACCGGGCCGAGAAGGCCGTACGCGAACTCCTGCTCGCCTGTGGTGAGGACCCGGACCGGGACGGTCTCTTGGAGACCCCGGCCCGGGTCGCTCGCGCTTACCGGGAAATGTTCGCCGGGCTCTACACCGAACCGGACCACGTCCTGGACCGCACGTTCGACGAGGCACACGAAGAACTCGTGCTCGTGACGGACATCCCGATGTTCAGCACCTGTGAACACCACCTCGTGCCCTTCCACGGTGTCGCCCACGTCGGCTACATCCCGAACGGCCACGGCAAGGTCACCGGCCTGTCCAAACTGGCCCGTCTCGTCGACCTCTACGCCAAGCGCCCGCAGGTCCAGGAGCGGCTCACCTCCCAGGTCGCCGACGCGCTCATGCGCAAACTCGAGCCCCGCGGCGCGATCGTCGTGGTCGAGGCCGAGCATCTCTGCATGGCCATGCGCGGTATCCGCAAACCCGGAGCCAGGACGACGACGTCCGCCGTGCGCGGGCTGCTGCAGTCTTCGGCGTCCTCGCGGGCGGAGGCGCTGGATCTGATCAAGGGCCGTCGATGACCGCCCTGCCCCGGCCCGGCCGGTGTGCGGTGATGGGCATCCTGAACGTCACCCCGGATTCCTTTTCGGACGGTGGCCGCTACCTCGGTGTCGAGCAGGCTTTGGAACACGCGCACGAGATGTGGGCGCGCGGCGCGGATCTGATCGATGTCGGCGGGGAGTCGACGCGGCCGGGGGCGTCCCGGGTGGACGCCGAGACCGAGATTTCCCGGATCATGCCGGTGATCCGCGCGCTCGCCGCCGACGGTGTCGCGATGTCCGTGGACACCACCCGCGCCGAAGTCGCCCTCGCCGCCGTCGAGGCGGGCGCTTCCGTCATCAACGACGTCTCCGGTGGGCTGGCCGATCCGAACATGGCGAAGGTCGCCGCCGAAACCGGTGTCCCGTATGTGCTGATGCACTGGCGCGGGCACAGCAAGGACATGAACGCGCTGGCGTCCTATGAGGACGTCGTCGCGGACGTACGCGCCGAGTTGCTGTCCCGAGTGGACGAAGCGCTCGCCGCGGGCGTCGACGACGGCGCGATCGTGCTCGATCCCGGGCTCGGGTTCGCGAAGAACGCCGAACACGACTGGGCGTTGTTGAACGGCCTGGATTCCTTTCTGGCACTGGGTTTCCCGGTCCTCGTCGGCGCCTCGCGCAAACGGTTCCTCGGGCGCCTTTTGTCTGGAAAGGACGGAACGCCCGCCCCGCCGGACGGTCGCGAGAACGCGACCGCGGCCGTGTCCGCGCTCGCCGCGGCGGCCGGTGCCTGGGGAGTGCGGGTGCACGAGGTCGGCGCGAGTATCGACGCCGTGACCGTCGCGGCGGCTTGGCGGAAGGGGAGTCCCGTTGTCTGACCGGATCACGTTGACCGGATTGAGGGTCTTCGGCAGGCATGGGGTCTTCGACCACGAGAAGCGGGATGGGCAGGAGTTCGTCGTCGACATCGTGGTGTGGCTGGACCTCGGCCCGGCGGCCGCGTCCGACGACCTGACCAAGACGCTGCACTACGGCGAACTGGCGGAGCTCGCCGCCGGGATCGTGGCGGGAGAGCCGTACGACCTCATCGAGAGTGTCGCCGGGAAGATCGCCGGCGAGGTGCTGCGCGACGAGCGGCTGACCGCGGTCGAGGTGACGGTGCACAAGCCGTCCGCGCCGATCCCGCTGAACTTCGACGATGTCGCCGTCACGGTGTTTTCCGCGCGCGCTGACGAAAACGCGCAGACGGGGCGCGGACCGGAGCCACCCCGGCGGTCGGCATGACCGGCGCCCCGGCAACGCGTTTTCGGGCGGCCTGGCGGCCGCGAAAGAGGGCGCGCGCGGTGAAGTCCCCGATCGTGCGCTGCGCGCACTCACAGAGACGGCGGGAGCGATGAGCCGCGCGCTGCTCTCGCTCGGCTCCAACCTGGGTGACCGGCTCGCGTTCCTTCAGTCCGCCGTCGACGCGGTCCGGCCCGCGGTCGTCGCGGTGTCGTCGGTCTACGAGACCAAGGCATGGGGTGTCGAGGATCAGCCGGACTTCCTCAACGCCGTCGTCCTGGTCGACGACCCGGCGCGGGATCACTGGGACTGGCTGCGCATCGGGCAGGCCGCCGAGCAGGCGGCGGAACGCGTGCGCGAACTTCGCTGGGGTCCGCGCACGCTGGATGTCGACATAGTGACCGTGGACGAGGTTCGCTCCGACGACCCTCGGTTGCTGCTTCCCCATCCCGGCACGCCGGAGCGCGCGAGCGTGCTGATCCCCTGGCTGGAGATCGAGCCCGGCGCGGTGCTCCCCGGCCACGGTCCCGTCGCCGATCTCCTCGCCGCCCGCCCCGCTTCGGACCGCGACTCGGTCCGGCTGACCCCCTTGACCCTGGCCTGACCCTCGCCTCCCGCGTTTCGTCCTCTGAATGCGGTAGTTGGCAGTGCGAACCACCGCGTTCAGAGGACGAAACGCGCTTCGAGCGGGAGGGTGTGGATATAGGGACGTGAAGTGTCCCTATGTCCACACACCCCTCGCGTGCGGTCACCTGGCGGTGATGATCGGGCCTGCCGTGCGGGACCGGGTGGATTTCGGTGCGTGGGACGACCAGAAATCCACACGGTCGCCGCCCGCCCCCGCATTTCGTCCTCTTCTTGCGGTAGTTCGCGGCACGAACCACCGCCAGGAGAGGACTGATCGCGCTACTCCAGCGCGGAGCGCAGGGCGGCGATGATCCACTCGGCCTGCGCCATCTGCGAGGGGAACGACGGCCAGCCGTTCATCTTCCCCAGCAGCAGCCAGTACCGCTCGGCGCGCGGGTCGGAGCTGATCGCCATCCCGTCGGTCAGCCGCTTCCGCCAGGCGGGGTCGGCCGGGTCCTGGCCGTTCCGCGAAGACTGCGTGAAGATCGTCTCCGCCAGCTCCCGGCCCTCGGCCGAGTCGGGCGCGAGGCCGGCTTCGAGCGCTTCGGTCGCCTTCGCGCTCCACGCCATCCACAGCTCCTGCTGCTTCGCGCCGAAGTCCGCTCCGTCCTGCTTCCGGAGCTGCGAGTGCCACTCGCTCATCCGCCGGATGGACGCTCGGAACTCCTCGTGCTGCACGAGTTCGGCGAACTCGATCCAGGCCTCCAGCTGCTCGGGCGTCGGGTCGTCGGGCAGTTCCGGTTTCGCCGAGCGCATCCGCTCGTAGAACTCCGGATCCAGGTCCAGCCCTTCGACCATGTCCGCCCAGAACTCGTCGAGCAAACGTTTGCGGTCTTCGTCCGACATCGACGCGAGTTTGTTCATCAGTTCGACCTCCTCCAGTGGTGAGTCCCGTTTGGCCACCGCTCGCAGGACCGCCCGGCGCAGCTTCAGCCGCCGGATCTGCTCGTCCAGGGCGGCGACGTGCTGGACCGCGAGGTCCCCGATGGTCGCTTCCCTGGTCAGCGCCCGCTCCACGTCGGCGAGGCCGAGCCCGAGCTCCCGCAGCGTCCGGACCAGCTCGAGGCGCGCCATCGCGGTGGCGTCGTAGAGCCGGTAGCCGGAGCTGGTGCGGTCGGTCGGGGGCAGGAGCCCCTCGTCGGAGTAGAAGCGGATGGTCTTCACCGGCAGGCCGGTCCGTTTGGCCAGCTCCCCGATGGTGAAAACCGCTGCGGTGCCCATATGCTTCATCGTCGACTCTCCAGTTGGTGGAGAGTCAAGCCTGCCAGGTAGCGTTGGACCATGCACTTCACCCGGCCACGTGAGCTGGCGGTGGCCGGCCTCCTGGGTCTGCTCCTGGCCTATCTGGTCTTCCAGGTCGCCTACGGATCCATCCCCGCGCTTCCGCTCTTCGCCGGAGTCACGCTGCTCGTCCTCGCGCTCTGCGAGTTCGTGCTCGCCTTCATCATCCGGTCGCGGATCAAGGAGGGCCGCGTGCTCGCCGCGATCTCCGTAGCCCGATCGGTGGCCCTCGCCAAGGCCTCTTCGCTCGCCGGATCCGCCATGACGGGCGTCTGGCTCGCGGCTTTCGCGTATCTTTTTCCGCGACGTGACGAACTCCTCGCGGCGAGCGGTGATCTCCGCTCGGCGACGGTCGGGATCGTCAGCTCGGCGGCGCTGGTAGCTGCGGCTTTATGGCTCGAACACTGCTGCCGGACCCCCGAGGGCGGTGATCGGGACAGCGATCCCGAGCCGACCGGTTAACGCTCGGGAGCCGCCGCTCGAAGTACCGACTAGGTCTCGTTCGGATTACTAGAAGGTACGGTGTTGGGCATGACCGGGGTGGGTGACGACTCGCGCGGCCGCCTTGCGGGTAGGCCGTGGCTTGTCGTCGGCTTGGTTCTCGCCGTCGGCGCGACTCTCGCATTGGTGCTTTCCGACGACCTCCGCTACTTGCGTCTGGGGATCGTCGCGGCGCTGTGGGCCGCCTTGATCGGTGCGTTCCTGGCGGTCCGCTACCGCAAGCACGTGTCACAGAGCGAGGACGCCGTCGCCGAGGCGCAGGCCGTCTACGAGCTGGAGCTGGAACGCGAGATCGCCGCCCGCCGCGAGTTCGAGCTCGAAATCGAGGCGGAGACCAGGCAGGCCGCCGAGAGCCGCTCCCAGGAAGAGCTCGAAGCGCTCAGAGCCGAGGTGAGCGCTCTGCGTGAAAGCCTCCAGTCGCTCTTCGGCGGCGAGGTCCTCCTCGAACGCGTCGCGCTCACCGCGCAAGCCACCCGGATGCGGTCTCTCGACAACAAGCAGCTGATGAGCGCCGGGTCCGAGAACGGCAACGGAAAACCCCAGCTCATGGCGGCCAAAAGCACCACGATCGACGTCGACGAGCGTGAGCGTGAGCGCGACCGCCCGACCGAGATGATCGACCGCGTCCTCGAGCCCGCCTCCGCGCGGGCCGGGACACCGCCCGCCGCTCGCCGCAAACCGGCGAACGGCCAGGTCAACGGCACCAACGGCTACGGCCAGAGCAATCAGGTCCAGCGGCCGAAGCCGGTCGACGAGTCGACTCGCCGCAGTATGCGCAAGGCGGACGCCCGCGCCTCGAAGGCGGCCGAAGCACTCGCCGCCGAAGCCGCCCGTCGCGAGCGGCTCGAGATGTCGAACCCCGGGATGTCGCCCGCCGAGGTCTCCCGGCCGATGCCGAGGGTCGACCCCCAGCGCAAGACCCCGCCGCCGGTGACCCCGGCCGAGGTGTCCCGCCCGTCCATGCCGGGTGTGTCGCGCGCGGAGGTCTCGCAGCCGTCGATGCCCACCGTCGCCCGGCAGCCCCAGCGCCCGGAACCCCAGCGCAACGAACCGCCCCGCCGCCCGCAGCAGTCTTCGCTGCAGCAGCGGCTCGACGCCGGCACCGTGCAGCGTCCTCCCGCGACGCGGCCCGAGGAGCAGACCCGCAAGCAGACGCCGCCGGTGAAGCCCCCCGCGCAGGCGAAGCCGGTCAAGAAGGTCGAGCCGGATCGTCCCCGCCCGAACCGCGAGCTCGGCCTGACCCGCCCCGGTATGAAGCCGGTCGAGCGGTCCAGTCCGGCCGGCGGCACGCCGCCGCCCGCGAACAAGCCCGCCGCGCCGGAGCCGATGGAGGCCACCGGCGAGTGGAAGCCGTCGTGGACGCAGGAGCGCCCGGTCTCCGACCTGAGCGCGGCGTTCCCCAGGAAGGACGACTTCCAGGACCGGCCGCGTCCCACGCCGCCGCCGAAGCCCCAGCCCTCGGTCTCCTTGCCCCGGCCCGAGCCGAGGCCGGAGCCGCGTCGTGAGCCGGAGCCGCCGACGCCGCCGTCGATCCCGGCCGTGTCCGAGCCGCCTCGCCGGGCCGAGCCCGTGCGGAAGCCGGAGCCCGAACCGGTGCGCCGTCCGGCGGCCGAGGCGCCGTCGCGGCACAGCTCGCCGCCCGTCGAGGAGCCGCCCGCGGTCAACCCGACGCTGCCCGAAGAGATCCGCCTGGCGCAGAACGGCGGCGGTGGACGTCGTCGTCGCGCGGCGGAAGACTCCTCGGTTTCGCTCACCCCGGCCCCGAACGTCCCCGAGCCCACCGGTGGCGGTCGTCGACGTCGTCCGGACGGGGAGCCCCCGGCCTGGCAGAGCACCGAGTCCACAGGCGGCCGTCACGGCGGCGGGCGGGCGAAGCCGGACGACGAGGAGTCGTCCCGCAACGGGTCCTCGCACAGCCGTCCGGAGAACTCCGCCGCGGGTTCCCACGCCTCCGGCCGGTCGGTGATGGATCTGCTCGCCGCCAACGGCGCGAACGAATCCACTCCGCGGCGCAGGCGGCGCGCCGAAGACTGACCGCGTCCGACAGGTGAACCAGCGATCGGCGTCGGCAGGGCCAGGTCTTCGGCCGGACGGGTTCACACGTGTGGCCGGTACTGTGTCGAACTTCAGCTCCACGTCCCGCTCTTGTCCCGTACCGACGGTAGGGTGACCCGCTGTGAGCGAGCCTTCCTCCCCGGCGCCCGGTCCCGACCGGACCCGCCGGTCTCGGTCGATCACCGTGCTGCTGCCGGTGCTCGGGCTGATCGCCGTCGCGCTGTGCGGGCTGTTCGTCTTCGGCACGGTGACCGAAAAGGTCGGCCCGCTCGCGGTGGGGATCGGCGTGCTCGCGGCGCTGGTCCCGGTCGCCGTGGTGGTCACCGCGTTCCTGTGGGTCGACCGCTGGGAACCGGAGCCGCCGAAGCTTCTGCTGCTGGCCTTCGTCTGGGGCGCGTGTGTCGCGACGATCATCGCGCTGCTGCTCAACAGCGGTGCCGAGGCCGTCGGTGACCTGCTGCTCGGCACCGGCGTCGGCGGCAAGATCAGCGGTCTGGTCTCCGCGCCGCTGGTCGAGGAGGCCGCGAAGGCCGCTTTCATCCTGCTGTTGTGGTGGCGCCGCCCGATCGAGTTCGACGGCGTCGTGGACGGCATCGTCTACGCCGGGTTCACCGCGGCGGGCTTCGCCTTCACCGAGAACATCTATTACTTCGGCCGCGCCTTCGCCGAGCACGGCTTCGGCGACGGCACGAGCGCCGGTGTGCTCGCGGCGTTCTTCCTGCGCGGTGTGCTCTCGCCGTTCACCCATCCGCTGTTCGCCGTGATGACCGGGATCGGGCTCGGTGTCGCCGCGAGCAGCAAGGTGCGCTCGCTGCGGATCCTGGCGCCGATCGGCGGCTACATCGTCGCGGTGCTGCTGCACGCGCTGTGGAACGGTGCCGCGCTGCTCGGCGGTGCGAAGACCTTCCTGAACGTCTACTTCCTGATCATGGTGCCGCTGTTCATCGGGGTCTTCTCGGTGGTGGTCATGCAGCGACGCCGTGAGCAGCGGATCGTCGCGGCGGCGCTGCCCATGATGGTCGACGCACGCTGGATCGCCCCGTCGGAGGTCGCGCTGCTGGCCAGCCTCTCCGGACGCCGGTCGTGGCGGAAACAGGCGCGGAAGCAGTCGGGGCGGGAGGCCGCGAAGGCCGTCAGCCGCTACCAGGCCAGCGTGACCGAGCTCGCGTTCCTGCGGCGCGGACGCAAGCTCACCGAAGACGCGAAACAGCGGCAACGTGAGCTGCTCCAGGTGCTCAAGACGTCACGGGCCGAGGCCGTGCGGCTGGCCGACGGCGCGCCGCGCGGGTGACCACTGTCAGGTGAAGCTGGTCACGGGGGCCGGTTCAGAGGCGGGCCGGAGGGTTACCCTCGCGCCGTCGTCTGGTACCCGCGACCGCAGAGCGGGACTGGAACGAGTTGAGGAGTTTTCGACCATGAGCGTCCACTGGCGCACGCCATGATGAGGCCCGCTCGCCTGGCCGTCGGCGTCGTTTCCGCGGGGCGCGTCGGCAGCGTCGTCGGCGCCGCGCTCACCCGCGCCGGGCACACGGTCGTCGCCGCTTCGGGTCTTTCCAACGCCTCGGTGCGCCGGGCGGAGCAACTGCTCCCCGACGCGCCCCTCCTGTCTCCTGACGAGGTCGCCCGCCGTGCCGACCTGGTCCTGCTCGCCCTTCCGGACGACGCGCTCGCCGGGATGGTGCGCGGTTTCGTCGCCACCGGATCCCTCCGGCCAGGGCAGATCGTCGTGCACACCTCCGGCGCGCACGGTATCGACGTCCTCGCGCCCGCCGCCGAGGCCGGGGCGCTGCCGCTGGCGCTGCACCCCGTGATGACCTTCACCGGCCGCGCCGAAGACCTCGACAGGCTGGCCACCTGCAGTATCGGTGTCACGGCGACAGAAGGTGACGAAGCGGCGTGGAACGTCGGCGAGGCGCTGACCGTGGAGATGGGCGCGGAGCCCGTCCGGGTCCCTGACGAGGCGCGGGCGCTCTATCACGCGGCGTTGGCACACGGCGCGAACCACCTGATGACACTGGTCGCCGACTGCGCGGAACTGTTGCGGGAGGCGGGAATCGCCCAGCCCGAACGCCTGGTGGCTCCGTTGTTGTCGGCGGCGTTGGATAATGTTCTGCGACACGGGGACCGGGCTCTCACCGGGCCGGTGGCCCGTGGTGATCTCGGCACCGTGCGCAAGCATCTCGCGGTGCTGGCCGAACGTGGCCCCGACGTCGCCCCGAGCTACCGCGCGCTGGCCAAGCGCACGCTGGCGCGTGGCGACGCCGCCGGGCTCTTGGACGCTTCGGCCGCCGCCGAGCTCACCGAACTCCTCAGTGATCCCGCAGATCCCGCCGAAGGGCAGCAAAACCAGTGACCACACCGAAATTCGCCCGAGGCACGCTGCACACCTTCCAGCCGCCCGAGCAGGTCAGCCAGGTGACGCGTGCCCTGCACGGCGTCGGCCGCAAGGTCGCGCTCGTGCCCACGATGGGCGCACTGCACGCGGGGCACCGCGAGCTGATCCGCCGGGCGAAGCGGCTGCCGAACACGGTCGTCGCGACGTCGATCTTCGTGAACCCCCTGCAGTTCGGGGAGGGCGAGGACTTCGAGGCGTACCCGCGTCCGCTGGACAAGGACCTCGAGGTGCTGAAGGAGGACGGCGTCGAGCTGGGCTTCCTGCCCAAGGCGTCGGATCTTTATCCCGACGGGGCCACCGTCACGGTGCATCCCGGCGCGCTCGGCGACGAGCTGGAAGGCGCGGTGCGGCCGGGGCATTTCGCCGGCGTGCTGACCGTGGTGGCGAAACTGTTCAACATCGTGCGGCCGGACTACGCCTTCTTCGGGGAGAAGGACTACCAGCAGCTGGTGCTGATCAAGAAGATGGTGCGTGACCTGAACTTCGACACCCGCGTCATCGGGGTGCCGACGGTCCGGGAACGCGACGGGCTGGCGTTGTCCTCGCGCAACGTCTACCTGACTCCGGAACAGCGCGAGGACGCGATCGTGTTGTCGGCGGCACTCACCGCGGGTGCCTTCGTCGGACGCGACGGCGCGGAAGCCGTGCTGGCGACCGCCAGGCAGACCCTCGCCGCGCGGCCCGCGGTCGAGGTCGATTATCTGGAATTGAGGGGAACCGACCTCGGGCCCGCGCCCGTGGACGGTGAGGCGCGGTTGCTGATCGCGGCCAGGGTGGGGAGTACCCGGCTGATCGACAACGTCCCGGTGGTGCTCGGCGCCGCCGCGGACCATCCGGAACACGCGCTGGACGCAGGGGAATAGGGAGAGTCCACGATGTACCGCACGATGCTGAAATCGAAGATCCACCGGGCGACGGTCACTCAGGCCGACCTCCACTACGTCGGCTCGGTGACCGTCGACGAGGACCTGATGGACGCGGCGGATCTGCTGCCGGGCGAACAGGTGTCCATTGTGGACGTCACGAACGGCGCGCGGCTCGAAACGTACGTGATCGCTGGCGAACGCGGCAGCGGGGTGCTCGGCATCAACGGTGCCGCGGCGCATCTGGTGCACCCCGGCGATCTGGTGATCCTCATTTCGTACGCGCAGATGGAGAACGCCGAGGCTGCCGCGTTCCGGCCGCGGGTCGTCTTCGTCGACGCGGACAACCGGATCGTCGAGAAGGGCGCCGACCCCGGGCACGCGCCGGAGGGCTCCGGTCTGTTGAGCGGCACCGTGACACTGCCCGACGACGACACGATGACCTTCCCGGTCGCCGAAACCGCCGACGCCCGCCGTCTCGACGCGCTGCTGCACGCCGAAAGCTGAGCCCTTGCTGCTCACGGTCGACGTCGGCAACACCAACATCGTGCTCGGGCTGTACGACGGCCGAGAGCTGATCGGTGACTGGCGCATGCGCACCGACGCGCGGATGACCGCCGACGAACTCGCGTTGACCATGCGCGGCCTCCTCGGCTCACACGCGGACGCGATCACCGGGATCAGCGCGCTGTCCACGGTTCCCGCCGTGCTGCGGGAGCTGCGCGTCATGCTTTCGCGGTACTACGCCAAAGTGCCGAAGATCGTCGTCGAGCCGGGGGTGCGCACCGGCGTGCCGCTCCTGGTCGACAACCCCAAGGAGGTGGGCGCGGACAGGCTGGTGAACACCCTCGCCGCGCACCATCTGCACCCGGACACCGCTTGCGTGGTGGTGGATTTCGGGACTTCGACCAATGTGGACGCCATCTCCGCCAAGGGCGAGTTCCTCGGTGGCGCCTTCGCGCCCGGCATCGAGATCTCGGTCGACGCGCTGGCCGCGCGGGCCGCGGCGCTGCGCAAGGTGGAGCTGGTGCCGCCGCGGTCGGTGATCGGGAAGAACACCGTGGAATGCCTGCAATCCGGCATCCTCTACGGTTTCGCCGGCCAGGTCGACGGCCTGGTGAAGCGGATCAAACGCGAGCTCTCGCCCGGCGGGGCGGATCCGGTCGCGGTGATCGCGACGGGCGGCCTCGCGCCCCTGGTGCTCGGCGAGTCCGAGACGATCACCGAGCACGTCCCGGACCTGACGTTGCTGGGCCTGCGGCTGGTCTACGACCGCAACCACCGCGTTTAGTCCTCTGAACGCGGTCCTTGCGTGTGCAACTACAGCATTCAGAGGACTAAACGCGGCGGCGTGAGGCGACCATCAGCACCCGCCGCGTCATCAGGTCCTGGTTCCGCAGCGTCTGCTCGAGGCTCGCCCGCAGCCGCGCCGGATCCTGCCCCGATTCCGCGGCCAGTTCCTCCAGTCGTTCGAGCGACAGCTCCACGGTCCGCCGCTGCCACGCCCGCCAGCCGGGCGTCTCCTCGTAGGAGAGGACGTCGAATCCCGCCGCTTCCAGCAGTGGCCGGTGGTCGGCCACCTGGGGCGGCCGGTTCACCGGTTGCCCGTCGAAGTCCCAGGTCGTGACGAGCAGGCGCCCGCCAGGCACGAGGATCCGCGCGAACTCCGCGCAGGCACGCCGCTTGTCGGGCGCGAACAGCAGCGCGTCGACGCTCATCACCGCCTCGAACGACGCGTCGTCCAGTCCCGTGTCCTGGAAATCACCGACCAGGAACTCGGTCGCTTCGATGTCCATCGCCTCCGCGCGACGCCGCGCCGACGCCAGCGCCGTCTCCGCGATGTCGACACCGGTGAGCGTCGCGTAGGTCCGTGCGGCGACCCACAGCCCGGGACCGCCGCGCCCGCAGCCGATGTCGGCGAGCCGCCCGCCCGGTTCGAGTCGCGCTTCGGCCGCGATACGGCGCAGGTCCGTCCGGGTCACGAAGCTGTAGGTGTCCAGCTCGGCGGGGTACTCGTCGCCGTACACCTCGGCCCAGATCCGCGCGGACACGGCCGACGCGGGAGCGCCGAACGTCGCGGTGAACGCCGCCTTCCAGTCGGTCATCGCTTACGCGCCCGGAAGACGGTGGTGGTGATCGGCAGGTCGAACTCCCCCGAGGCGGTTTCCGGGTTCCGGTCGAGGAATTCCCGCGCCATGCGAAGTTTGGCTTCGCGTTCCTCCGCCGGGGCCACCAGCATGTGCGAATGGGTGGCGAGAGTCGCCACCAGGGTCTCCGCGGTCCTCGGCTGTTTGTGGCCGAACGTCTTCTTCTCGAACGGCTCGAAGGCCTCGTGTTCCGGCAACGATTCGTAGTCGCTCAGCCAGCGCCTGCTCATCGAGGTCTTGATCAAGGTGTTCAACTCGGCGAGCCAGCCCGCCGACTCGTCGTCGTGGTTCCACAACGCGGCCACGACACCTCCCGGTTTCAGCACCCTGGCCATCTCCGGATACGCCCGGTCGAGGTCGAACCAGTGGACGGCCTGACCGACGACCACGGTGTCCACGGAACCGTCGGGCAGCGGGATCTCCTCGGCCGTCCCGATGAGCGGGGTCACGGAGGGGAGCGCCTTCTTCAGTTCCGCGAGCATCTTCTCGTCCGGCTCCACCGCGGTGACCTCGACACCCAGCGCGAGCAGCCCTTCGCTGACCTTGCCGGTCCCGGCCGCGAGGTCCAGTACCCGTTCCGGCGCGTGCCGGGCGCCGGCGAGCCCCCAGGCCAGTGCCTTTTCCGGATAGTCGGGCCGATGCGCGGCATAGGCGGCGGCTCTCGCGCCGAACGAAGCGGCGCGGCGTGCGTGCAGTTCGGGTTCGATGCCGGGACTGGATGAGTTCACGCGCTCAAGGTTAAAGGACAGAAAACCGGCCGGTCCGGAGTCGGAAAAGGTAATCCGGTTGGCGTAGGGAAGCGGCGGGTTCGTACGCTGTGCGCCATGACTGAAATCCCCGCATCCGAGGGCGTGAGCCCCGACGAAGACCTGCCGGAACAGATGCGGGTGCGCCGGGACAAGCGCGACCGGATAATCGCGGAGGGTATCGATCCGTATCCGGTAGAGGTGCCCCGGACGCACTCGCTGGCCGAAGTGCGCGAGAAGCATTCCGGTCTTCCTGTCGACACCGCCACCGGCGAGATCGTCGGCGTCACCGGCCGGGTCATGTTCATGCGCAATACCGGCAAACTGTGTTTCGCGAGTCTTCGTGAAGGCGACGGCACCGAGTTGCAGGCGATGCTCAGCCTCGCGAAGGTGGGCGAGGACGCGCTCGCGTCGTGGAAGTCCGATGTCGATCTCGGTGATCACGTATTCGTCTCCGGCGAGGTCATCACCTCCAAGCGCGGTGAGCTTTCCGTGATGGCTGACTCCTGGCGCATCACGTCGAAAGCATTGCGCCCGTTGCCCGTGGCGCACAAAGACCTGGCCGAGGAAACGCGGATTCGGCAGCGTTATGTCGATCTGATCGTGCGTCCCAAGGCTCGGGACGTGGTGCGCACCCGCGCCGGTGTGCTGCGTTCCCTGCGTGACTCGTTTCACGGCCGGGGATTCCTCGAGGTCGAGACCCCGATGCTGCAAACGCTGCACGGCGGCGCGGCGGCCAGGCCATTCGTCACGCATTCGAATGCCTTCGACCTCGACCTCTACTTGAGGATCGCGCCGGAGCTGTACCTCAAGCGTTGTGTGGTCGGCGGTATCGAGAAGGTCTTCGAGATCAACCGGAACTTCCGGAACGAGGGCAGCGACTCCTCGCACTCGCCGGAGTTCGCCATGCTCGAGTACTACGAAGCGTATGCGACCTATGACTCCAACGCGGTGATGACGCGCCAGCTCATCCAGGAGGCGGCGCAGAACGTTCTCGGTACTCAGGTGGTCACTCTCGCCGACGGTTCGGAGTACGACCTGTCCGGCGAGTGGACCACACTCGGAATGTACGAGTCGTTGTCCGAGGCGTTGTCAGAAGAGGTCACTCCCGAGACATCGGCGGACAAGCTGCGTTCCTATGCCGAAGCGCGAGAGCTGGAGCTCGACCCAAAGTTAGGCCACGGCAAACTCGTCGAAGAACTTTGGGAACATCTCGTCGGCGATCATCTCCACGAACCTACTTTTGTCCGTGATTTTCCGGTCGAGACCTCCCCGCTGACCAGGCAACATCGCAGCAAGCCGGGGGTCGCCGAGAAGTGGGATCTGTACGTGCGCGGATTCGAACTGGCCACCGGGTACTCCGAGCTGGTCGATCCCGTCGTGGAGCGTCAGCGGCTGGTGGAACAGGCCCGGCTGGGTGCGCAGGGCGATAGTGAGGCCATGAACCTGGATGAGGATTTCCTCCGTGCGCTGGAGTACGGAATGCCGCCGAGCGGTGGTGTCGGAATGGGGATCGACCGGTTGCTGATGGCGCTGACCGGCCTTGGTATCCGGGAGACCATCCTGTTCCCGCTCGTCCGACCCGAATAACCCGTCCGCGTGACAGATACCTCGATCGTTCTCGTAAACAAGATTTGCGTTATGTCTCGGTAGCGGGTATTAATGTCGCTAGACAAAGTCTTCTGTCCGGGGCATGCCCCGTACCAGATCATTCGTGTAAGCCCCCAGCAGGAGGAAACAGATGGCACAGAAGGTGCTCGTCTCGCTCGTCGACGACCTCGACGGCACTGAGGCGGAAGAGACCGTCGAGTTCGGTTTGGACGGTGTGAGCTACCAGATCGACCTTTCCGCGGAAAACGCGGAAGAGCTTCGTGACGCGCTGGCCCAGTATGTGGAGCACGCCCGTCGTGCGGGTGGCCGTAAGCGCACCGCCATTCGTCCGGTCGCCGGCGTGAAGGCCGCCGCCCGTCCCGCCACCGTGGACCGCGAGCAGAACCAGGCCATTCGCGCCTGGGCCCGCAAGAACGGCTTCCAGGTTTCCGACCGCGGACGTATCCCGTCCGAGGTCGTGGAGGCCTACCACAAGAAGAACTGAGGTCTTTCAGACTCGCACGCCGCCGGGAATCCGTTCCCGGCGGCTTTCTTGTTCTTGTACACGGTTCAAGCGGGCGTACTCGGTGGGCGTCCATCCGGTCACGGAGCGGAAATCCCGGATGAAGTGCGCTTGGTCGCTATAGCCCAGCGTGGTCGCCAGTTCCGCGTAGTCCGGCCGTTCCTCGGCGGCGATCCGTGTCGCCGCTTCGTTCAAGCGGTATACCTGAATCGCCCATTTGGGGGCGGCGCCGACATGTTCGGCGAAGAGGCGTTGCAGGCTTCGGCGAGACAGGCCCGTCCGGCTCGACAGCTCGCCGACTCTGGTAATGGCCGGATCGGCCGCGATTGTTTCGACCGCTTCGACGGCCGTCCTGGCCGCGGCGGTGAGCACGGGATCTTTCGCGAGGAGCAGTTCCTCGCACCGGCGGACCATTTCGAAGTCGTCCGTCGCATTCCGTACCGATTCCGTCACCGGTCCGGCACCGGGGAAGAGATCGGTGAGTGGAACGGAACCGCCGGAGATCATCGAGACCGGACCGGTGAGGAATGCCCGGAAAGCCCCCGGCCGGAATCGCACGCCGATACCGTGGTCCGTGCCCGCGACGGTGTAGCGGAAAGGTCGTTTCCCCGGGCCGAACGCGCCCGCCGCGTCGCGGAAGAACGTGACGTTCACCGCGAGATTGGGCAGAACCACCTGTTCATGGGGCGGACGGCCGCTCAGGTCCCAGCGCAGCACCCAGTGGTGGTCGACGAACGGGCGCAGCTCCGGCGCGGGGCGATGCCGGACCAGGCTGAACTTCGCCTCCCGCATGGTGACGATCCCGGCCGGGATCCGGTGCCCGCTCACCGGAACAACCTAGGCCACGGCCCAACCCTGTCGCGTTTCTTCAAGACAGCGCGCCGGGTTCCGTGAACTCATGCCCTCATGTCCGAACACGCTGCCCTGATCGCTCCCGCCGCGGCGGAATTCGCCGGAATCCTGCGCCGGATCGGCGAGTCCGACCTCTCCGCGCGAACCCCGTGCGCCGAATACGACGTCCGCGCGTTGCTGAACCACCTTCTCTACTGGGGCCCCTGGCTCGAAGCCGCCGGGCGCAAGGCGCCACCGCCCGAGGTGTCCTCCGGCGAGGCCGAGGCGGATCTCGTCGGCGACGGATGGCTCGACGGCATCGAAAAGCAGACCGTGCGGCTCGTGGACGTCTTCGGGGCGCCGGAGGCATGGCGGGGGCAGACCACTTTCGGCGGCAACCCGATGCCCGCGTCGATGGCGGGGTACATGGTGCTGGACGAGTTCGTCTTCCACGGCTGGGACCTCGCCAGGGCGACCGGCGCGGAGTTCACCGTTCTCCCCGAAGTCGCCGACGCCGTGTACGCCATCGCACTGGAGATCGGTGACCAGGCGCGCGCGATGAAGGTGTACGGCGAAGAAGTGACCGTCGCGGATGACGCGACGGCGTTCGAGCGCGCCTTGGGCGCGACGGGACGTAATCCCGGCTGGACGCCTTAACGAACTCTCGGGCAGCCGCCGCATTCCGATTCCGCGGGAAGCAGATAGTTGAAGCAGCAGCTTTCGCGGGTTCTCGCCCACTCGCGGCGTCCGTCGGCTCCCGTGGTCAGCGTCAGCTTCGACGGCGATGTCAGTGGCGGGAACCGGGCTTCGAGGACCAAGGCGGCGTCCGCCACGCCGGCGCCCTCGGATTCCGGGGTCCCGCCCAGCCGTCCCGCCGACCACAGCGCGTTGTCGAGCGCGTCCGTGGCGGCCGCCCACAACTGCCGTCGCCCGAGTCTCGTCAGCGGGCCGTAGACGTCGATGAACCGGCTCGCGTGGGCGACGAACCTGCCCCGCAGCACCGTCGCCAGTGCTCGCTCGTCCGGGACCACGACGGCACTCGGATGCGCCGAGCCCGGGTCGGTCGGCAGACAGTGGAAGCCGTCACCGAGGACGGCGACGGAGTCCGGGTGGGGCCGTCCGGCCCCGATCCGGAACGCCAGCGCGGACGGCGCCAGCGACGGGACGCGGCGTCCGTGGTGGAGCAGCATCGCGCCGGCGAGGGCCGGAACGTGCAGGTACCAGGACAGGATCCAGCTCGCCGGGGTCCGTTCGGGGATCACAGGGGCGTCCCAATACGTCTCGGCCAGCCAGCAGGCGAGCCGCTCCCGCCACCGCACGAGCCGGGCCGGTTCGCCGAGCAGGTCGCCGCAGAGGACCCAGTCCGGCTCGCCCGCCGGGACGTCCGCGCGGAGCCGGGCGTCCTCGGGCATCCTGGAGAGTGAGGCCCTCAGCCCGCCTTCGGGTGACGCCAGCGTCCGCGGATGTGACACGCCACCCTCCCGTCCTTAGGTACGGCTAACCTTACATGCGATCCGTGGCTACTCCGGACGGGTGTCCATTCACCGGGCAGACCCGTGTTCGCGCTCAGCGGACAACCCTCGTCCGGCGGAATCCGCGCGCGCGTTCGTACGTTGAGCTTGACGTAAAGGTGCAGGGCAACCGGAAGATGAAAGAGCGCACGGCCGGAGAACGGCCGGGGCGCGAACGGGCCGCAATCAGCCGTAGTGGTACGCCAGCGCGACCACATGGCTACTAGAGTGGTCTCACGGTGCTGAATCCATCGCGGTGAAAGCACGATGGAAACGGGCCGCCGTCGCAGCAGTCGAGGGAGTGCACATGTTTGAGAGGTTCACCGACCGCGCGAGGCGGGTGGTCGTCCTGGCCCAAGAAGAGGCCAGGATGCTCAACCACAACTACATCGGCACCGAGCACATCCTCCTGGGTCTGATCCACGAGGGTGAAGGTGTCGCCGCCAAGGCGCTGGAATCGCTGGGCATCGCGCTGGAGGGCGTCCGCCAGCAGGTCGAGGAGATCATCGGCCAGGGGCAGCAGGCCCCGAGCGGGCACATCCCCTTCACCCCGCGGGCCAAGAAGGTGCTTGAGCTGTCCCTGCGCGAAGCGCTGCAGCTCGGCCACAACTACATCGGCACCGAGCACATCCTGCTCGGGCTGATCCGCGAGGGTGAGGGCGTCGCCGCGCAGGTGCTCGTCAAGCTCGGCGCGGACCTCAACCGGGTGCGTCAGCAGGTCCTGCAGCTGCTGTCGGGCTACCAGGGTGGCAAGGAGTCGGCCGAGACCGGTTCCGGACGCGGTGAAGGCACCCCGTCGTCGTCGCTGGTGCTCGACCAGTTCGGCCGCAACCTGACCGTGCAGGCCCGCGAAGGCAAGCTCGACCCGGTCATCGGCCGGGGCAAAGAGATCGAGCGGGTCATGCAGGTGCTGTCGCGGCGCACCAAGAACAACCCGGTCCTGATCGGTGAGCCCGGCGTCGGCAAGACCGCCGTCGTCGAAGGGCTCGCGCAGAACATCGTCAAGGGCGAGGTCCCCGAGACGCTGAAGGACAAGCAGCTCTACACCCTCGACCTCGGCTCCCTGGTCGCCGGTTCCCGGTACCGCGGTGACTTCGAAGAGCGCCTCAAGAAGGTGCTCAAGGAGATCAAGACCCGCGGCGACATCATCCTGTTCATCGACGAGCTGCACACGCTCGTCGGCGCGGGTGCCGCCGAGGGCGCGATCGACGCCGCGTCGATCCTGAAGCCGATGCTGGCCCGTGGTGAGCTGCAGACGATCGGCGCGACCACGCTCGAGGAGTACCGCAAGTACATCGAGAAGGACGCCGCGCTGGAGCGCCGCTTCCAGCCGATCCAGGTCGGCGAGCCGTCGCTCGAGCACACGATCGAGATCCTGAAGGGTCTCCGTGACCGGTACGAGGCGCACCACCGCGTCTCGATCACCGACGGCGCCCTGGTGCAGGCGGCGACCCTCGCGGACCGCTACATCAACGACCGCTTCCTGCCGGACAAGGCGATCGACCTGATCGACGAGGCAGGCGCCCGGATGCGCATCCGCCGCATGACCGCGCCGCCGGACCTGCGCGAGTTCGACGAGAAGATCGCCGACGTGCGCAGGGACAAGGAGTCCGCGATAGACGCGCAGGACTTCGAGCGCGCCGCCCGCCTCCGCGACGAGGAGAAGACCCTCCTCGGCCAGAAGGGCGAGCGGGAGAAGCAGTGGAAGGACGGCGACCTCGACGTCGTCGCCGAGGTCGACGAGGAGCAGATCGCCGAGGTCCTCGCCAACTGGACCGGTATCCCGGTGTTCAAGCTCACCGAGGAGGAGACCACGCGTCTGCTCCGCATGGAGGACGAGCTGCACAAGCGGATCATCGGCCAGGAGGACGCGGTCAAGGCCGTCTCCCAGGCGATCCGCCGCACCCGTGCCGGCCTGAAGGACCCGAAGCGCCCCTCCGGCTCGTTCATCTTCGCCGGCCCGTCCGGTGTCGGTAAGACCGAGCTGTCCAAGGCGCTCGCGGCGTTCCTGTTCGGCGAGGACGACGCGCTCATCCAGATCGACATGGGCGAGTTCCACGACCGCTACACCGCTTCGCGGCTCTTCGGTGCCCCTCCGGGCTACGTCGGCTACGAAGAGGGCGGCCAGCTGACCGAGAAGGTGCGGCGCAAGCCGTTCTCGGTGGTGCTGTTCGACGAGATCGAGAAGGCCCACCAGGAGATCTACAACACGCTCCTGCAGGTCCTCGAAGACGGCCGTCTCACCGACGGTCAGGGTCGTACGGTCGACTTCAAGAACACCGTGCTCATCTTCACCTCGAACCTGGGTACCTCGGACATCTCCAAGTCCGTGTCGCTCGGGTTCTCGTCCGGGGGCGACACCGCCAACCGGTACGAGAAGATGAAGCAAAAGGTCAACGAGGAAATGAAGAAGCATTTCCGGCCCGAGTTCCTGAACCGGATCGACGACATCATCGTCTTCCACCAGCTGACCAAGGACCAGATCATCCAGATGGTCGATCTGATGATCGCCCGGGTCGAGACGCAGCTCAAGGCCAAGGACATGGAGCTCGAGCTCACGCCCAAGGCCAAGTCGCTGCTCGCCAAGCGCGGCTTCGACCCGGTGCTGGGCGCGCGGCCGCTGCGCCGCACGATCCAGCGCGAGATCGAGGACCAGCTGTCGGAGAAGATCCTGTTCGGCGAGGTCCAGCCCGGCCAGATCATCCTGGTCGACGTCGAAGGCTGGAACGACGAAGAGGGCGAGAAGGACGACAAGGCGCACTTCGTCTTCCGTGGCGAAGCCCGGCCCTCGTCGGTACCGGACGCCCCGCCGGTGAGCATCGGTGCCGGCTCGACCGAAGAGAACGGTGAAACCGAGGGCGAGTAAGTCCTTTCGGTTCCGGAAGTGCCCGTCGCGGGTTCGCCGCGGCGGGCACTTTCGCGTCCGGGGCGCCGTGTCGTCCGTCAAATCACGCGTGTTCGCCGTTCAATCACGCGAGTTCGGTGCCCAAGCACGCGAGTTCGCCCTTTTCGCACAGGGAGCCTGCGTGCGTGATCAGGCGGCGAACTCGCGTGATCAATGGGCGTGAGACGATGCCCTCGGGTCCGGGAGGGGGTCAGGTGGACGTTCTGGCGATCGATTTCGGTACCTCCAGCACGGTGGGGGTGCTTTCGATCCACGGCAGGGGGACGCAGGTCGTCGAGATCGACGGGTCGGTGACGATGTCGTCCGCGATCTACGCCGACAAGGACGGCACGGTCTTCGTCGGTCGTGACGCCGAACGCCGGGCCCGGCTGGATCCGAGCCGGTTCGAGGCGAATCCGAAGCGGCGCATCGACGAGGGTGCCCTCCAGCTCGGTGACGTCTCGCTCCCCATCGCCGACGCCTTCGCCGCGGTCCTGCGCCGGGTCGGCGAAGAGGCCGAGCTGCTCCTCCAGCGTCCGCCCGCGCAGGTGCGCATCTCGCATCCCGCGGGCTGGGGTCCGGATCGCAAGCAGATCCTCCGCGACGCCGCGCTCAAGGCCGGTTTCGGTACGACGATGCTCATTCCCGAGCCGGTCGCCGCCGCCGCGCATTACGCCTCACTCGGCAACGGTCACCGGCCGTCCGGTCCGATCGCGGTGTACGACCTCGGGGCGGGCACCTTCGACTGCGCGGTGGTCGGTGTCAGCGCGCAGGGGTTCGCCGTGCTGGCCGAGGACGGTCTGCCCGACCTCGGCAGTCTCGACATCGACCAGGCGCTGCTGGTGCACATCGGCCGCGAGGTTTCGCATTCCGAACCCGCGCGCTGGCAACGGATCCTGCGCCCGCAGTCGGTCAGCGACCGCCGGACGCGCCGGTCGTTGCTGCAGGACGTCCGTGACGCCAAGGAAAGCCTGTCCCGCCACCAGCAGACCGAGATCCCGATGCCGGAGCCGTTCGGCGACGTGCGGGTGACGCGGACGGAGCTCGAGGCGCTCGTCCGGCCGAGTTTCCTGCGCAGCGCCGAGCTTCTGGCCACCACGATCCGCCGTGCCGGGCTGTCCCCGGACCGGCTCGGTGGCGTCTACCTCGTCGGTGGCCCGAGCCGGATGCCGTTGCTGGCGAGCCTGCTGGCGAATCAGCTCAGGATCGCGCCGACGACGCAGGATCAGCCGGAGACGGCGGTCGCGTTCGGGCTCCACCACGTGCCCGCCGGTGGCGAGGACTCCCAGCTGACCGTGCCCGCCTTCGCGCCGGTCGCGCCGCCAGTGCGGCAGCAGCCCGTGCAGCGACAGCCGCCGCGGCGCCCGCAGCCGCCGCGCTGGACACCGCCCACACCCCCACCCGCGCCGGGCCGGAACTGGCGGAAGCCCACGGCCTACGGCGTCATCGTGCTCGCTCTCGCGGCGATCGTGACCACGATCTTCCTGCTCAGCGGCGGCGAAGACGAGCCGGTCGCCGGAACCGCCCCGGCGAAACCGGTCAGCTGCGATCAGCCGGGGCCGAAGGACGCGCAGGGGTTCACGGACTGTCTCCGCCGGATCGCCGCCGTCATCCCGCAGCGGGACGACTGCCGGGACGCGCCGGACGCGGCCGCCACGGTGGGGGCGGCGTCGGCGGTCACCTGCGTGTTCAAGGACGGCAAGGGATCGAACGCGATCAACTACTACCAGGGCATCGCGATGACCGGCCTGGAGGACGGCGTCCGGCAGCGCATGACCAAGGGCAAGCCCGCGGAGGGCACCTGGGCGGCAGACGGGCTCCGGGGGCGCTACTTGGCGGGCGTGGGGCAGCGAAGCGGCATCGTGCTCTTCGGGACCGAAGACGCGCCGTTGAGCGCGATGCTGGTCTCGACCCGCAGCGACGGCTCCGCGCGGACGACCGCGGAGATGGTCGAGTTCTTCACGGCGCAGCTCAAGCCTTGATCAGTGCAGGGTGCCCGCCGGGGTCGAAAGATCCTCGGTCACCGAAAGCGAGGTCTCCACGATGATCTCCAGCGCTTCCGCCGCGCGGTGCACGGCCAGGCTCGGCGCGGTCGTCCGCGCGGCCTGCTCCGGCGTGTACGGCACGTGCACGAAACCGCCGCGAACGCCGGGAAAGTCGTTGTCCAGCAAGTGCATCAGCCCATAGAAGACCTGGTTGCACACGTACGTCCCGGCGGTGTGCGAGACCGACGCCGGAAGTCCCGCGTCCTTGATCCCCGTGACGCACGCCTTCACCGGCAGCGTGGTGAAGTACGCGTTGGGCCCGCCTGGGATCACCGGGACGTCGACGGGCTGCGAGCCCGCGTTGTCCGGGATGCGGGCGTCGATCAGGTTGATCGCGACCCGTTCCGGGGTGACGTCGGGGCGTCCGCCCGCCTGCCCGACGCAGATCACCAGTTCCGGCCGGTATTCGTCGATCGCGTCGCGCAAGGTAACCAGCGAACGCGAGAACACGCACGGCAGTTCGACGGCGACGGTGTCGTGCCGCCGTCCGGTGAGCAGGGAAACCGCCTGCCACGACGGGTTCACCCGCTCACCGCCGAACGGTTCGAAACCGGTGAGGAGCACGGACGTCATGCCCTCACCCTAACGTGTGACGACGGTCAGGCGGCCGGCTTGAGGTCCCCCGGGTAGAGGAACTCGGGTGCCGGTTTGGTGTCGCCGTAGAACCACGCGTCGAAGAAGCCCTGGAGATCCTTGTGCGCGACGCGTTCGGCGAACTTCCGAAACTCCGGCAGGCTCGCGTTGCCGTCGCGGTGGATGGCGGGCCACGTCTTCAGGATGCGGTCGAACGACGCCGCGCCGATGTAGTTCTTCAGCGCGTGCAGCGCCACCGGGCCCTTCGAATACACGTACGTGAACTCGTTGCCGGGCCCCATGTCGTACAGCTTCCCGGCCCAGAAGCGGTCGGTCGCCTTCTGCACGGCGGTCAGGTAGCGCGCCTTGAGGTCCTGGCCCGACTTCGCCTCCGACCACAGCCATTCCGCGTACGAGGCGAAGCATTCGTTGAGGCAGACGTCCTTCCATTTGTCGACGGCGACCGAGTCGCCCCACCACTGGTGGGCGTTCTCGTGCACGATCGTCGGGACATTGCCCGCCGCGCCCGAGTAGATCGGCCTGCTCAGCGTCTCCAGCGAGAACCCGATCGGCTCGGCGAGGAAGATGCCGCCCGCCGCGTCCACCGGGTAGCGCCCGAACTTCGACGCCAGGAAGTCGATGATCTCCGGCAGCCGCGCCTCCGCCTGCTTGGTCGAGGCGGGCGTGCCGGGGGCGTAGGCGTTGACGACCGGGGTGCCGTCGGACAGCTTCGTCCGCTCGAACTCCCATTTGTCGATCGCGACCGTCGTCATGTACGGCACGGCCGGGGTCTCTTCGGCCCAGACGTACGTGGTGTTCTTCCCCGAAGCGAACTTCCCGCGCTCGCGGCCGTTCGAGATGACGCCCCACTCCGAGGGCACGGTGACGGCGAGGTGGAAGGTCGCCTTGTCGCGCGGGGTGTCGTTGACCGGGTACCAGGTGGTCGCGGATTTCGGCTCGCCCGCGACGAACGCGCCGCCGGATTTCGCGTACTGCCAGCCGTTCTCGCCCAGCGCCGGATCCTCGATCGGCTGCGGGACGCCGTGGTAGGCGATCTCGGCGGTGAACCGCTCGTGGTTCCGCAGCGGACGCGCCGGGGTGATCACGAGTTCGTGGTCACCGGTCCGGGTGAAGGCCGCCTTGCGCCCGTTCACCTTGACCGAGTCGACGGTCAGCCCGTGCAGGTCGAGGTTGAACGAGCTCAGCGCCTGGGTGGTGCGCCCGGTGATCGTCTGGAGGCCGGTGAGCCGCTTGGTGGCGGGCTCGTAGCCGATCTTCAGGTTGTAGTCGGCGACGTCGTAGCCGCCGTTGCCGTCCTGCGGGTAGTAGCTGTCGCCCGCGCCGTCGGCGCCGGGTTTCCCGGTGTCGGCGACGGCGGTCCCGCCGCCGAGGACACTCGCGGCCAGAACGGCGGCGACGACGGCCGCACTCCGGTACCTCATTCACGCTCCCAGTCGATCGGCTGTGACTCGGTCACGAACGTAGCGCCGTGACCTCGGCCGTCCGCCCGGAAAGATCCTTCGTGCCCGGATAATCCCCACTTCCGTCGCCTGATCGGGGTCCGGAGTCCGAGAGCGCGCTCTGAGAGACACAGCCTGATGGGGCTATCCGTTTGCGGCTTCTGGAAAGCTGGGGGTCGTGCGTGTGACGCTTCTGGGCCCGGTCGGAGCGGAGGCCGGAGACGGCACCCCGGTCGACATCGGCGGTGCCCGCCTCCGCATGCTCTTGGCCCGGCTCGCGCTGGAGCCCGGCCGCGCCGTCCCGGCGGCGGCCCTCATCGACGGTCTCTGGGGCGCGGAGCCGCCCGCCGACGCGGCGAACGCGCTGCAGTCCCTGGTCTCGCGGCTGCGCAAGGTCCTGCGTGCCGACGACGTCGCCCTCGACTCCGGCCCCGGCGGTTACCGCCTGGACGTCGCCCGCGAGGACATCGACGTGTTCCGTTTCGAACGGCTGGCCGCGGAGGGCCGCGCGGAACTGTCGGCGGGACGGGACGCCGGTGCGGCCGCGGTTCTCGCCGAGGCGCTCGGCCTCTGGCGTGGTCAGGTGCTGTCCGACGTGCTCGATGCCCCGTTCGCGCAGGCGCCGGCGACCCGGCTGGAGGACCTGCGCCTGGAAGCGGCCGAAGATCGTTTCGAGGCGGAGATCCGGCTGGGCGGGCACGACCGCGTGCTCGCGGATCTCAAGGAGGCCGCCACGCGGCACCCGTTGCGCGAACGGCTTGCCGGGCTGTGGATCCGGGCACTGTGCGCGGCCGATCGCCAGTCCGACGCCCTCGCCGTCTACGAGGAGGTCCGGGCGGCGCTGGCCGATCAGCTCGGCGTCGACCCGTCGGCCGAACTCCGGGAGATCCATCTCGCCGCGTTGCGCGGTGAGCTCGGCCCGCCACCCGCGGCCACCGATCATCTCCCGGTCCGGCTCACCAGTTTCGTCGGCCGTGACGACGAGTTGAAGCTGGTCGCCGAGCTTCTCGCGGGTGCGCGGCTGGTGACGCTCGTCGGGCCGGGCGGCGCCGGGAAGACGCGGCTGGCCACCGAGGTCGCGACGCGGCATCCGGCACACACGCGCGGACGCGTCTGGTTCGTGCCGCTCGCCGGCGTCCGCGACCCGGGAGACCTGCCCGGTGCGGTCTTCGCCGCCCTGGAGCTGTGGGATCTCGGTCTTTCGCACGGCGGCGACCCGATGCGCCGCCCGGTGGACGCGCTGGCCAGGGTCGTGGAGACGCTCGGCGCCGGAGAATCGGTGCTGGTGCTGGACAACTGCGAGCATCTGGTCGACGCGGCCGCGGAGCTGGCGAACACCCTGTTGCGCCGCGTGCCGACTCTGCGCATCCTCGCGACGAGCCGGGAAGCGCTGGCCATCGACGGCGAGACGCTGTGCCCGCTCGGCCCGCTGTCCGTTCCGGAAGGCTCGCCGACCGTCTCCCAAGCCGCCGAGGCGGGCGCGATCCGGCTGTTCGTCGACCGGGCGGTGGCCGTCCGCCCGGACTTCGTGCTCGACGAGTCCACTGTGGACGACGTCGCGCAGATCTGCCACCGGCTGGACGGGATGCCGCTGGCGCTGGAACTGGCCGCCGCGCGGCTGCGGTCGATGACCGTCGGGCAGATCTCGCGGCGGCTCGACGACCGGTTCCGCCTGCTGACCTCCGGCAGCCGGACCGCGTTGCCGAGGCAGCGCACGCTGCGTGCCGTCGTCGAGTGGAGCTGGGACCTGCTCGACGACGCCGAACGCGTGCTCGCCAGGCGGCTGTCGGTCTTCGGGGCAGGCGCCGAGGTCGAAGCGGTCGAAAGTGTCTGCGCCGGTGACGGCCTGCCCGCCGAAGACGTCCTGTACGTCCTCGGCTCACTCGTCGAGAAGTCCATTGTGGACGCCATCGCCGGAGACCACGGTGAGCCACGGTACCGCATGCTGGAGACCATCCGGGCCTACGCGGCGGAACGTCTCGACGAAGCCCAAGAGCGAGAGCAGCTCACGAAGGCCTATCACCGCTATTACGCCCAGCTCGTCGAACGGCTGGAGCCGATGCTGCGGACGGCGGATCAGCTCGTCGCCATCTCACGGTACGACGCGGAGCACGGCAACATCGTGACGGCGCTCCGGCAGGCCATCGACGCCGGCGACGCGGAAATGGCGACTCGGCTGTTCGGCGGCACCTTCTGGTACTGGCTGGTCAAGGGGGACAGCGACCGGGGCGAGGCCTTCGTCGACGAAGTGCTCACCTTCGGAGAACGCCTGGAGGACGACTTCGCGGCCGCGTTCCGGGCGATGCGTGCGATCACCGGCATGGTGCCGGGCGTCGGCGATCCCGAGGCCGTGCGGGAACTCATCGACGACTGTGTGCGGACGAACGCGCACACCCGGTTCGCCGGGCTGGCGATCGGCCTGCCCATGCTGGCCTTCTTCAGCCAGAACAAGGAACTGGCGCACCGTGAGGTCGAGCGGGCGCTGGCGAGCCCGGACCCGTGGGCCAGGTCGGCGGGGTCGTGGGCGCAGAGTTTCCTTCTCGTCGACGACGGAGACCCCGAGGGCGCGGACAGGGCCAGGGACAAGGCGTACGAAGGATTCACGGCCGTGGGCGACCGCTGGGGCACCGCGATGGCCGTGGGCATGAAGGCGAGCGACATCTCGATGTCGGGTGATCACGAGGCCGCGATCGCGCTGTACCGGCGAGGTCTCGCCCTCGCGCTCGAGCTGGGATCGCAGGACGATGTGATCCAGCAGCGCTGGCGGCTCGCGACGGAGTACGCGCGGGCCGGGGACCTCGAGACGGCGATGCGCGAGATGCGCGACGCGGAGCGCTACGCGATCGACACGGGCAACGACCAGCTCGCGGTGATGGTGCTGGTGGGCAAGGCCGATCTGCTCAGTCGCGCCGGACGGATCGACGAGGCGCGCGCGGTCGGCGCCCGGTTCCGGGAGCGGATGGCGACGGTGCCGATGCCGGGCCTCTTCGGCGACGAATTCGGCGGGTACATCGACACCGAGATCGCGCTGGCCGCCGGAGAGCTGGACGAGGCCGCGCGCGGTGCCGCGATCGTCGTGAAATCCACCGCGGAACGCGGCGACATGGCCGACCTGGGCCGGATCGTGGAGGTCTGCGGCCTGATCCGGTTCCGGCAGGAGAAGCCCGAGGCGGCCGTCCGGCTGCTCGGCGCGGCGAAGCTGCTGCGCGGCAGGCTGGACCTCGGGGAACCCGGTATCCGGCAGCTCATCGACGACCTTCGCGAGCATTTCGGCGAGGAGCGCTACGAAGAGCTCCTCGTCCAGGACGCCGGTCTGTCGCGTCCGGACCTGGTCGCCTGGATCTGTCAGGAAACGAGCGCGTGAAGAAGGGCTCCTCGCCAGGCAGAGGCGAGGAGCCCTTCACGCGCGTTCCCCCTGACCCCCGTCAGACGCGCTTCCGGTAAGCCCACGTGGCGAGCGGGAAGAAGACCGCGAGCGCGGCCGCCATCCAGATCAGCGCCCCGGTCAGCGGCCCGGCGACCGGCCCGCCGTTCATCAGCCCGCGCAGGACGTCGGACATCTGCGTCACCGGGCTGATGTCGGCCCAGGCCTTCAGCCAGCCGGGCATGGTGTTCGTCTGCACGAACACGTTGCTGCCGAAGGTCAGCGGCATCAGCACCACGAACATCAGGCCCTGCACCGCGCCGGGGCTCTTCACCAGCATCCCGACGAACACCGAAGCCCAGCAGAACGCCAGCGCGAACGCGATGACGAGCACGATCGCCAGCGCGAACTCGGCGGGCCCGGTCTGGATCCGGTAACCCATGATCGTCGCGACGACCATCAGCACGACCAGGCACACCAGATACCGCACGATGTCGGCCAGTACGGCGCCGATCAGCGGCGCGGACCGCGCGATCGGCATGGCCCGGAACCGGTCGAACACGCCCTTCGTGACGTCGGTGTTCAGCTGGACGCCGACGGTCATGCTGGCCTGCAGGATGTTGAACACCATGATGCCGGGCACGATCATCTGGAGGTAGCCCTCGGTACTGCCCATGATCGCGCCGCCGAACAGGTAGACGAACATGACCAGGAAGATGATCGGCGCGATGGTGACGTCGGCCAGTTGTTCCGGGTTCTTGCGGATCTTCAGAACACCGCGCCAGGCAAGGGAAAGCCCGTGCCGCACGCTGCTGAGCAGTGAAACGTGCCGTGGTGGTGCGGGCATCGCGATGGTCGTCATACCAGGCTCCCTTCCGGAGTCGTGTCCTTTGTGGACTCGCCGGTCTTCTTGCCGGTCAGTGCGAGGAACACCTCGTCGAGGCTGGGCAGCCGGAGCGCCAGCTCGTCCGCGGTGATCCCGGCCTCGTCCAGCTTGCGGACCAAAGTGGACAGCAGGACCGGGTCGGCGACGGGCGCGGTGAGCAGCCCGGTGTCGTCGTCCCGGTGCGGCCGGGCCCCGGTGAGCCCGGCCAAGATGCGCTCGACGGCGTCGAGGTCGGCGAGCGCGGAGGGCCGGACCTGCAGTGTCTGGCCGCCGGTCCGCCGTTTGAGTTCGTCGGCGCGCCCGTTCGCCACGACGTGCCCGCGGTCGAACACGGTGATCGTGTCGGCCAGCTGGTCGGCCTCCTCCAGGTACTGCGTGGTGAGCAGCACCGTCGTGCCGTCGGCGACCAGCGTCCGGACCACGGCCCAGACCTCGTTGCGGGCGTGCGGGTCGAGCCCGGTGGTGGGCTCGTCCAGGTAGAGCACCTTGGGACGGCCGACCAGGCTCGCGGCGAGGTCGAGCCGCCGCCGCATCCCGCCCGAGTAGGTCTTGATCGCGCGGCCGGCGGCGCCGGTCAGTTCGAACCGCTCCAGCAGGTCGGCCGCGCGCTTCTTCGCGTCCGCCCTCGAGAACTCCAGGAGCCTGCCGATCAGGACGAGGTTCTCCGTACCGGAAAGGTCCTCGTCGACCGACGCGTACTGCCCGGTCAGCCCGATCATGCTCCGGACCGCCATCGGGTTCTTGACGACGTCGTACCCGAAGACACTCGCGTGGCCGCGGTCCGGCCGGATCAAGGTGGCCAGGATCCGGACGGCGGTCGTCTTCCCCGCGCCGTTCGGCCCCAGTACCCCGACCACCTTGCCCGCCGGGACCTCCAGATCGACCCCGTCGAGCGCCTTCGTCTCCCCATAGTGTTTGACCAGGCCCTCGGCCCTGATCGCGTGAGTCATCGCTTTCCTCCTGTGGATCTCGCCCCGCGGACAAAGGTGCACCCGGCGCCTGGCAGACCGCGCACAGCGCGCTGGCAGCGGCTGACAGGACCTGATAAGCGCTGGTAGACGCGGTGTGAGGAGGTTGTGAAGGTGTTGTGGAGACGGCCGTCACGACGCTCTTGATCGGCATACTCGACGGCATGGTGATCGAAGAACGCGTGCGGCAGGGCGCCGGGCGGAAGCTGGTCAGCGGGCTGCTCGTCGCGGCGGTCGTGCCGTTCGCGGTGCTGACGGCGTTGCGGCTGGTGGGCTACGACGGCAACACGTACACGATCGCGGCGCTCGCGCTCACGCCGTACGCCGGGATCGCGACGCTGGTGCTCGGTGTCCTCGCGCTGGGGCTCCGCCGCTGGTGGACCGGGGTGGTCGCGCTGGTGCTGACCTGCACGATCGGATCTCTGGTGCTTCCACGAGCGTTCGCGAACGAGCAGAAGGCGCTCGACGGGAAGCACGTGCGCGTGCTGGCGTCGAACATGCTCGGCGGGCAGGCGGATCCGGACCGGATCGTCGGCTACGTGAAGGAACACCAGGTCGACGTCCTGAGCCTGACCGAGATGACGCCCGAGGCGATCACCGGTCTCGAACGGGCCGGGTTGTTCCAGGTCCTGCCCTACCACGTGCTGCACCCGGCCGAGTGGGCGTCGGGTTCCGGGCTGGTGTCGCGGTATCCGCTCACGCCGCTGAGGCTGAGCGGTAATTCGGACTACAAGCAGCCCAGCGCGAGCGTGGACCTCGGCGACGGCGTCCGGATCGAGGTCGTCGCGGTCCATCCGGCGGCGCCGATGTGGGACCGGCACGCGTGGGTCGACGAGGCCAAGGACCTGCCCTACGCCGACGCCGAGCATGACATCCGGATCCTGGCGGGCGACTTCAACGCCAGCCTGGACCACGCGCTCTTTCGTGAGCTGCTGACCAGGGGATACGTGGACGCGGCCGATCAGCTGGGGAAGGCGTTGGAGGGGACCTGGACGAACGGGCTGGTGCCGCCGGTGCCGATCGACCACGTGCTGGCGGACAAGCGGACGGCCATCGCGGACTTCAAGGTGCTGGAAACGCCGGGCAGCGATCACGACGCCGTCTACGCGGAGGTCGTGCTGCCCAGAGCGGGCTGAAGGGGACTTTCGCCGCATGACACGCGGCGAAAGCTCCCTTCACCGCGTCTCATGCGGGCATGGTCCCCTTCAGCAGGGCGTCCAGTGCCTTGAGCGTTTCGAGGCCGTTGCTCGCCAGGGAAACGCCGCGGCCGTGCCGGACCTGCGGCTCGCGCGGGTTGATCCGGACCAGCGCGCCGGTCGCGGCGCTGGCCAGCTCCGAGTACCGCCGCACCGTCGGCACGGCCTGTCCGGCGCCGAGTTCCACGACCACGAGGTCGCGATGCTCGCGGCGCCACGCGTTCAGCTCGTCGAGCTGGGCCTGGCTGCGCCGCCCGAGCCAGTCGTAGTCGCCGAACATCAGGATGTTGGGCCGGGCGAGGCCGCCACAGCGCGGGCACGACGGCAGCGGCCCGAGCGCGCGCATGCTTTCTTCGTCGATCGGGACCGCGACGTCGTCCGCGGGCCAGATCTCCTTGGTGCAGCTGGCGAGGCACTGCAGATGGTGGATGGATCCGTGCGCCTCGGCGACCCGCGGAAAGCCCGCCTTCTGGAACTGTCCGTCCACATTGGACGTGAACGCGCGCGTGCCGCCCGGTTTGCGCGCTCCCCAGGACAGCAGGAGACGAAAGCCGTCGTGCGGGACGGTGGCGCGGTACAGCGCGAGCCGGTGCCCGTAGAAACCCCAGGCCAGCTCGGGGTCTTCGGCGAAATGCCGCGGGTCGGCGAGCTCGACGAAGCTGATGCCCAGCCGTTCGTACGGCGGATACGCCTTCCAGAAACCTTCGTCGCCCCGGAAATCGGGCAGGCCGGAGTCGACACCCATCCCGGCACCGGCGCAGACGAGCAGCGCGCCGGCGCCGTCGATCAGTTCCGCGGCTCGTTCGAGCTCACTCACCCGGCTTCGAAGCCTGGACGACCTCGAATTCCAGCAGGTTCGCGCCGGTGGAAACCGGCTTCGCGCGCTCGCCCGCGTGCGCCTCACGCGCCGGGCCGGACGCCCACGCCTGATACGCCTCTTCGGACTCCCACTTGGTGTAGACGAAGTAGCGCGACTCGCCGGAGACCGGGCGGAGCAGCTCGAAGCCGAGGAAGCCGGGCTGGTTGTCGACGGCGTGCAGCCGCGCGGCGAACCGCTTCTCCAGCTCGGGGCCTGCGCCTTCGGGGACCTCGATCGCGTTGATCTTCACGACAGCCATGCCGCCAGCCTACGACGAAACTCTTTTGCGCCGCGATGTGATGCGTGGGACCTTCCCAAGGTGGCCGACATCAAGATCCTCATCTCCGGGGCGAGCGTCGCCGGGCCGGCGCTGGCCTTCTGGCTCGCCCGGTACGGCTTCCAGGTGACCGTCGTGGAGCGCGCGCCTTCGCTGCGCCCCGGCGGCCAGGCCGTCGACCTGCGCGGAACGGCCAAGGAGGTCGCGCGCCGGATGGGCCTGGACGAACGTATCCGCGCCGCCTGCACGGACACGAAGGGCGAGACGCTCGTCGACCGGAAGAACCGCACGAAGGCCACGATCCGCGCCGACGACTTCGACGGTGACGGCGTCGTCGCCGAGATCGAGATCCTCCGCGGCGACCTGACCGAAGTGCTCTACGAGGCGACCAAGGAGACGACGGAGTACGTCTTCGGTGACCGGATCACCGCGCTGGACGAGCGGGCCGACGGTGTCGACGTCACCTTCGCCGTCGGTGCCCGGCGGACGTACGACTTGGTCATCGGGGCGGACGGGCTGCATTCGGGAGTGCGGGCGCTGGCCTTCGGCGAAGAGTCCCGGTTCGTCCGGCACCTGGGCTCGTACCTGGCGTTCTTCACCGTGCCGAATCGGCTGGGCCTGCGGAACTGGGCCGTCGGCTACGACGACGTCGGCCGGTCCGCCGGGATCCGAGCCGTCCGCGACGGCGACGAGGCGATGGCCTACTTCGGGTTCGCCTCGGAGAAGATCGACTACGACTATCGCGACGTCGAGGCGCAGAAGGCGCTGGTGCGCGAGCTCGGGGCCGGGATGGAGTGGGAGGCGCCCTGGCTGCTGGACCGGATGGACGAGGCGTCCGACTTCTACTTCGATTCATGCGCCCAGGTGATCATGGAGTCCTGGTCGCGCGGCCGCGTCGGGCTGCTGGGTGACGCCGCTTTCTGTCCCTCGCCGCTTTCCGGGCAGGGCACGAGCCTGGCGTTCGTCGGAGCGTACGTTCTCGCCGGAGAGCTCGCCGCCGGTCTCGACACCGGGCTCAAACGCTACGAGGCGGTCATGCGCGAGTTCGTCGAGAAGACGCAGGAGATGGGGCGGGAGAACGCGGAGTCGATCTTCGCGAAGTCGCGTACCGCGCTGCGGATGCGCTACGTGATGATGCGGGTGATGCGGCTCAAGCCGTTCGCCGCGCTGGCATCGCGGAAGATGCGGGACGTGGTGAACGGCATCGACCTGCCGGACTATCCCGGCGTCTGACCGCATTCAGAGGACTAAATGCGGGAGTTTCAGCCTCGCGGCAGGTAGCCTGGCGCGCTCTTGACCGTCCATAAGGGACGCTAGTCCCGGTGACGGCGTCCTTTTCGGGTACTCGTGAGTGGTAATGAGCGTTCTAACCCTCTTTACCACTCACGACCCCCGCGCCAAACTGTGCATATGGGCACCAAAGGGACATTTCGCCGCACCAGTGTGTCCCTTGTGGACGGTCAGCGCGGTCGCCACGCTGTGAAGGCCTCCTTCACTACCTTGAGGGTAGGGAAGGGGCCCTTCACGGACGGCCGCGCCAGTCGGCACTCCGCATTTAGAGGACTGAATGCGGGATTTTCAGCCTCGCAGGGTGCCCGGCAGCAGCTCGGCGTCCGGCGGGATCGTCGTCCCGTGGAACCACGCGTCGAAGAACGGCCGCAGGTTCTGCTCCGAAAGCTTGATCGTGAACGCCTCGAAGTCCGCCCAGGATGCGTTGGTGTTCCGGTACGCGGCCGGCCATTCCTTCAGCAGGCGCGTGAACGCGCCTTCGCCGATCTTCCGCCGCAGCGCGTGGATGGCCAGGATCCCCTTGTCGTAGACGCCGTGGAATTCCTGCCCGGCCCCCATGTCGACCAGCTTCGACGTCCAGAAATCCTGGCTGCCCCGCATGATCTCGAGGGCGGCGCGGTAGCGGTCGTCCAGGTTCTCGTTGTCCCGCGACTCCTGCCACAGCCATTGCGCGTACGACGCGAGGCATTCGTTGAGGCAGATGTCGGACCACGATTTCAGCGTCACCGAATCGCCGAACCACTGATGCGCGGTTTCGTGCACCACGGTGATCAGGTCGGCCCATTTCGCGTAGGTCGGCCTGGTCTGGGTCTCCAGCGAGAAATGGATGTCCTCGTCGAGATAGATGCCGCCCGCCGCGTCCACCGGGTACGGCCCGAACTTCGAGCTCAGGAAAGCGATGATCTCCGGCAGCCGCCTGCCGGCGTCGCGCCGGTCCTCGGCGCCCGGCGCGTACGCGTTGACCACCGGGGTCCCGTCCGGAAGCGCCATCCGGTCGACGGTGAACTTGTCGATCGCCACCGTGGTCAGATAGGACGCAACGGGCGTGCGCTCCTGCCAGGACGCCGTGGTCCAGCCGTTCGCCGAGGACTTCTGGATCTCGCGCCCGTTCGAGATGACGGTCCAGCCGTCCGGCACACGCGCGGTGAGGGTGAACATCGCCTTGTCGCGCGGGGTCTCGTTGACGGGGTACCAGAACGACGCCGAATGCGGCTCGCCGACGATGAACGCGCCGCCGTCCTTCGACTTCTGCCAGCCGTTCTCGCTGCCGCCCGCCTTGGGTGTCGCCGACGGGTCGCCGCCGTAGAGGACCTTCGTGCGGAAGGCGGTCCCGTTCCGGATCGGCTCGGCGGGCGTCACCACCAGTTCGAATTCGCCCTCGCGCGCGAACTTCGCCGGTTTCCCGTCCACTTCGACGGATTGCACGGTCAGGCCGCGTAAGTCCAAGTTGTACCGATCGAGGTCCTGTGTCGCGTTCGCGATCACCGTGGTGTCGCCGTCGAGACGCCCTTTCGCGGGGTCGTACGTGATACCCACCTGGTATTCGGTCGCGTCGTAACCACCGTTCCCGTCCATCGGGTAGTACGGATCGCCCGCGCCCGAAGCGCCAGGAGCCGGGTTCAGCGGCGGCGGTGGGGGCGTGGCCGGAGGCGGATCGGCGGTGCAGCCGATAATCAGGGCGCAGACGACCCCCAGGACCAGACCGGCGGCGGGGACACGGCTGCGCATGGAGGGGAGCTTAGTGGTGATTCAGCGCGACGGGTTGGTCACTTTCGGCGGTGACGGGCCGCCGATCGTCCTTCTGCACGGACTGATGGGCAGGGCGACGACGTGGTGGCGGGTCGCGCGAAGGCTCCAGCCGTACGGGCGTGTCCACGGCCTCGACGCGCGCGGGCACGGCCGCGGACCGCGTGGCGGACCCTGGCGCACCGAGCGGTTCGCCGACGACGTCGCCGCGGTGCTGCGGACCTTCGACGAACCCGCGGTCCTGATCGGACATTCGATGGGCGGCCTGCACGCGTGGGTCACCGCGGCCACCCATCCCGAGCTCGTCCGCGCCGTGGTCTGCGAGGACTTCGCGCCGGACCAGCGCGGCCGGACCGTGGACACCTGGCGCGGGTACTTCGAATCGTGGCCGGTCCCGTTCCGCTCGCTGGCCCACGTGCGCGAGTTCTTCGGCGACACCGGCGACTACTTCGTCGAATGCGTCGAGGAACGCGACGACGGCTACCACCTGATCGCGTCCCTCCCGGACCTGTACGAGATCGCGGCCGAATGGGGCAGGCGCGACTTCTGGGAGTTCGTCGAACGCGTGAAATGCCCGCTGCTCGCGATCGAGGGCGAACGCACCGCGATGCCGCACGGCCAGCAGGCCGAGCTGGCCGCACGCGTGCCCGGCGGCCTCGGACGGCACATCGTCGTCCAAGGCGCCGGGCACGTGGTGCACGACGAAGCGCCGGAGACCTACCTCGGTGCCGTCGAAGCTTTTCTCTCCGACGTCCTCGGTCAGCCCTTCGCGAGCTGAGCGTCGATCCAGGCGCGCAACCGCGCTTCGCCCGGGTAACCGATGTTCCGCGACGACGGCAGTTCGGCGGCGTTGCGGACACCGACCAGCGTCGGGAGGTAGCGGATGTTGTACCGGGTGGACAGGTCGCGGCTCTGGTCGACGTCGACCTCGCCCAGCAGGAACCGGCCGCCGTATTCACCGGCGAGCCGTTCGATCACGGGCTTCATCTGGCGGCACGGCGGGCACCAGGTGGCGCCGAAGTCCATGATGACCAGCTTCTGCCGCGAGATGTTCATGACCTCGGCGTAGTTGGCCGAAGTCACCGTCATCACGTTCTCGGCCGCCGGCGCGGCCGAAGCCACGCCGTTGCCGAAGCCGGTGATGAGCGCCAGCACACCGGCCAGCACGCAGACGAACCGTTTGCACTTGGACAAGACGATCTCCTTTCAGGACGATGACCAGGTCGGAAGATCGTTCGCGACCCAGTCTTCGATGCCTTCGCGGTACTTGCGGACGTTCGTGTACCCGAGCTCCAGCAGCCGCCGTCCGACGAATTCACTGTTGCGGCACGGCGTGTTCGCGCAATAGACGACGATCGCGGCGGCCTTGTCCGGAAGCACCACGGGTGCCAGCCGGTCGGTGAATTCGGCGGCCCGCTCGTACGGGAAACCCGGAATGTTGCGCGCTTCCGGCAGATGCTCCTTGTCGAAATAGGCGACCGGCATCGTGTCGACCACGACCACCGAACCGGACTCCATCCGGGAAAGCAGTTCCGTACGGGTGATCAACGGCAGCATGGTGCCCCTTCTTTCGGCGACCGTGATTGACGATTCACATCGTCGGTCGTCTCGCGGGACACGCTCTAGTGCCGCCTCGGCATGCCGAGGGGTTATCCAGCGGCCGCCCTGCCGTGGCGGTGCAGCCAGGAGCGGTACGACGCCGTCCGTTCGGCGAGCCGCCAATAGCCCGCTCTCGCCTCGGTGGCGAGTTCCGGGACACCGTGCGCGCACGGACCGTCTTCCCGCCACGCGAGCACATGCCGCACGCACATCGGCGCGCCGGCCAGCGGCCGGATGGCCAGCCCGTCCGCCGGTGGCCGGGTCGGCTGGACCAGCCCGACGCCGTACCCGCCGCTGACCAGATCCTCGCGCGTGGTGTCGATGTCGGCGTCGTGGGTGATCCGGGGGTCGAAACCGTGCGCGAGACACATTTCGCGGAACACCACCCGGCAGCCGTCGCCGCCACTCGACACGATCCAGTCCTCCCCGGCCAGCTCGGCGAGCTCGATCTCCTCTTCGGCGGCGAGCGGGTGTTCCGCGGGGATCGCCACGAACGACGGCTCCTCCACCAGGGTCATGGTCCGCACGTCCGGCGGCACAGGGAGGCCGCGCCCGCCGCAGATCATGATCAGCGCGAGGTCGATGCCCCGGTTCGCGACCTGCGCGAGCAGCCGCGTGCGTGAGGTGTCCGCGCGTGTGCGGAACGGCTCGCCCGGGCGCAGGTCGCGCAGTCCGCCGAGCAGCGAACCCGTGATGGCGCTGTCGTTCCAGCCGATCCTGATCGATTCTGCCGTCTCGGGTTCCTGACGGTGGAAGTCGAGCTCCAGTTCGTCGAAGGTGAGCACGATCGCCCGCGCCCGCCGCAGGATCAGGGCGCCGAGTTCGGTGGGCCGCACCCCGTGCTGGTCGCGGTGGAACAGCGGGCCGCCGACCATCCGCTCGATCCGGCGCAGCTGGTGGCTGAGCGCGGGCTGGCCGAGTCCCAGTCCGGCCGCGGCACGGTTGAGGCTGCCGGAGGCGGCTATCTCACAGATCACGCGAAGATGCCGAACCTGAATCTCCATGACTTCGTATACCGCGACCCGTTCGCGCCCGGCACCCCCGAAAGTCGAGACACCCGATTTCTCATAACCCGGTGACAACATTCGGTGGCAATACCCGTGCCATCCGGCCGTGGCTACGTTCGGTCGACGCCCCGCATATCACGCGAATCAGGAGCCGTCTTGCCGCGACCACTGCCGCTCACGGAGCATTGCGCTGATCCGCTGGCGCGAGCCGAACACGTTTGCCTGGGTGTCAGCCCGTTCAACAGCCATTTCACCGTGGACCGCATCGCCGATCTCGCCCGCTGGGCCATGTCGGCCTTTCACGGTTTCCATTTCTTCGTCCCCGACGGCCCGTCCGCGTTCACCCTCGAAGCGCTCGGCTACGACCCGGTCCGCGCCGCGCAGAAGGCGCAGCGGCAAGGAAATTACACGCGGAACAAGATCGTCCGCGCGCTGGAGCAGGTCTGTTCGCCGGATCCGCACACCTTGATCCTGGATTCCGCGGCGCTCGAAGCCGACAGCGCGTACCTCGGCCTGCTTTCCGAGGCACACCACCGGTTCGCCACCGATCCGGAGTTCGCCGAGCAGTGCCTTGGCGCCACGGGCTGGGTGCTGGACCGGCGGCTGCCCGAGGGCGAACATCCCACGCGCGACCAGTTGCGCAGCGCGGTCCGGTACTTCCTCGCCGAGTTGCCGATGTTCGTCGGCACCGTCGCGGTGGCCGGGGTCGAAAGCTCCGTGTTCGCCTATCACCAGCGGGTCGCCTTCCTCGAACGGCTCTACCGCGGCGAACTCTCGTGGCGGCCGCTGCCCGGCCAAGGTTTCGTCGTCCTCGAACAAGCCGTCCCGGAACGAGTGGAGTGACCGTGGAACACGACGACTTCTCCCTTCGCCGGGTGCCCGCCGACCGCCGCTACTCCTGGATTTCCGTCGCGTTGCAACGGTTCGGTCAGGTGTCCTCGTTCCACCAGTTCCTGCTCGGCGCGGTGCTCGGCTTCGGCATGACGTTCTGGGAAGCGGTACTGGCCATCACGATCGGTTCGGTATTGCTGGAGATCATCACCATCCTGATGGGCATCGCCGGCACCCGGGAGGGGCTTTCGACATCGGTGCTCGCGCGCTGGACCGGATTCGGCACCGGCGGGTCCTCGCTGGTCGGTCTCCTGATGACCTTGAGCCTGGCAGGCTGGTTCGGGGTGCAGAACGACGTGTTCGCCCACGGCCTCCACGCCCTGATGGGCGGCCCGCCGGTGTGGGTGTGGGCGCTCGCGGGCGGCGCGCTGGTCACCGCGATCGTCGTGTTCGGCTTCCACGCGATGGCCTGGACGGCGTATCTGACGGTGCCCGCTTTCCTCGCGCTGGCGGGGTTTTCGATCATCTCGGCGCTCGGCGACCATTCCCTGCCGGCACTGATGGCCGAGCCGCCGCCGGGACCGTCGATGTCGCTGGCACAGGGCACCACGCTGGTGGCGGGCGCGTTCATCATGGGCGCGATCATGACGCCGGACATGACCCGGTTCAACCGGACCGCGTCCGACGTGGTGAAGCAGACCCTGGTCAGCGTCACCCTCGGCCAGTACCTCATCGGCCTGATCGGGGTCCTGCTCGCGCACGCGGCGAAAAGCGCCGACGTGGTCGGGATCATCACCTCGTCGTCCGGTGTGCTCGGCACGCTGATCCTGGTCACCGCGATCCTGAAGATCAACGACTGGAACCTGTATTCGTCCTCGCTCGGGCTGGTGAACACCGTGCAGGTGCTGCTGTCCCGGCGGTTGGACCGCACCACCGCGACCCTGCTGCTCGGCGGTCTCGGCACGGTCCTCTCCGCGATCGGCGTCCTCGACCACTTCACCACCTTCCTGACCTGGGTCGGCGTGCTCACGCCACCGGTGGCCGGGGTGGTGATCGCCGAGTACTACGTGGTCCGGCGCTGGAAACCGGAGCTGGACGCCACCCGCGCGTCCGGGGAGCTGCCGTCCACCTGCCCGTCCTGGGTTCCTTCCGCGCTGATCTGCTGGGTGGCCGGGGCGGCGGTGGGGGCCTGGCTGCCGTGGGGAATCCCCACCGTGAACTCCGTTCTTGGTGCTTTTCTCCTGTATATTCTTTTCGGCAGACGGACCGCGGCCGCGGTGTCCTCCACGGCCATGACTTCTTCCGGCGGGTCGAAAACCCGTTCGTGACAAAGGAGTTCGACGTCGTACAGCTGGATGTCCACCACCTGCGGGTGATCAGGGCGATCGCGGACACGGGAAGCCTTTCCCGGGCCGCGATCGCTCTCGGTGTCACCCAGCCCGCGGTTTCCGCGCAACTCAAACGGCTGGAGAACATGCTGGGCTACCGGTTGTTCGACCGGCGCGAGGGCGGTGTGACCCCGACGCCGATGGGCGAACTGCTCTTGCGCCGCACCGCCGCTTTGTTGCCACAGCTGGACAAACTGCTCGAAGACATCGAGCAGCGCGGCTGTCCCGGCGGCCCGCCCGACGTGGTCCGGGTGGTGGCGGTGGCCAGCGCGCTGGTGGCGCACCTGCCCTCACTGGTGACGGGATTGTGGCCCGAGGTCTCCGAAGTGCAGGTCGTGCACGACGACCACCCCGAACGGCTGCTGCCGCTGCTGGCCCAGCGGCGCGCGGAATTGGGGCTGGTCAAGGACTATCCGGGATACGAGCTCGAACTCCCCGCGAACGTGGACACCGCGGTGGTGGTGACCGAGCCGACCTTCGTCCTGCTGCCGGAGTTCCATCCGCTGGCGCGCGAGAAGGTCGTCGACCTGCGCGACCTGCGGGACGAATCGTGGGTGATGGTGTCCGATTCGTCGGCGGCCACGTTCACCAAGTACTTCGCCGACACCTGCGCGCGGCACGGCTTCAGCCCGTCGTTCACCCATCAGGTGACTTCGCAGCAGGTGGCGCTGTTGGTGGTCAAGGCGGGCGCGGTCGGGCTGTCGCAACCGATCTGCGATCCGGGGAACCACGGCATCGTGCCCCGGCCGCTGCGCGGGGATGTGTTGCCGCGCAGGCACATTCTCGCGTGGAACAAGGAGACCTTCGTGGCGGGGCGGCGGGAGGAGCTGATCTCCGCCGTGGTCGAAGCGTACTGGGCCGAAGCGAGGACGGCGCCCGTCTACGCCGAGTACCTGGACTCGTGAGCGGTAAGGACGGTCTTAGGTACGTACTGCCGGTGCGCGGACGGCGGTTTCGCGTGATTGGACGGACGACACGCGTGTTGGGATGGACGACGCGTGTTCAGGAGGACGACTCGCGGCGTCCATCCAGTCACGCGTGTCGTCCACCGGATCACGCGTGTCGTCCGGTCAATCACGCGAACCCGCCGCATCGGTACGGAGACTCACGAGTCTTGACGTCAGGTGCCAGTGTCATTGCCCGCCCGGAATCCACGGAGGTACCTAGGACGAGGACGGTTCGTACGAGGCCCTACGTCCCGGGAAAGAGGAGTTCGTCCGGCGGCCGCACCGTGCCGTCCAGCCAGGCCTGGTTGAACTCGCCGAGGTCACGCTGGGTCATCGCGGAGACGTAGAGCTCGAAGTCGTGCCAGTTCTGATTTCCCTGCGGGTTGATCATCGGGAAGCCCGCCATGATCTGGAAGAACGCTTCGTCGCCGATGTGACGGCGCAGCGCGTGCACCATGAGCACCGCCTTGGTCGTCGGCGCGAATTCGGTGCCCTTGCCCGGATCGGTGAGCTTGGGCGCCCAGAAAGCCGGGTCGTCGCGCACCGCGGCCACCATCTCCCGGTAGCGACGGTCCAGATCGGCACCGCTCTTGGTCTCGTCCCACAACCAGACGGCGTACCGCGCGACGGACTCGGGCATCAGCGCGTCGCGCCACATCTTGCCGCTCACTCCGGCTCCCCACCACTGGTACGCGACGGCGTACACCAGATCGGCGATGGTGGCGGTGCGGCCGTACACCGGCCGGGTCTGCGCGCCGTGCGTGTAGCCGAGGGAGCGGTCGAGGAACAGCCCGCCCGCCGCCGATTGCGGGTAGTCGCCGAACTTCCCGGTGAGGAATTCCAGGACCTCGGGCAGCCGCCCGCCGATCTGCCGCTTGTCCACGGCGCACGGGTGGTAGGCGTTGACCGCCGTCCGTCCACCAGGAAGAGCGATCCGCTCGACCTCCCAGCGCCCGATGCCGAGCATCGCCGTGCTCGGCGCGAGGGCGGTTTCCTCCGACCAGGTGACAGTGTGCCGTCCCGGGCCCGCGGGCACGTCGGAGACCTGGAAACCGTTGCCCAGTACGGAGAATTCGTCTTGGACGGTGACGGAGACCTGCAGCGCCGCCTTGTCGGCTTCGGTGCCGTTGACGGGGAACCAGGTCATCGCCGAACGCGGCTGCCCAGTGGCCACGGCCGAATCGCCGTAAGCGGCGAGCCAGCCGACCCGGCCCCGCGCGGTGGGAATCGGTTCCGGGCGGCCGTCGTAATCGACCACCACGGTGAACGTCCTGCCGACGGCCACCGGGGTCCGCGGGGTGATCACCAGCTCGTGTTCACCTGCCCGCCGGAACGTGGCGGCCACCCCGTCGACGGTGACCGACCGGACGGTGAGCCCGCGCAGGTCGAGGTCGAACCGGCTCAGGTCCTGAGTCGCCGTCGCGGTGATCGTCGCCCTGCCGCTCAGCAGCATCGAGTACGGCGCGTACCGCAGCGCGAGTGAGTACTTGCCGACGTCGTAACCGCCGTTGCCGTCCTTCGGGTAGTAAGGATCGGGTCCGAGGACGGTCCCGTCGGGCGAGACGTGCACGTATCCGTCGCTGCCGGGTGCCGGCTGGGCCGCCGCCGAAGCCGGGCAGGTGCCGATCATCGTGGTGGCGAGCAACGCGGTGCACAGTGGCTCCTGCCACCGAAGCCGCACGGTCATGAACGAGCCTTCTCTCTCAAGGGGAGGATGTCCGGTCATCGTGCGTACGTGCGCGCCGCGCGCGGCACTGCCAGCCGGTCATGCCGCCGGGTTATCCCGGCCGATAACCCCTCGGCATACCCGCCAGGGACTATCGCGCGCCGCGAGGGAGTGGAGATCGTCGAGGCATGCTGCCTCTCCCGGCGCTGCTCGCGCTGACGACGACGGTCTTCCTCGGCTGCCTCACCGAAGTGCTGCCCGCCGGGCTGCTGCTGGGCATGTCCGAGGATCTGGGCGTTTCCCCGTCGGCCACCGGGCAGCTGGTGACGGTCTACGCGATCACCACCGCGCTGACCGCCGTCCCGCTCACCGGCGCGACCCTCCGGGTACCGCGCAAACGCCTGCTGCTGGCGCTGATCGCAGGCTTCCTGGTCACCAACCTGGTGATCGCCGTGGCCTCGTCGTACCCGCTGATCCTGGCCGCGCGGGTCGTTTCCGGGGCGCTGACCGGGGTGATGTGGTCACTCGTGGCCGGCTACGCGATGCGTCTCGCCCCGCCGGGGCTCACCGGGCGGGCGCTGGCGGTGGCCATGTCGGGCACACCGATCGGCTTCGCGCTGGGCGTGCCCGCCGGTACCGCGCTCGGCGAACTCGCCGACTGGCGCTGGGCGTTCGCCGCGATGGCGCTGATCACCGTGCCGTTGCTGGTTTGGGTGCTCGTCGCGGTGCCCGCCGTGCTCGCGGACCCGGCAGGCCCCACCCGGCCGCTGGCCGCGTCACGGCTGCCCGGGATGCGTCCCGTGCTCGCGACGGTGGCGTTGTTCTCGCTGGGGCACAACGTGGCCTACACCTACGTCGGTCCGGTGCTCGCCGGTCTGGAGGCGGAAACGTTGCTGGGCGCGGCGTTGCTGGTGTTCGGCTGCGCCGCGGTGGGCGGGATGGCCGCGGTCGGCTCCGCCCTCGACAGCCGTCCGCGCGCCGTGCTGCTGTCCTGCACCGTCGTGACCGCCGCCGCCATCGTCCTGCTGGGGATCAGCGACGGTGTCCACGGTCTGGTGCTGGCGGCCGCCGGCCTGTGGGGCCTGGGGTTCGGCGGCGCGCCGACCGCGTTCCAGGCCGTCACCGCCTTGCTCGCGGGCCCCACGGCCGACGCCGCCCAGTCGCTCACGATCGCGGCCTGGAACGGCGCCGTCGCCGGGGGCGCGCTCATCGGCGGACTGCTGCTGCCGCTGGGAACGGGTCTGCTCCCTTGGTACGCCGCCTTGGTGATCCTGTCGCCGCTGCTGTTCAGCCCGCGAGTCGTGCTTTCAGCGCCCGCAGATCAGTGCCGGACCCGACGATGAGCGGCCAGACGTCGGAGCCGAGGAAGCCGGTCTCGTCGGTCGCCGCGGTCGCGCCGCAGGCGTCGCGTTCCAGCCTGTGCCGGGCCGCCACCGCGGCGACGGCATCCTTTGTGGACTGTCCGAAGAGTCCGTCGGCGGGCACGGCGAAACCGCGTGCCCGCAGGAGTTCCTGTGCCATCCGCACCCGCGGCCCGCTGTCGCCGGGTTTGAGGAGCGGCCATTCCGGCAGATCCACCTTCGGCGACGCGGATCCCAGCAGCTTGCCGACCTCGGTGCGCAGTTCCGGAAGCCTGTTGTACAACACGGTGCCCGGGCATTCGGTCGAGTTGAAGTCCCGGTGGCCCTTGATGAATTCCGGCGAAATCCCGTACTGCGAAGCGATGTACGCGACCAGCTTCACCAGCGAGTCCCAGAGCGCCGGCGTGACGTCCTCTTCGCTGTAGAGGCCTTCGTTCTCGATCCCGATGCAGGTGCTGTTGTTGTTGCCCACGTTCGCGCCCAGCACGTGCTGGGTACCGCCGCGCAGGATCTCCAGGCTGCGATGCCTGCCTTCGGTGATGTGCCCGCCGCGGCTGTTCGTGAACTGCTGGCCGGTGTCGACCCAGCCGCGGGTGTCCATATGGAAATTCTGGATGGAGCGCGACGCCCAGAAGGCGTGTTCGAGCGTGTAGTCGGTGACGTTCCCCGGCTCGACCGTGTGGTGCACGACGATGTACGTCGGCTTGTGGTTCTGCACCTCGATCGTGCCGTTCGGCGGCCGGGCGCTCCACGCGGCCGTTCCGTATATCTTCGGTTCTGTCACCCCGGACGCCGCGTCGGCGGCGGAAATCGTTGCTGTCCCCAGTAGCCCGACGGCGCTTACCGTCAGGCCGCCCTTGAGCGCGGTACGTCGGTCGAAGTCGGCCACGGGCGAAACTCCCATCATGCGCGTTGGCCGGAAAACTAACCCGCCACCGTGCCGATGACAACCATTTACCGACTTTTGTCGTAATGCGTTAGTGTTCGCCAGGAAGTGCGAACAGGCCGTCCCCGGTCTGTTCGAGCAGCCCGTCCACGAGCAGGGAGTCGAGGCAGCGGTCGCGCTGCCCGGATTCGTGCCAGACGAGATCGAGCCGCGCCTTCTCGACCGGGCCTTCGCTGCCACGCAGGACGTCGAGCAGCAGCCCGCGCACTTGGCGGTCGGTGCCGGCGAACTTCTGGACCTGCTTCGCGGGCCCGGCGTATGCGGGCCTTCCCGCGTGCTGCCACGCGCAGTCGTCGTAGATCGGGCAGTCCGCGCATCGCGGCGAACGCGCGGTGCAGACGAGCGCGCCGAGTTCCATCAGCGCGGCCGAGAGTTTCGCGGCGGGCGCGTCGTCCGGCGGCAGCAGCGCTTCGACGTCGGCCATGTCGCGGGTGTTCGACGGCGGCCCGGCGTCACCGGCGCCGTGCACGGCCCTGGCCACCACGCGCCGGACGTTCGTGTCCACCACCGGTGCCCGTTTGCCGTAGGCGAAGGCGGCGACGGCGCGCGCGGTGTACGCGCCGATGCCGGGCAGCGCGAGCAGAGTGTCCACATCGGACGGAACGACGTCGCCGTGTTCGGCGGCGATGACGGCCGCCGCGGCGTGCAGCCGCAACGCGCGCCGCGGGTAGCCGAGTTTGCCCCAGGCGCGCACGACCTCGCCCTGCGACGACGCCGCCAGCGCCGACGGCACCGGCCAGCGCGCCATCCAGTCGAGCCAGATCGGCTGGACCCGCGCGACCGGTGTCTGCTGCAACATGATCTCGCTGACGAGCACACCCCACGCGGTGCATTCGGGCTCACGCCAAGGGAGGTCGCGCCCCACTTCGTCGAACCACTCGGTCAGCACATCCGCGTCGACGCCCACCGAGCCAGCTTAAAACGAGCGCCCGGTCGCGCCTCAAAGGCGTCTCCCCAAGGGCGCTCCGCGCCCGACGGAGACTTCACCCGTCGCGCACGCTCTTTTGGGCCGGAGGCCCACGGAAACACGATGAAGGGGCGCCTCCTTGCTCAACGTGACGTTCAGCGGGATCGGCGCCCCTTCGGCGGGTTTCCGTCAGTGCGCGACCTCATGCAGCTGCCCCAGCTTCACGTCGTAGACGAACCCGCGCACGTTGTCGGTGTGCGGCAGGAAGTCGCTGCGCCGGACGCGCTGCACCGACCGGCGCACACTGTCCTCGACCTCCCGGAACGCCTCGACCGACCATGTCGGGCGCAGCCCGCTGGCGGCTTCGAGTTCGTCCTTGAAATCGTCTTCGGTGACCATGGAGAGGCCACAGTCGGTGTGCTGCACGATCAGCACCTCGCGCGTGCCGAGCTTCCGCTGGCTGAGCGCGAGCGAGCGGATCATGTCGTCGGTGACGACCCCGCCCGCGTTACGCAGGATGTGGGACTCGCCCTGGATCAGGCCGAAGATCTCGAACACCCGGATACGGGCGTCCATGCAGGTCAGAATAGCCACCTGGAGTGATGGCCTCGGAGACGAGCGGTCACCAGGAGTGACATCACCCAGCTCCTGGTTGCGCTTGAGCAGTACGTCGATTGAGGTCACACGCTCATTGGAACCGACACGCCGGGGGAGAGCAACGTGTGCGGGCGCAGATCACGGCCCGAACCAGCGTTCTTCCGCCGTTCGTGGCGGCGCCGACGTGCGGCCGACCCGTAGTTCCGTCTGCAGGGTGATCACCTTCGGCCCGACCCGGTCGGCCGAGCTGAGCAGCAGCTTGCCCGCCGCCTTGCCCTTCTCGAGCACCGGCTGGTGGACCGTGGTGAGGCCGGAGCGCTCGGCCTCGGTGATGCCGTCGAACCCGGTGACCGTCAGGTCCTGCGGCACGCGCAGGCCCCGGCGTTCCGCCTCGGCCAGAGCGCCGAGAGCGAGGATGTCCGACGTGCAGATCACGGCCGTGACCTGCGGATACGCGTCGAGCAGCTGGCGTGCGGCCGACGCGCCGTCGTCCACGGTGTGGTCGAAGCGCTCGACCACCGGCACCGTCGCCCAGTCGACCCCGGCCGCCGAGAACGCGGCGGCCAGCGCCTCCAGCCGGATGCGCTGGACGTGGAAGTGTGCGGCGCTCTGCCGCTGGATGGAGACGAAGTCGTCGTTGCGCTCGCGGGCCAGCCGCATGCACAGCACGCCGATCTGCCGGTGGCCCAGCGAGATGAGGTGCTCGGCCATGGCGGTGACCGCGGCCGCGTCGTCCGGGCCGACCCGGTCGACCCCGTCCACCCGGGGCTGGTCGACGATCACCGTCGGCACCGGGCGTTCCAGCACGGCACCGAGATGCGGGTCGTCGTCGGGCACCGAGTAGACGACGAAGCCGTCGACGCCGGCGCGGTGCACGGCCGCGACGTCCTCCCTGCCCGGGCTCGCCGGGACCAGGTGCAGGCCGACGCCCGCGTCCTCGCAGGCCAGCGCCAGCCCTTCGAGCACGCCGACGGCGGCGGGGTCGCGGAAGGCGTAGGAGAGGTTCTCGGTGAGCAAAAGGCCGACAGCGCCGGCTTTGCGCGTCCGCAGTGAACGGGCCACCGGGTCCGGGCCCGGGTAGCCGAGGCGGCGTGCGGTCTCGAGGACGCGACGGCGCAGCTCAGGGGACAACTGGTCCGGTCGGTTGTAGGCGTTCGAGACGGTGGTCCTCGACACACCGAGCTCTGCGGCCAACGACGCCAGTGTCGCCTGCCTCCTGGTGCGGATAGGACGGCCCATCCGCAAACCGTAACGGTTCAGAACGTTTTGCAGAAGCATCACCCGACGTGTGGCAGGTCTCGATTCAGAGTGACCCTGGGTACAGCTCGGACCTGGACCGGAGGTGTCGTCATCCTGATGGGGTACAGTTGAATCTGACAACGGTTTCCATTACCCGGCATTGGGGACACCTGGCCAGGGCATCCGCAGGAGTGCAGTAAATGAATTCCCGCCGTACCAAGAGTGTTTTCGCGGCCGTGTCGGCCCTGGCCGTCCTCGCGCTCGGCGCGACGGCCTGCGCGTCGAGCGACAAGGCGTCGACGGGCTCCGGTTCGCAGAACGCGTCCGCCGCGAACCCGGGCGGCGGCGAAAAGATCAAGGTCGTCGCCTCGACCGACGTCTGGGGCAGTGTCGTGACCGCCGTCGGCGGCGACAAGGTCGAGGTCACCTCGATCATCCACGACCCCTCGGCCGACCCGCACTCCTACGAGACCACCGCGAGCGACGCCGTCGCCGCGAAGAACGCGAAGCTGACGCTGTCCAACGGCGGCGGCTACGACGACTTCTTCTCCAAGCTCGCCGACCAGGCCACCGGCGCGCAGAAGCTGGTCGCCGTCGACATCGCCGCGACCGGCAACGAGAACGAGCACGTCTGGTACAGCCTGCCCGGCGTCGAGAAGGTCGCCGACCAGGTCGCCGCGAAGCTCGGCGAGATCCAGCCCGCCTCGAAGGACGCCTTCACCGCCAACGCGACCGCGTTCAAGGGCAAGACCCAGGAACTCCTGAAGAAGGTCTCGGGGCTGGGCGCCTCGGGCGCGAAGGTCGTCGCGACCGAGCCCGTCGCGCACTACCTGCTCGACAGCGCGAAGGTCACCGACGCGACGCCGCCGGCCTTCGCCGAGGCCGTGGAAGCGGAGCAGGACGTGCCCGCCGCCGCGCTCAACGAGGTCAAGCAGCTGATCTCCGGCAAGCAGGTCAAGGCGCTGGTCAACAACGCGCAGACCACCACCCCGGTCACGCAGCAGGTCGTCGGCGACGCCAAGAACGCCGGTATCGCGGTCATCGACGTCACCGAAACGCTGCCCCAGGGTGTGACCGACTACATTGCATGGATGACCAAGGAAGTGGACGCGCTGGCCGGAGCACTGAAGTAGTGACCTCCGTACCCGCCGAAGCTCGCCCCGCGGTCCGTGTTCGCGGGGCGAGCCTCGCATTCGGCCCCAGGACCCTCTGGTCCGGGCTCGACCTCGACGTCGAACCCGGCGAGTTCCTCGCGATCCTCGGGCCGAACGGCTCCGGGAAGAGCAGCCTGCTCAAGGTGCTGCTCGGCCAGCAGGGGCTGCCCGAGGGCACGGTCGAGATCGCGGGGCGGCGCCCCGGCGGGACGAACCGGCGGATCGGCTACATCCCTCAGCAGCGCGCCCTCGACGAGGGCCTGACGATGCGCGGCGTGGACCTGGTCGGCCTCGGCCTGGACGGGCACCGGTGGGGCACCGGCCTCTTCGGGATCTCGAAGCGGCGTCAGCTCGTCGCGCGGGCGATCGAGTCCGTCGGCGCGCAGGCGTACGCGAAGCAGCCGGTGGGGCGGCTTTCCGGTGGCGAGCAGCAGCGGCTCCGTGTCGCGCAGTCCCTGGTCGGTGACCCCGAAGTCCTGCTCTGCGACGAGCCGCTGCTCTCCCTCGACCTCGCGCACCAGCGCGCGGTCAGCGAACTGATCGACGAGCGGCGGCGCTCCGCCGAGACGGCCGTCCTGTTCGTCACCCACGAGATCAACCCGATCCTGTCCTATGTGGACCGGGTGCTGTACCTGGTGAACGGTCAATTCCGGGTCGGCAAGCCGGACGAGGTGATGAACTCGGAGACCCTGTCCGAGCTGTACGGCACCCGCATCGAGGTGCTGAAGGTCGGCGGGCAGATCCACGTCGCCGGTGCGCAGAGCGCGCTGTGCGAGGACGAACCCCACCACATCGACGAACAGGCTTGTTAGCGCCGTGGTAGACGAAGTGAGGTCATTCGTGCGGTCCGGACCACACGCCGAACCCGCCCCGGCCGGAGGCCGCGGGATCGGGCCGGCAGGGCGCCTCGGCAGGCCGGCTCGACCGGCGGCGCGAACCAGCGCCCTGGTGACGCGATCCCGGTCGCGGGTTCTTGGATAAACACCGTGGACAAGATGTTCGACTTCGCCCTGACCGGTGAACTCCTCGGTCTCGACTTCGTTCAGACGGCGCTGCTCGCGGCCGCCGTTCTCGGCCTGGTCGCCGGGGTGCTCGGCCCGCTGGTCGTCATGCGGCGGATGTCGTTCGCCGTGCACGGCACGGCCGAACTGGCCTTCACCGGCGCGGCAGGCGCGCTGCTGCTGGGAGTCGGCGTCGAACTCGGCGGCCTCGCGGGCGCCGTCATCGCCGCCCTGCTGATCGGGCTCCTCGGCGGCCGCGAGTCCGAACGCGACTCCGTGATCGGCGTGATCCTCGCCTTCGGTCTCGGCATGGGCGTCCTGCTGCTGTCGTTCTACGAAGGCCGCAGCGCCAACAAGTTCGGCATTCTGGTCGGGCAGATCATCACCATCGACTCGACCAACCTGAACCTGCTCGTCGGCGCCTCGGTCGTCGTGCTGGTGGTGCTCGCGGTGATCTACCGGCCGCTGCTGTTCGCCACGGTCGACCCTGCGGTAGCGACGGCGCGCGGCGTCCCGGTGCGGTTGTTGTCGCTGATCTTCGCGGTGCTGGTCGGGATTTCGAGCGCGCTCGGGGTGCAGATCGTCGGCGCCCTGCTGGTGGTCTCGCTGATGGTGACCCCGGCCGCGGCCGCCGCGCGGGTCACGGCGAGCCCGTGGAAGGCGACCGTGCTGTCGATCGTGTTCGCGGAGATCGCCGCGCTCGGCGGGATCGTCCTTTCGCTGGCGCCGGGCAAGCCGGTGAGCGCCTTCGTCACGACGATCTCGTTCGTGATCTACCTCGTCTGCCGTCTCATCGCGTGGCTGCGTGGCCGGAGCTCACGGGTCCGCGTCGAGCCGACAGCGACGGCACAGTCCGCCCTGCGCTAGCTTCCTGAGCCGGAAATACGCGGAGAGTGATTCGAGGATCGGCCGGAAGTTCCACCGTGATTTCGGCGAAGAATCATTCGACGAGGTCTATCCGGCCGTAACCGGATATTCCGCGCGCCCGCCTTTTGTATCATCGCCCTTGAAAAAGGGGGCTTCGTGAAAGCATTGAACGCCGGGGAATCCGCTCAGGTGGGTCGCTACCGCGTGTTCGCCGTGCTCGGCGAGGGTGGAATGGGCCGGGTGCTGCTGGGTCGTTCGTTCGACGGGCGGCTGGTCGCCCTCAAGCAGGTGCGTCCGGCCTTCGCCAACGACCCCGGATTCCGGGAGCGGTTCCGCCGCGAGGTCATCACTTCGCGCATGGTGTCGGGCGCCTTCACCGCCGCGGTGATGGACGCCGATCCGGACGCCCCGACACCCTGGCTGGCGTCGGTGTTCGTACCGGGCCCGTCGTTGTCGGAGGCGGTGGCCGCCGGCGGGCCGCTGCCTCCGCCGTCGCTGCGGTACCTGGCCGCCGGGCTGGCGCTGGCGCTGGGGGAGATTCACCGGGCCGGTCTGGTTCACCGCGATCTCAAGCCGGGCAACGTCATCCTCGCCGCCGACGGCCCACGGGTGATCGATTTCGGCATCGCGCGCGCGATCGAGGGCGACTCGGAACTCACCCACACCGGAGCGATCATCGGCTCACCCGCGTTCATGTCGCCGGAGCAGGCGGAGGGGAAGCCGCCGACTCCGGCCGGCGACATGTTCTCCTTCGGGGCGTTGCTGGTGATGGCGGCGACCGGGCAGAGCCCGTTCACCGGATCGTCCACCCCGCACACCCTCTACAACGTCGTGCACGCCAGGCCGGACCTGAGCCGGCTGCCGGAGGACCTGCGGACGATCGTCGAGCCCTGCCTGGCGAAGGATCCCGAGGACCGGCCGACCCCGGCATGGGTCATGCGGCAGCTCGGTCCCGTCGCGCCGGCTTCCTCACCCTGGCCGCCTCCGGTGCCGCAGCTGACCGAGACGCAGCAGGCCGAGGTGTGGGGGCTGCTGAACCCGGTCCCGCCCAAGCGGTCCCGGCGCCGGCTCCGCGCGGGGCTCGCCGCGGCGGCCGTGGTGCTGCTGGCCGTCTCCGGGGTCGTGGCGGTCAAGCTGCTGACCCGGCCGGACCCGGCACCCGAGATCGCGGCGGCGCCGCGGTCCGGGGTGCCGCCGACCACGCCGGCCAACCCGGACCCGCTCGGCCCGGACAACCTGCGCCGCGTGGACCTGTGCGAGGTACTGGCCGGCTGGGTGGCGCCCGTGCTCGGCACCCTCGCCGCGACGTCGCCCGGACGGCGGCTGGACTGTCTTTACGGCGCGCTGAACCTCGCCGTCGGGCCACGGCTGCTCGACGGGGTACCGGCCGGGGAGCTGGAAGGGCTGCCGATGAACACCACAGCCGTCGGTGGTTCGTGCTCGGCGGCCGTTCCCGTCGCCGGCCTCCAGAACGTCGTGCTCTTCACCGAGGTCGGCGCCATGGTCTCGTCGGACGAGGAGTGCGTGGTGGCGAAAGCCGGGCTCGGTGAGGCGGTGCGGCGGATCCGCGCCGGCGGCCACGCACGCGACCTGCCGCCGGGCTCACTGATCGGGCTGGATCCCTGCGCGCTGCTCCCGCCCGACAAAGTCGACCGGTCGATCGGCCCGGTACGGGCCACCGCTCTCGAGGACCTGCACCACTGTGTCCACCAGGGCGACGGCACCTTCGAGCTGCTCGTGGAGCACGGATATCCGCCGCATGGGCCGGAGCAGGTCAAGGCAGGAGGCTTCCTGCCGGTGGAGGTCGGGGGCACCACGGTGTATCGGGAGGAAAACCCGCCGGCGGGCGTCCGCGGTTGCGTGCTGACCTGGCAGCACCGGGCAGTGAGCGAGAACGTCGGCGAAAACGTCAAAGTGACGTACGAGCCCCAGGGCGCCAAGACCATACAGCAGGCCTGCGCCAAGGCCGAGGAGCTCGTCAGGGCGCTTCTGCCTGCGCTCCCGAAACCCTAGGACAGACCAGTGAAGCCGTTGAATCCCGGCGAACCCCGGCAGATCGGGCCCCACCGGATCATCGCCGCCCTCGGGGAAGGCGGCATGGGCCGGGTCGTTCTCGGGCTCGCACCCGACGGACGGCTCGTGGCCGTCAAACAGATCCATGCCCAGTTCGCCCACGATCCCCGCTTTCGTGAACGCTTCCGCCGCGAGGTCACCACCTCGCGCATGGTGTCCGGCGCGTACACCGCCGCCGTCATGGACGCCGATCCCGAAGCCGAAACCCCCTGGCTGGCCTCGGTTTTCGTCACCGGTCCCGATCTGCGCGAAGCCGTCGACGAGTTCGGCCCGCTCCCGATGGCAGCGGTGCGCCTGCTCGCCTCCGGACTGGCCGCGGCCCTCACCGAGCTGCACCGTGCCGGGCTGATCCACCGGGATCTCAAGCCCGGCAACATCATCCTCGCCGCCGACGGCCCCCGCGTCATCGACTTCGGCATCGCCCGCGCCGTCGAAGAGGCCCAGCACCTCACCGGCACCGGCTCCATCATCGGTTCACCCGCGTTCATGTCGCCGGAACAGGCCGGAAGCGGCCTGGTCGGCACAGCCTCCGACGTGTTCTCGCTCGGTGCCATCCTGGTCATGGCGTCCACCGGACGCGGACCTTTCAGTGGCACTTCGGCGCCTCAGACGCTCTACAACGTGGTCCACGCCGAACCTGAGCTGTCAGCCGTGCCGGCGGAAATCCGGCCGCTCGTCGAACGGTGCCTCGCCAAGGACCCGGCTCGACGGCCCACACCCGAGCAGATCCTGGACTTCTTCGGCCCCGTGCCGCCGGGGATCGCGCCCTGGCCGGACGTCGTGCACGCCCGCATTCAGCGGCAGGACGCCGAAGTACGTGCGGTGCTCTCCTTGCCGATTCCAGCGTGGCGGCCACCGGCCCGGCCCGAGCCGGAACGGAAAAGCCGTACCGGGCTGGTGATCGCGGGGGCGCTGGCGGTGGTGGCCGCGCTGATCGGAACGCTGGTCGTCGTCATCCAGGACGCGACTTCACCACAGGACATCGGGCCCGCCACCATACCGGTGGCGGAGGCGTTGACCTTGGAGCGGCTCCGCCGCGTCGACGCGTGCACGGTGCTCGCCGGCCGGTTCACCGAGGACCTCGGCACACTCAAGCCGGACTCGAACCCGTTGTCCCCGGACAGGTGCACCTACAGTGGCTCCAACGGTCTCCGCTTCGACGTCCGGCTCGGGGAACCCGTGGTCAACGGTGGTATCGGCGCGACGAACCGCACCGCCGAAGGGCTGCCGCTGCTGCGCGCCTCCTTCAGCGGAGGCTGCCACGCGCTCATCCCGGTGACCGGTGTCCCGGAGCTCTACGTGATGCTCTACAACGACACCGACGTGGGTGACGAATGCGCCGTCGCCGACAGCGCACTCACCGTCGTGCTCGCCCGCCTGCGTACCCACGAGGTCGATCGTGCGGACGATCCGGCGGGCTTGCTCCCGCTGGACCCCTGCGTCCTCCCGGATGCCGCCGTGGTCGCCGCGAACATGAACGGAGCACCGGTCCGCCCGATCAGCCTGCGGAACTGCAGGTGGACGGGCGACGGCGAAAGCCTGGACGTCAAAGTGCAGCGGAGCCTTTACGTCGACGACGGTCGTGCGGTCGATCTGGGCAACGGGGTCACCGGGTACGTGAGTGAGAGCAGCGATTCCGTCTGTCTCCTCTCCTGGCCGCACCGCACGCTTCCGGACGGCGACGCCGAGTACGTCTCGGTGTGGCTGCAGGGATACAGCGGCGACCGGGCCTGCGACCGGGCGCGCGCGGTCGCCGTCTCCGTGCTGGCCCGGCTGCCGAAGCGCTAGCGGATCGGGTGCTCGGCGAGCGCCTTCTTGACCGCTCCGAGGAAATCGGGGGCGATGAACGCGAGCTGGCCGGCGGCCACACTGCGTTCCACGACTTCGACGACCACGACGTCCGCGTTCACGAAAGCGTCGACGGCCTCGGCCTGTGACGTCTTCTGGGTGAAGTGCGCCAGCATCGTCAGGTTCGTGAAAGCGCCGGAGAGATACCGCGAAGACGCTTTCGTGAACGAGTCGCCGTAGACCAGCACCTTCTCGTCGACGGTCCCGATCAGCGGGCTGGCGGTGCGGTACACCGGCCGGTCGATGTCGCCGTTCGACTCGCCCGCGCGCTCGACGACGCCGTCCGGACGGAGGCTGTACACCGTGTTCGTCTTCGTGCCCTGCTTGTTGATCAGCGGCGGCAGGTCGGCGGAGGATTCGTACTGGCCGACGGGAACGCTCACCCAGGTCTGCGTGACGCCCGGTTTGATCGCGTTCGCGATGGCGCGCGTCATCACCAGCGCGCCCTCGTCGGCCCAGTGGGTGTCGTTCGGCGGGTAGATCGGCCGCTGCACCCTGCCCTCGGACGCGCGAAGCTCGGGCCGCAGGTCGATCGCGCGCGCGTCCTTGAGCATCCGGTGCCAGGTGGACGCTTCGGCCGACCGCGAGCAGTCCTTGCCCGGGTAGGTGTCGGGCAGGAACTGAGGGACCATCGTCGACTTGTCCGGCGCGACGACGAACTCGAACCGCCTACCGGACTGTTCGACCGCGCGCCGCAGCTCGTTGATCTTGGCGATGGTCTCGCTCAGCGGNCGCCTACCGGACTGTTCGACCGCGCGCCGCAGCTCGTTGATCTTGGCGATGGTCTCGCTCAGCGGACGGGACGGATCGCATTTCGCGTCGGCGTCGTAGCCGTAGTACAGCCAGCCGTCGCGGCCCTGCACGACGCGGCGGTACCCGGAGGCGGCGTTCGGCGCCGGCCCCTGGGTCGGCGCGGTCTTGGGCTGTGACGGCGACGGCTGGGCGGGGATCGGGCCCGCCTGCTGCTGCGGTGCCGGCTGGTCGAGCGGGGCGCTCTCGCCGAAGACGCCGCGGCTGATCGCGTCTGCGGCGGCGATCGCGCCCGGCCGGAACGACAACTGGTCGATCGCCCAGGTCGGCATGTCGGTGAAGAACCCCCAGCCCCGGTCCAGACCGGGGAAGCTCGCGAGCTTGTGGTTCTCGATCTCGCCAGGCCGGACACCGAACACCCACAGCAGCGCGGGGGTGGTGAAGAACAGGAGCGCGCTGATCAGCGCGGTCAGCTGCCTGCCACCGTGACGGGGACGGTGCAACGCGTGCTCACGCGGAAGCCACGCCTCGTGGACGGCTGGCAGCTGCTGGGGTTCGGACGCCACCCCTTTACCGTAATCATCCCGTGTCGCGCGCACGTGAGAACGCCTCACTTCCGCGCCCCGGATCGCGTTCAGCAGGCTAAACGCGGGTCCACCGGGCTCCGGGCGGACCGCTCCTCCTCCGGGACGCGCCCACCCGAAGCGCGTTTAGCGGGCTGAACGCGATCAGTGGAGCATCAGGAGGACCTGCAGCTCACCGACCAGGAAGCCGATGAGCCCGCCCACCGCGATGAGCTTCCACTCGTCCTGCCGGAACGCGGGCCTCAGCAACCCCTCGAACTCCAGCGGCGTCAGCCCGAGCATCCGCCGCTCGACGATCTTCGCGACGTCCATCGCCTCGGTCAGGTAGCCCTCGGCGTGGCGGATCGTCGGCGGGAGCCGCTCCAGCGCCTTCCGCGCGGCCGCCTGTTTGATCTCGTTCAGCCGCTGTCCGCCGACGGCCATCGCGACCATCGGTTTCGCGACGCTCGCCTGCTCGTCGACGGCCCGCGCCACGAGCCGCTCGACCAGCGCGTACAGCCGATCCGACCGCGGTCCGCGCAGGACGGCGTCGAGCAGGTTCGGCACGGTGAGGATCTCGTTCGCGATCATCTCGCCGTACTGGTGTGCGACGTCGGCCCGCCGCCGCTGGAACTTGCCCTGCAGGATCACCCGGCCGACCCGCACCGGCTCGCGCGGCACGAAGATCAGTTTGATCGCGAGCCAGTCGGTGAACAGCCCGATGCAGCCGCCGAAGATCGGCAGCACCCACGGTTCCTTGGTCGCCGCCCAGACGATCGCCTGCACGATGCCGAGCCCGAAGCCGAAAAAGATCCCCGTGCGCGCGATGAACGCCATCTCCGGCCGCGACGTCTCGCGGATCAGCCGGACGAGCAGCTTCTTGTCCCTGGTGAGCCGCCGCACGGTCATATGCTGGAAGTCGAGCACCTCGTCGAGGTTCTCGGTCATCTCCGCCATGAACTCGCGCACCAGCCGCGGCGTCGACGACTGGACCTGCTTGATCAGCAGCTCCTGCGCCATCGTCGGCATGACCTCCCAGAGCCTGGGATGGTGCTTTTCGAGCACTTCGCGGGCGACCTCGTCGACGGCCCGCAGCAGCGGCTGCTCGATCTCGCGCGTGATGATCGCCGGATCGATCCGCCGGAAGACCTCCTTGACGTCCAGCAGATTCGACGTCAGCAGCTCGGTCGCGACGGCGGCCATCCGCCCGCCGTGTTTGGGCACCACACCCTGCCAGCCGAGGAACGGTTTGATCCCGACGAATTCGAGCGGTTTGAACATCATCTCGATGGCGACGCGTTTGGTGACGTAGCCGATCAACGCGGCGACGAAAGGAATCGCGGCGTACAGCCACCAGTGCCGGGCGAGGTCGTCCAGGACGGCGTCCACACGACCTCCTCGCTTCGCTCAGGGAAGGGGGAAACCGTATCGGTTGGCCCTCAGTGAAGCAGCAGAAGCACCTGAAGTTCACCGACAAGGCCCCCGATCACCGCGCCGACGGCGATCAGCTTCCACTCGTCCTGTCGGAACGCCGGGCGCAGCAGCTGCTCGAATTCGAGCGGGTTCAGCCGCCGCATTCTGTCCACAATGGTGTTCCGGACGTCGAGCGCGTTGACCGCGTAGCTCTCGGCGTGGCGGATCGTCTCCGGGATCCGTGCCGCCGCCTTCGCCGCCGCCGTCTGTTTCATCTCCTGGAACCGCCTGCTCCCGACGGCCAGCGCGACGAACGGCTTCACGACGCTCGCCTGCGCGTCGATCGTCCGCTGCACCTCGCGCGTGATCATCGTGAACAGCTTGTCCGACTTCGGCCCGCTCAACACGGCTTCGAGCAGGTTGGGGATGGTGATGATCTCGCGTGCGATCATGTCGCCGTAGTCGGCGGAGACCTGGTCCTTGCGTTTCTGGAACACGCCTTGCCAGGTGTAGAAGCCGAAGAACCGCTTCGGCTCCCGCGGCAGGAAGATCATCTTCAGGGCGATCCAGTCGGTGAACCAGCCGATGCCGATACCGAACAGCGGCAGCACGATCGGCGACTTCGTCAGCGCCCACACCAGCAGCTGCACGCAGCCGAGCGAGAACCCGAACACGATCCCCGACCGCGCGATGAACCGCATCTCCGGCCGCGAGATGTCGCGGATCAGCCGGTTCAGCAAGGCTTTGTCGCGCACCAGGTTCGTCACGACCATGTGCTTGAGGTCGAGCACGTCCTCGATGTTCTCCGCGATCTCGCCCATGATCTTCGTGATCGCGCGCGGCGCCTCGGCCTGCACCCGTTTGAGCAGCAGCTGCTGTGCGGTGTTCGGGAGTACTTCCCAGAGTCTGGGCTGGTACTGCTCCATCACCTCGCGCGTGACGTCCTCGACGATCCGCAGGAGTGGCTGCTCGATCTCCTTCGCCACCTGGGCCGGGTCGAGCCTGGCGAAGATCTCCTTCGGGTCGACGAGATTGGTCGTAAGTATCTCGGTGGCGGTCGCGGCCATCCGCTCGGCGTTGGCCGGCAGCACTCCCTGCCAGCCGAGGAACGGCTTCACACCGACGAATTCCACCGGTTTGAACATCATCTCGATGGCGACGCGTTTGGTGACGTAGCCGATCAGCGCGGCGATGAACGGCATGCTGACGTACACCGGCCAGTGCTCGCCGAGATCGGCGATGACGGCGTCCACTTTCCTGCCCCTCTCGCGTCGCGCTTGAGGGGCAACCTAGCCGCCGGTCCTCAGTGGAGGAGTAGCAGGACCTGAAGTTCACCCACGAGCCCGCCGATCACCGCGCCGACCGCGATCAGCTTCCATTCGTCCTGCTGGAAGGCGGGTCGCAGGATCCCCTCGAACTCGAGCGGGGTCAGCTGCTGCATCTTCGTGACGATGGTGTTGCGGACGTCGAGCGCGTCAGTGGCGTAGCTCTCCACGTGTTTCACCGTTTCGGGGAGATACGCGATCGCCTTCTCCGCCGCGGCCTTCTTCATCTCCTGGTACTGGACCCCGCCGACGGTCAGCGCCACCAAGGGTTTCGCGATGCTCGCCTGCGCGTCGATGGTGCGCTGCACCTCGCGGGTGATCATCGTGAACAGCTTGTCCGACTTGGGCCCGGTGAGCACGGCCTCCATCACGTTCCGCACGGTGAGCACCTCGTCCGCGATCAGCGCGCCGTAGTCCTTGGCGACCGCCTGGCGGCGTTTCTGGAACATGCCCTGCCAGCTGAAGAACAGGAACCGGCGCGGCTCGCGCGGGTAGAAGATCATCTTCAGCGCCAGCCAGTCCGTGACGAAGCCGGTGACGAAACCGAAGATCGGCATGATCAACGGCTGCTTCGTCACCGCCCACGCGACGAACTGGATCAGGCCGATGACGAAGCCGAACCAGATACCGGACCGGGCGATGAAGCGGAGCTCCGGCGTCGCGACCTCCTTGATCAGGCGGCAGGTCAGCGATTTGTCGCGGACCATCGCGTTGATCAGCATCTCGTTGACGTCGAGGACCTCGTCGATGTTCGTCGACACCTCGCGCATCAGCTTCGCGACGACCTTCGGCGCCTGCGCCCGGACCTGGTCGACCAGCATGCGCTGCGCCCGGGTCGGCAGCAGTTCCCACAGTCTGGGCTGGTACTGCTCCATGACCTCGCGGGTGACGTCCTCGACGGCCTTGAGGAGCGGCTCCTCGAGTTCCTTGACCACCTCCTCGGGATCGAGCCGGGAGAAGATCTCCTGCGGATCGACGAGGTTCTTGGTCACCAGGTCGACGGCGGTGGTCGCCATCCGGCGCGAGTTGGCCGGGATGACCCCCTGCCAGCCGAGGAAGGGTTTGATCCCGACGAACTCCAGCGGCCGGAACATCATCTCGATGGCGACGCGTTTCGTGATGTACCCGATGAGCGCGGCGATGAAGGGCATCGTGGCGTAGACGTGCCAATGCTCGCGGATGTCTTCGAGGATCGCCGAGATGTCCAACCGGGCCTCCTCTGCTTACGACCTGTCAACAAAGCAGGATGCCATGTGATCGCCCTGCCGCACGCCGAGTGCAGCCGTTTGGCGGTACTGCCCCACGGGTCCCCGCTCATTAAGGTGGCCGCCATGGTCGCTCCTGAGAAGACGGCGCCTCAGGCGCCCTCAGCGAAATCGCCCCAGTTCGCGGGCGCTGTCCGCGGTTACGACAAGCGCCAGGTCGACGAGCGTCTCGCCGAGCTGGCCGCTGAAATCAAGCAGGCCTCACGCAGCCGCGACGAGGCCGTGGCGACCGCCGGTGAGCTCACCAAGGCACTCGGCCACGCCCAGAAGGAACTGGACGAGACGAAGGCCGCCCTCGTGCGGATGAGTGCGAGCCCGTCCGGCGCCGGCGCGATGGCCGAACGCGTCCGCATGATGATGCAGCTCGCCGAGGAGGAGATCACCGACCTCAAGGCCGCCGCCGAAGCCGACGCCAAGTCGACACGGGCCGAAGCGGACAGGTACGCCCACGAGACGCAGCGCGCGAGTGACAAGGCGGCCAAGGACGCGCAGGCGGAGCGGGAGAAACTGCTCGCGGACGCCAAGGCCGAGATCGAGCGGCTGAACTCCGAGGCGGCACAGAAGCGCAAGGAGCTGGACCTGGAGAGCGTCCGGGCCCGCGCCGCGGCGGACAAGAAGGCCGAGGAGGTATCGGCCGCTCGCCGCGCGGAGGCGGAGAGGGCGTCCGCGGACAAGATCGCGGAAGCCGACCGGGTATCCGCGGCCAAGCGTGCCGAAGCCGAACGGATCTCGGCGGAGAAGATCGCCAAGGCGGAGAAGTCTTCGGCGGAGGACATCGCCGCGAAGCAGGAGCAGGTCGCGGAGGCCCTCGCCGACGCGAAGACCCAGCAGACCGAAGCTCAGCAGGCTCGGAAGCTCTCGCTGGAACTCCGGTCGAAGGTCGCTGAGCGGCTTTCCGCCACGGACGCCGCCGTCCAGGAGGCCATCCGGCTGCTGGCTCCCGCCCCGGACGCCGCCGAGGCGCCCAAACCGAAAGCGGCCGAGCCGGCTACGCCGAAGCCGGCTCCTACCAAGACCAACGGCCCACGCCCTTCCTGATTTCTCACCGCTGGGCGACGGCGAACAGCTCGTCGTCGATCCAGCCCCTGGTGTGCAGCTCGGTGCAGAACCGCCGGTAGGACTCGGCGAGCGCGGCGCTTTCGCGCTCGTCGGGTTCGACCAGCGTTCCCTTGCCGAGCCCTGCGGACGCCTCCGTGAGCCCACCCGGCAGGACACCCGCCGCGGCGAGCAGTGCCGCGCCGTATCCCGTTTCGGCCCGTGGGGACACCCGCAGGCCGAGCCCGGTGACGGTCGCCCGGATCCGCGTCCACAAAGGACTCTTGCTGCCGCCGCCCGCCGCCAGCAGCGGAGCGGTGATCGTGACGCCGAGGCGGCGGAGGTGATCCAACGCCAGCCGCTCGAGGAAGGCGACTCCCTCCAGCCTGGCCCGGTGCAGCTCGACCTCGTCGGCTTCGCCGGACACGAAGCCCTCGGCGTCCGCGCTGGCGAACGGAAAGCGTTCGCCCTTGCGCCGCAACGGGTACGCGACGATCTCGGCCGGGCCCAGCGCGGCCGCCGCGGCGTCGAGTTCGGGAAGACACTCCTGTCCGGCGACGGCCTCGCCGCCGGTGTTCGACGCGCCGCCCGGGAGCCACCAGCCATCCGGATGACGGTGGCTGTACATCGCCCCCGTCGGATCCGGGACCAGTTCTTCGGTGACTCCCTTGAGTACATAGGTCGTGCCGAGGATCCCGACGAAGCTCCCGGGGGTGACCGCCCCGGCCGCGAGCTGGCCCGCGCAGCCGTCGGTCATCCCGGCCACGACGGGGCAGCCCGCCGGGAGCCCGGCGACCGGACGGGCCACCTCGCCCAGCACGGTGGCCGGCGCGACCACCGAGGGAAGCAGGCTCGCCGGTACCCCCAAGGCATCGAACACCTCGCCCGGCCACTCGAGGGCGAGCGGGTCGTAGCCGCTCTTCAGCGCATGCGACCAGTCGGCCGGCACCGGCCCACCGGTGAGTTCCGCGGCGATCAGGTCGGGTGTGTGCCGGATCCCCGCGACGCCGGGGACGTGCTCGGCCAGCCAGGCGACGCGGCCGAGCGCGGCCGTGGCGGACACGCCGAAACCGAGCCGCCGCCAGCGATCCGCGCCGAGTTCGGTGGCCTTGAGGTTGAGCTCCGCGCCACGCCTGTCGTCGTACATCAGCGCGGGCGTGACCGGCTCGCCCGAGGCATCGACCCCGACGATCGTCCCCGACGTCGCGGCGACGGCCACCGCGGCGACCTCGCCGCCCCTGCCCGGCAGCTCGCCGGTGACCTTCGCCAGCACCGTCTTCACCGCGGGCAACCAGGACCGGGCGTCCTGCTCGCTGCGCCCGCGGTCATCGCGAACCGGAGCGGGCAGCGGCGCGGCGGCCGAAGCGAGGACGGTGCCGCCGCGTACCGCGAGGGCGCGGACCCCCGCGGTGGCGACGTCGATGCCGATCGTGACGGGTTGGTTCACGTGGTGACGACCTTCTCTCCGGCTTCCTGCAGACTCTTGTCCTCTTCGATCGCCTTCGCCGTCTCATCGGGCAATTTCAGGTAGCGCACCATGACCGCCGCGACCAGATACAGCGCGGCGAAGACGATCACCACTCCGGCCGCTCCCAGCGGGCCGAGGAACACGCTGACGATCGCCGGCCCGGCGAACGCCGCCGCGCCCGCGCCCAGGTTCAGCAGTGCCATCGCACCGCCCTTGTTCTCCGGGGCGAGGGAGGGGAGCAGCGCCGAGATCGGCACGAACCCGGCGAGCGTGGCGCCGTACAGCGCGCCGACGAGCAGCGCGAGCCAGTAGTACTCGGCGCCCATGGCGATCGGGACGAAGTACAGCAACAGGATCGAGATCGCGCAGCCGATCGCGCCGAACCAGAAGATCGTGGTGCGCCAGCCGATCCGGTCGCTCAGCACACCGAAGATCAGGTTGAAGAAGATGTTCGTGCCGTAGATGACCGAGACCAGGAGGAGCCAGCGGCTCTCCCCGAAGCCGATTTCCTCGATGAAGATCGTCGGGAAGAACACCAGCATCCCGAACTCGGGCGCCGTGTTGATGACGCGGACGAGCATCCCGACGCCGACGCGCGGCTTCTTCCACGCGATCGACACGCTGGACACCAGGCTCTGCACCGGTTTCACGTCCGGCGGCGCGAGCCGCGTGTACCCGGTCCGCTGCCGGACCCCGAAGATCGCCAGCACTCCGCCGGCCGCCAGCAGGGCCACCGACACCCAGAGCGTGCCGTACTGGCCCAGCACCGGGTTCGTGAAGCTCGCGACCAGCGCGCCCAGCGTCGGCAACCCGCCGGTGAACGCGAAGTAGAACCAGCCCACGGCCGCGCCGAGCCTGGCGACCGGCGCCACCGCGGTGATCCAGACCAGGAAACCGAACGCGAACATCGGATAGCCGAAACCGCGGAGACCGTAGAACACCAGCATCAACGGGTAGTTCTCGCCCGACACCGCGACCGCGAGGAACAGCACGTCGAACACCAGCCAGATGGCCAGGCCGACCATCATCACGCGCCGCGGCCCCCACAGGTCCGACAGCGCGCCCGACAACCACGACGCCAGCATCACGGCGACGCCGTACACGGTGATGACGTACGAGGCCTTGATCTCGGTGCCCGCGCCGTTGTCCGCCATGAACGGCGCGATGAAGCCCGACTCGACTCCGTCGCCGATCATGAACAGCAGCAGCCCGGCGTAGCCGAGGAACAGCGGGGCGGGCAGGCCCCAACGGTTCAGTACACGGGCGAACCCGCTCCCGGATCGCGATAACGGCGGTGTTACCTGGTTCATGCACGCCTCCATGACGTCGTGTTCAGCGTATCATGGATCGTGTTAACTTAACTTTCAAGATGTTACATCAGTGGGTTTTCGTGTTAGCCTCGCGCGCCTGGACGGGCCTCGGCCGCGCGTGTGTCGTCCCGTCAATCACGCGAAACGGCCTGCTCGACAGGGTGATCGTTAGGCCGTTGCAGGTGTCTATTGTGACCGAAGTTCTTCACGGAACCGGCAGTACATGCGGGCCGTCGTGAGTGGCGATTCGGGTTCTAACCCAATGTCACGTAGCTTAAGTTGATCTTGGGTGAGGTTGACAGGTGGGGTGAAGGCTCCCTTCGCTGCGTCTGATGTGACGAAGGGGCACCTTCGGCCCTGGTCGTGGGTCGGGTTGGTCGTGAGTGGCGTTTCGGATTCAAACCCGAAACGCCACTCACGGCCCCCTCGTGAAAGCAGTCGGCTCCTGTCGGCCAGGGCAACCGAGCACGTGACCTGCGGCAACCCTCACCGCTTACGATCAAGATCCCCATCCAAGATCAACTTAAGCTACGTGGCATGGAGGTCGCCCCGTCCTTGATGAACCGGGCTCAGGGTGTCGACCTGGTGGCGACATGGCCGACCGCGCCACCGCCGAGGCGGTGATCCGGAACCGGCCCCGCAGGGCACGATCGCCCCCGCCGATCAACTCAAAGCTGTTCTCGCAGGTCAGAATGCTTACCCTTGGCGACTCCGCTTTCCGCGGGAGGGATCCGTGCCGCGGAAAGCCGTCTACCCGAGAGCAGCACGCTGGGCACCGCCACAGCCACGATCTTCAGCACGCCGCCCCTGGACCCCAAACACGAAGAAGCCCAGGCCGCGTGGCCTGGGCTCTCCTGAAGGAACTCTGTGCTCCCCCGCTTGGACTCGAACCAAGAACCCTCCGGTTAACAGCCGAATGCTCTGCCAGTTGAGCTACAGGGGATTGTGCTCCGTACCGGCCGGATCGCTCCGACCGATGAGAGAACTTTAGCCCATGCCCCCGGCGGCCGCGCACCCACCCCCCACTTCGGGGATCACCTCCTCAAGCTCGCGTTTTGAGGGACAATGGCGGCTGGAGCAAGATCGAACGGAGGCGTGGACTCGGATGAAGATGTTCCTGCTGGGCGCGGCCGCGGGCTACGTGCTGGGCGCGAAGGCCGGCCGGGGGCGGTACGAGCAGATCGTGCGGACCTACCGCAAGATCGCTGACCACCCCATGGTGCAGGGCGCCGCCGGGGTCGCTCGCGCCAAGGTCGGTGAGCGGTTCGGGCGGCCCCAGCGCTGACCGTGCCCGAGACGAACCGAAGGGGCCCTTCGCCACTGGCGGAGGGCCCCTTTCACGGCACGACGGCGACCACGAAGACGCGCCGGAACTCGAACCAGGTTGTTCCGTCGGGACGCGGCGGGTAGGCCTCGTCCAGCTTTCGGGCGATCTGCGCCCGGAAGTGGTCCCAGTCCTCGCCCGGCAGGGCCTCCTTGACCGGCCGCAGCGAGGTGCCGGTGATCCATTCGAGTACGGCGTTCTCCCCGGTCAGCCGCTGCAGATACGTCGTCTCCCAGGCGTCGACCGCGCATCCCTCGTCGGCCAGCAGGTTCCCGTAGCCGAGCGGGCTGTCGACGGCCTCGTTCTCCCGCAGGACGACGTCGGCGAGGCGCGGGGCCCACTCCTCGGTGCGCGCGAGGGCGCGGACCAGGGCATGCGACGGGGCATCGAAGTTGCCGGGGACCTGGAACGCGAGCGTCGCCCCGGACGGCAGGAGGCTCACCCAGCGGCGGAGCAGGTCGCGGTGCTCCGGGACCCACTGGAGCACGGCGTTCGAGATGACCACGTCGGTGTCCGGTCCGGGCACCCAGTCGTTGACGTCGAGCACTCGTGCGTCGACGCCGCGCGAGCGGGCGGCTTCGACCATTTCCGGTGAGCTGTCGCTCGCCTCGATGATCGCGCCGGGCCAGCGTTCCGCCAGGCAGGCGGTCAGGTTGCCGGGTCCGCAGCCGAGGTCGGCGACCCGGCGGGGCTTGTCGGCGGGTATCCGCCCGACGAGGTCGTGGAACGGCCTGGCCCGCAGGTCGGCGTAGTCGAGGTACTTGACCGGATCCCACATGGCACCTCCCAGCGATACAGTACGAGCGTACTGCTAGCCGCCGGGCTTCGCCAGCTTCTTGGCCGCTTCCTCGGCGATCGCCTTGACGACGTCGACGTCGGTGCCCGGATCGGGGCGTACCTGCAGCACCGTGCCGTCCTGACCGGGGACCTTGCGCTCGACGAACCACGCTCCCCCGGTTCCGAGGTCCTTGCGGTGCCGTCCCCGGACCGAGCCGTCGACCCGCTGCCGCACCAGGATCGGGACCTTGCCGGGCTTGGGCAGCCGGAACCGGACCGGGGCCTTGTCGGCCAGCAGTACGGCGTTCCCCGCGGTGCCGGTCTCCTCGGACTCGGTCAGGGTCAGCACGCCGTCGGACCACGCGGCCTTGCCGACCAGATGCCAGCCGACCCGGCGCGGCCCCGGTATCCACAGGCCCAGCGCCGTGACCAGCAGGTATCCGCCGCCCTCGACCGCCGCGCCGCCGACGACGTGCTCGCCGTCGTCGAGCGAGCCGTCGAAATCCGCCGGGACACGGTCACCCAGCAGGTGACGCAGCCAGCCCATGCTCAGTCCAATCCGCCGATGGCCTGTTCCTTCAGCGCCTTCCGGTACTGCTCGAGCGCGACGAGGTCGCCGAACAGGGCGCGGTAGTCGTCCGGCGCCTCGACCGGGGAAAGCCGCTGGAGCTTCGACTTGATCTCGTTGATCTGGCGGCCGACGAGGCTCTCCTGCACCGCCGCGAGTTGCGCGGAGATATAGCGCGAATCGACCTCGCCCTTGGCGCGCAACGGTTCCACCGAAAGCTCGCTGAGCACTCGCCGCACCGTCCCCTGCGGGCAGTGCGGGGCGGCGGCGTCGAGCAGGGCGGGTCCGGTCAGCCCGGAGCCCGCTCCCCCGGCGGCCAGCAACGCCTTGTGGATGGTGACGTAAACCGGATGGGTGAAAGCGTCCTCGGGGAGCGAGTCGTACTCGGCCCCGGCGAGCATCGGTTGCTGCAGCGCCGCCTTGAGCGCCTCACGCTGCGCGATGAACCGCGGGTCGCCGGGCGCGGGCCTGGGCAGGTCCTCCTCGGCCGCGGCCGCCGCCGAGGAGGGAGCGGGCCGCCGGACCTCGACGGTGGCGGAGCGTTTCGCCGTGGCCCCCGCGCTGCCGCGCACCCGGTTCACCACCTGCGCCGCGTCCTGCCAGCCGACCCACCACGCGAGCTTCGACGCGTAACCGTCGCGGCTGGCGCGGTCCTTGATCCCCGCGACCATCGGGACGGTCTTCTGCAGCGCCGCCACCTGACCGTCGACGGAGTCGAGGTCGAACGCCTTGAGCATGCTCTTGATCGCGAACTCGAACAGCGGGATCCGCCGCGCGACCAGGTCGCGCACCGCGGCGTCGCCCTTGGCGAGCCGCAGCTCGCAGGGGTCCATGCCGTCGGGGGCGACCGCGATGTAGGTCTGCCCCGCGAAGGTCTGGTCGCCCTCGAACGCCTTCAGCGCCGCCTTCTGGCCCGCCTCGTCACCGTCGAAGGTGAAGATCACTTCGCCGCGGAAGGCGTCGTCGTCCATCATCAGCCGCCGGAGGACCTTCATGTGGTCCTCGCCGAACGCCGTCCCCGACGACGCGACGGCCGTCGGGACACCGGCGGCGTGCATCGCCATCACGTCGGTGTAGCCCTCGACGACGACGACCTGGTGCCGCTTCGCGATCTCGCGTTTGGCCAGGTCGAGGCCGAACATCACCTGCGACTTCTTGTAGATCGGCGATTCCGCCGTGTTCAGGTATTTCGCCGAGACACGGTCGTCGTCGTGCAGGCGCCGCGCGCCGAACCCGACCACCTCGTTGCCGACGTCGCGGATGGGCCAGAGCAGCCGCCGGTTGAACCGGTCCATCGGCCCGCGCTGCCCCTCCTTGGCCAGCCCGGCCGTGAGCAGTTCCTTGACCTCGAATCCACGATTGAGCAGATGTTTCGTGAGCTTGTCCCAGCCCGCCGGCGCGTACCCGCAGCCGAACGTCTGCGCGGCGGCCGCGTCGAAACCCCGTTCGGACAGGAAGTCCCGCGCCGCCCGCGCGTCCGGGGTGAGCAACTGCTCGGCGTAGAACTCCTGCGCGGCGCGGTGCGCCTCGATCAGCCGGGAGCGGGTGCCGCGATCACGCTGGACGCTTCCGCCGCCACCTTCGTAGGTCAGCCGGAACCCCACGCGATCCGCGAGGCGCTCGACGGCTTCCACGAACGAGATCAGGTCCATCTTCTGGATGAACTTGATCACGTCACCGCCTTCACCACAGCCGAAGCAGTGGAAGGTGCCGTGGGTGGGGCGCACATTGAACGACGGGGTCTTCTCGTTGTGGAACGGGCAAAGCCCTTTCAGGCTGCCGCCGCCGGCGTTGCGGAGGGCCACGTAGTCACCGATGACCTCGTCGATCCGGTTGCGCTCGCGCACCTCCGCGATGTCGCTCTCCCGAATCCGTCCTGCCACGCTCATCACTCTAGGCCGTGTCCGGTCAGTCGCTTCGATGGGCTTCGTGATTCAGGTCAGTGGCCGCCCGGGCGCGAAGACCGCGAAGTGACTGACCGGACACGGCCTGAGCTCCCGCTCCCCGAGCGCTGTGCGGCACACTCGGGGAATGAGCACCGCCCTGGACGAACTCGCCGGGAATTTCGCCGAGCTGCGCCCCCATCTGGTGTCGGTCGCCTACCGGCTGACCGGCACGCTGTCCGACGCCGAGGACGCGGTCCAAGAGTCGTGGCTGCGCCTGAGCGGCCTGGACGAACGACGTCGCTCGGCCATCGAAGACCACAAGGGCTGGCTGACCACCGTCGTCAGCCGGATCTGCCTCGACCGGCTGCGGTCCGCGGTGGTGCGCCGCGAGCGGTACGTCGGCGAATGGCTGCCCGAACCCGTCCTCGGCCCGCTGGGCACGCCGCCGTCGGAGGATCCGCTGACCGTCGCCGTCCGCGACGACGGGATGCGCATGGCGGCGATGGTGGTCCTCGACCGGCTGACACCGGAACAGCGCGTCGCGTTCGTTCTGCACGACGCGTTTTCGGTGCCGTTCGGGGAGATCGCCGAGATCCTGGGCTGCACGCCGGAAACCGCGCGCCAGCACGGTTCCCGCGGCCGCCGCGCGGTCGCCGACGCCGACCCCCCGCCCCGGACGGCGCTCGCCGAGCAGCAGCAGATCATCGAGAAGTTCATGACCGCGATGCTCACCGGCGACATCCAGGCCGTGGCCGAGGTCCTGCATCCCGACGTCGTCCTCGTCGGCGACGGCGGCGGCAAGGCGCGCACGGCGGTCCACACGGTCGCCGGGTTCGACAAGGTCACCCGGCTGTTCCAGGGCCTCATGCGGATGTACGACCCGGCGGGGATGGAGCAGGCGAGGCTCGCGCTGGTCAACGGTGACCTCGGGGTCTACCTCCCGCCTCAGCCCGGTTCGGACCGGTACCGGGCGCTCGACGAGCACGTCGACGCGTTCGTCATCCGCGACGGGAAGATCGTCGCGATCTACGACATGGCGAACCCGGACAAGCTCACCACCGCGCGGACCCGCGTCGGCCCCTGACCGCGTTTAGTCCTCTGCGATCCCCCAGCCCAGCGTTTGGCTGTACGCGCCGAAGGTGACACCGAGAACGANCCTCCTGGAGACGCCATGACCCTCGCCGATTTCCCGCGCTACCCGCTGCTGTTCGGCCCCTCCCCGAGGAGGATCGATGCTCGCCGTCGAGGATCCCGCCACCGGACAACGGATCACGGCCGTCCCCGACTGCGGGCCGGCCGAAGTCGACAAAGCGGTACGCGCCGCCGCCGAGGCCTGGCCCGCTTGGCACGCCTCGGATCGGCACGCGGCGCTGGCGTCGTGCGCGGTCGTCGTCGAGGAGGCCGCGTCCGTGCTGGCCCCTGTGCTCTCCGAAGAGCAGGGGAAACCGCTTCACGAGGCCGAAGCCGAGTTCGCCGGGGCGGCGTCGCGGTTCCGGTACTTCGCCGGGCTGCGGCCCGGACCGCAAGCCGATGGCGACGGGCCGGTCGCCGCGATCACGTCGTGGAACTTCCCTGTGCAGTCGGCCGTCGCGAAACTCGCGCCGGCTTTCGCCGCCGGGAACACGGTGGTGCTCAAGCCGTCGCCGCGCACCCCGCTCACCACGCTGCACCTCGGCCGGATGCTGGCGCAGGTGCTGCCGCCGGGCGTGCTGACCGTGCTCACCGGACAAGACCCCCTCGGCGAGCGTCTGCTCGCCCATCCCGGGATCCGGAAGGTCGACTTCACCGGATCGGCGGACACCGGGAAGCGGATGGCCGCCGCGTCCGCGCCGGAATGGCGACGGCTGACGCTGGAACTGGGCGGCAACGATCCCGCGATCGTCCTCCCCGGCACGGATCCGGCCGCCATCGCGGAACGGCTCTTCTGGAGCGCCTTCGCCAACTGCGGCCAGATCGGCGTGGCGGTCGAGCGGGTCTACGCCGTCGGGTCCGTCCACGACGGTGTCGTCGAGGCGCTGGCGGCCGTGGCGGAGCGAGTCGTGGTCGGCGGCGGACGGACACCCGGGACACAGCTCGGCCCGGTGAACAACCGGCCGCGGTACGACCTCGTCATCGGTCTCACCGACGAGGCGCGGGCGGACGGCGCGCGGATCGTGACCGGCGGGCCGCTCGGCGGGCCCGGGTACTTCTTCGCCCCGGCGATCCTCGCCGAGGCGCACGACGGCATGCGAGTCGTGACCGAGGAACAGTTCGGCCCGGTGCTGCCGGTTGTCAGATGCTCCACAGTGGACGAAGCGGTCGGGCTGGCGAACGCCACGGCGCCCGGCGTGTGCGGTTCGGTGTGGGGTGCGGACGAGGAGTACGCCGCCGAAGTCGCGGCACGGCTCGGAAGCGGGACGGTCCGGGTCAACGAGCACCTGGCGATGTCCGTGGACGGACCGTTCGCGGGCTCGCGGTGGTCCGCGAGCCGCGCCGGCCTCAGGGGGTGATCGTCCGGACGTCCCACACCCAGACGCCGTCGATGAACTCGGCGGGCTTCCGCAGCAGCAAGTCCACGGTGGTCCGGAAGGCGTCCTGGTGTTCGCGCGGGATCAGCACGAGCACGTCGGCGTTCCAGTACCGCAGATCCTCCAGCGCCTGCACCCGCTGCGACTCGGTGATCGTCGCCGGCACACCGGTCTGCTTGATCTGGTCGAAGATGATCGACGTCGGCCGCTGGATGGCGCCGTAGCGGCCGCGTTTGTCGTCAGGACCGCTCGGCCCGACGAAGTAGCCCTCCGGCATCGAATAGCCGAGGCCCGCGTCGATCTGCCAGTGCAGCGGTTCGGATTCGCCGGAACTCGGCAACGGCACGGGGACCACGGTCCCGCCGGGCGCGACATAGCTCCGCCAGGTGCCGTCGGCGAGGAACCTCGGTGTCGGCGGCCGTTCCTTCACGATCAGCTGCGTCGGCGCGATCGGCAGCAGGACCGCGATGACGACGCCGATCCACAGCAGCCGCAACGGGAATCGCCGCTCCCCCGGCACTTCGGGGAGTTTCGACGCGACCGCGTAGACGCGCTCGGTCGCCAGCGCCAGCAGAGCGCCGATCAGCGGGATGCAGCCCATCGCGAGCCGTGACTCCAGCAGCGACTCGAACAGTGGCAGTTCCGAGAAGAGTTTCCACGGTCCCGGGATCCCGGTCTCCTCGTGCACCACGATGATCTGCACACCGAGCGAGAGCCAGGCCATCACGAACATCGAGATCGCCAGCGCCCGCGCGAACACCTCGCGCCACAACCACGCGGTGATGACCACCATCAGCACGATCAACGGCCAGCCGAAGAAGGCGTTCTCCTCGGTGCGGTTCATCGACACGTCCGCGGCGGCCTGCGGTTGCCCGGCGACCGACTGCGTCGCGAACCGGGTGAACGCGGCCGTGTCGTTCCCGACCGGGCCGTGCTCGATCGCCTGATAGCTCTGCGGGCCGAAGAACTGCCACCACAGCGGGAAAGCACACAGCACGAGCGCCACGAGGACCCCGATGCCGACGCCGATCCCCAGCGGTTTCGCCATCGGCGGGAACTCGCGGTAGTTCGTCGCGAAGTAGGCGATGGCGAAGATCGCGAACGCCATCGCGAAGATCAGCAGCGGTTCCTCACCGAGGAAGATCTGGTACGCCGCCAGCAGGCCGAGGAAGATCCCGTTGCGGACGGGCCGTTCGCCGCGGGCGATCTTGAAGACCAGCAGCGCGATGAACGGCAGGACGAACCACGCGACGAAGTTCGGGTGCGCGTTGCCGTGCGAGATCATCGGCGGGGCGAAGCCGGCGAACGCGCCGCCGATGGCCGCGCCGACCCGGTGGGTGACCAGATGCCGCGAGAAGACCCAGTACCAGGCCGCCGCGGTGCCGGCGAGACCGCCGGTGAGCGCGATGGCCCAGGTGGCCGTCGGGCCGAAGGTGAGCGTGACCGGCGAAAGCGGGATGCCGATGCCGAGCATGGCCGTGTTGGCCATCAGGTTCACGCCGAGCGGATGGTTCTGGAAATGCGAGCTGAGCGGATTCCTCAGGTGCAGCACGTTGTCCGCGGTGACGGAGAAGAACCACTCCCACAGGTTCTGATCCGACGCGCTGTTCCAGAGATAGCCCTCCTTGAGATCGAGCCAGAGCCCGTTGTAGAGCAGGAAGGCGAACAGCAGGAAGCCGCCCATGATGGCGGCGTCGGCGGCGGCGAATCGGCGGGGTCTCGTGGGAGTCTTCTCGGCCTCCACCTCCGCCGCCTCAGTGGTTGCCATCGGAAGTCCTTCGGGGGTATTCAGCGGATCCAGATTTCCGCTGGGCGTGCGGCCGTGAGGCCCTCGTACCGGGCTGTACTCGGGTCTCACGGCCGTGCGTCCAGCGGGAAGCTGGGCCGTCGAGTCCCCCGGAGGACTTCCGATGGTGACCACTTAGCCTGGAAAAGACTCACTGACCATCCTCACGGCTCGACAACGCGGGCGAGAAAGTAGATCACACCCGTCGAGGCATGCCTGACGAGCAGAAGGAAGGGCCGATCGACGGCGACTTCCAGGGGTTCGTCGACGATGAGCGACGTCAGCCGCATCAGCACCGCCGTCGCGGCGGCGCCTTCGAGGCCTTGTTCGTCGATACGGAGCACGGACTGGTGGAGGACCTCGGACACTTCGAGCCGGTCGTCGTCGGCGAGCCCGGTGAGGTCGGCGTCGGCGGTGAACATCGTCCGCACCCCGAGGTTCTGGAGTTTCGCCGTCAGCGGGCTGTCGACGTCGAGGTCGAGTTTCGGCAGCGACAGGGCGATGGTCTTGGACCGCGTGTTCTCCAGCAGCCGCGCCAGCTTGCCCGCGTCGAGTTCGGCGTCGTCGAGATCGCCGTCCGGAAGCAGGACGACCGCCTCCACCCCACCCTCGGCGCCGAGGCGGACGACCTGCCAGCCGTCCTCGTGGGTGTGGTCGAGCTGCTTTTCGAGCCGCATCGTCGGCACCGTACGGGTGCCGGAGGGCGCGTGGAAGTCCGCGGGCGCGGTGTTGTCACGCGAGAACGGTTTGGTCCAGGCGGTTTTGAGATACAGGGCGTTGACGATCGCGGCGACGGTGTCCGGCGCGACGGTCCCCGGCTTCAGCAGTTCGGGGATCAGTTCGCGGGTGGCCTCGGCGACGTCGGCGTTGATCAGCCGTCGCGCGGCCTCCGGATCGTCGCCGAACGGGGCGCTCTCGACCTTCCCGCCCGGCCAGGTGGCGAGTTCCTCGCGGAAGGAGTTCTCGAGCGGGAGCCCGTCCCAGGCCCAGAGCGTGTTCGCGACCGCGAGTTCGGGGCCGTCGTCGAGCAGCGACGAGGCCTTGCCCAGCAGGTCGGCCAGCTCGTCCGGGTCGCCGAGCAGGGCGATCAGCTCTTCTCTGGTCTTCCCCTTGGCGGCCTGCGTCACCAGGCCGAGCGCGCTCGCGATCGAGTACGGCGAGAAGCACGCGTTCTCCGCGCGGCTCGCCAGCACCCGATAGAGGTCCAGACCAAACCGGAGGTGGCTTTCGACAGCGCCCATGCCGCAGACCGTACCGTGGACAGGCCCGCCCGTCTCCTGTCCGAAAGTTCCGCCTTGAGCGATCAGGGTTCTCTAAAGAGGTAAGTCGAAGGTGTCGTGCCCTGAAGGCCCCCTTTGAGACGTGAAGGTCTTAAAGGGGGCTTTCAGAACATCAGCTTCGACGCCGGGACAGCGGGAGCACCGAACGGGTGGTGAAGGCCTCCTTCACTACCGTCAGGGTAGGCAAGGAGGCCTTCACCNGCACCGAACGGGTGGTGAAGGCCTCCTTCACTACCGTCAGGGTAGGCAAGGAGGCCTTCACCACCCTTTGCTGTAGATGAAGGCCTCAGCCGTGCCTGCCCGTGTGCCAGGCGTGCCACGCGTAGGCCTGCGCGTCCGTGAGCGACGCCACCTGGTCGACGACCACGCGCAGGCGCGCCGCGTCGTCCGGGGCGGCCTCCCACGCGGGAAGGAAGAGCCCGTCCAGCGCGTCGGGCGCGCGACGGCACAGCGCCTCGACCAGTTCGGCGAGTGTCTGCCGCTGGCCGTCCTGCATCGCGAGGCGCCGCCTGTCACTCATCACGTACCGCAGCGCTAGCGCCTTGAACAACGCGACCTCGGCCGCGACCTGCTCCGGAATGACCAGCCGCGCGGCGTAGCGGCTCAGCGGCCCTTCGCCGTACACCTCCCGTGTCGCGCCGACGACTGCCGTCGCGAACCGGCCGACCAGCTCGCTCGTCAGCCGTTTCAACGCGACCTGCGCCTTGAGCGATCCGTCGAGCCCCGGTTCGCTGAGCTCGGCGACCACCGGCAGATCGAGCAGTTCCTTCGCCGCACCCTCCAAAGTGGACTGCGACTGGTGCGAGAACCTTCGCGCCGCCTCGGCCACCGCCGCGCGTTCCTCCGCGTCGGCCAGCACCCGCAACGAGATCCGGCCCGCCAGCACCCCGTCTTCCACGTCGTGCACGGAATACGCGACGTCGTCGGACCAGTCCATGATCTGGGCCTCCAGGCAGGTGCGGCGCTCTGAGGCGCCTTCCCGGACCCACGCGAACACCTCGGCGTCGTCGGCGTAGACGCCGTACTTCGGATTGCCTTCTTCCCGTTGCCACGGGTACTTCGTCGAGGCGTCGAGACAGGCGCGGGTGAGGTTCAGCCCACCCACGACCCCGCCTTCGAGCAGGACCTTGGGCTCCAGCCTGGTGAGGATCCGCAACGTCTGCGCGTTACCCTCGAAACCACCGCACGGCTGGGCGACCTCGTTCAGCGCGCGCTCGCCGTTGTGCCCGAACGGCGGATGCCCGATGTCGTGCGCGAGGCCGGCGGTGTCCACCAGATCGGGATCCGCGCCCAGCTCGTCCGCGATGCCCCTGCCGATCTGGGCGACCTCCAGCGAATGCGTCAGCCGCGTGCGGGGCACGCCGCTGACCTCGGCCCCTTCACCTGGGCCGACCACCTGGGTCTTGCCCGCCAGACGGCGCAGAGCGGCCGAGTGCAGCACTCGGGCGCGATCACGGGCGAAGGCGCTCCGCCCGTCCGCGGCGCCTTCCAACGCCGCGCCCTTGGGCCGCTCCGGCAGCAGGCGCGCCCTGTCGGCCTCGGTGTAGGTGTCCACCCGACCAGACTAAACGTGGTCACCGACACTTATCGGGCGTCAGGCCTCGCCGGTACCGAACAGACTGTCCGCCGGCGACTTCGTGAGGCGGTAGTACAGCAGCGCGCCGGTCTCGCGGACGATGTAGCGCGCCTGCGTCTCGCGGGTCTGCACGATCGGGCCGCGATGGGTGGGCGATGTCCAGGTCTCGAGCCCGAGGTCGTCGGCCATCACCCGCGCGCGGAAGGAGTGCCACGGGTCGCTGACCAGCACCGCGGTCTTCCAGCCCCGTTTCCGCACCTGCTCGGCGACCGCGCGGAGGCTCCGCAGGGTGTCGCTGCCCTCACCGACCGGCAGCGTCGCCGAGGTGGGCACACCGCGTTTGCGCAGCCACTGCGCGCCCGCGTGCGCCTCGGTGTAGTTGTCGTCCGCCTTCTTGCCGCCCGCGGTGACGATCACCTTGGCCACGCCCTGGTCGTACAGCGTCTTCGCCTTGGCCAGCCGGGCCTGGAAGATCTCCGACGGCCTGCCGTTGTACTGGGCCGCGCCGAGCACCACGATGACGTCGGCCCGGTCGCGCACGTCCTCGCGCGCGACCTGCCAGACCCGGAACGCCGTTCCGCCGATCACCGCGACGACGACCAGCAGGAACCCCGCCACGATCCGGCGCACCCAGCTCGCGCGAGTCGGCTTCGTCCGTTCGGCGGTACTCACGCGGGTGATTCTCGCAGAGCGGGGAGTCGATCTCAGAGCCAGCCGTGCTCTTCCGCGAGCCGCACCGCCTCGGCCCGGGTCCGCGCCCCGGTCTTGCCCATCGCGGCCGAAAGATGGTTGCGCAAGGTGCCTTCGGAAAGGTGCAGGGCACGGGCGATGTCGGCCACCGTGCTGCCGTCCTTGGCGGCACGGAGTACGTCGTGTTCGCGTCCGGTGAGCGGGCTCGCGCCGGTGGCGAGCGATTCGGCGGCGAGCGCGGGATCGACCACCCGGAGCCCGCCGTGGACCCTGCGGACGGCGTCCACGAGCTCCTCCGGCGGAGCGTCCTTGACGACGAATCCCGCGGCACCCGCGGCCATCGCCCGCGAGAGATAACCGGGCCTGCCGAAGGTGGTGCAGATGATGATCCGGCACAGCGGAAGCGCGCCGTGCAGCTCGGCCGCGGCTTCGAGACCGTCCTTGCCCGGCATCTGGACGTCGAGCAGCGCGACGTCCGGGGCGGTCTCCTTCGCCCGCTGGAGCACTTCGTCGCCCGAGCCGACCTGGGCGACCACCTCGATGTCGGCTTCGAGGCCGAGCACGGTGGCCAACGCCCCGCGCACCATCGCCTGGTCGTCGGCGAGCAGGACCCGGATCACGCGCAGCCTCCAGCGGATTCGGAGAGTGGCGCGAGCGCGCCGCTCCGCAAGGCGGATTCGGGTACCTCCGCCCGGACGAGCCATCCTCCCCCAGGTGGTGTGGTGGCGGTCAAGGTCCCGCCGACCGCGTCCAACCGTTCGGTGAGCCCGCGCAGGCCATTCCCCGCCGCGGCGTCACCACCCTCACCGTCGTCCTCGACTTCCAGCCAGATCTTGCCGAGGCGGACTTTCACCCGTTTCGCCCCGGAATGCCGGATCACGTTGGTGACCGCTTCCCGCAGCACGTAGCCGAAAGTGCGCTGCAGGGCGGGGTCGACGTTGTCCACCGCGTGCGGCAGATCCGCGTCGATCTCGGCCGCCCGCAACGCCGCCCGCGCCCCGGCGACCTCGGCCGACAGCGACACCTCGCGATACTCGGAGACCGTGGCCCGGATGTCCGACAGCGCGCTGCGGGTCAGCCCCTCGACCTCGCGGATCTCCTGCAGCGCGCGGGAGTCGTCCTTGCCGCTCTCCAGGATCCGGCGGGCGAGCCCGGCCTTGACCGTGATGGTGGTGAGACTGTGGCCGAGGATGTCGTGCAGATCCCGCGCCAGGCGCTCACGTTCACCCGCCACCGCGAGCGTCGCGATCTCCTGGTTCGCCGCCTCCAGTTTCCGCACCGCGCGGACCAGGTTCGCCATGAAGAACATCGCCGCCGTGATCGAGAGGACCGCCACCAAGTCACCGAAATCGTCCTTCCCGACGACCAGGTGGACGGCCAGCACCACCAGCAGGGCGCCGCCGTCCAGGATCACCGCCCACGTCGGCGGAAGCGTGAACGCCAGCACCGCCGTCGCGTAGATCAGGATGTACGGGTTGTTGTCGTGCAGGAAGACCAGGATGAGACCGAGGAGCAGCATCACCACCGAGAAGAGGTAGGTCGTCTTCCGCCGGGAGGACCGCAGGACGAGCGGGAACAGCAGGTAACAGGCGCCGTAGGCGATCAGGAAACCGACGACCACCAGCGTTTCCGCGGTGACCCCGCCGGTGGTCAGCTCGACCACCGTGGGAATGAAGGTCGGCAGGACAAAGGCGGTACCGAGTACGGCCCACTTCGCCGGCCGGGGCCCGCCGCCGGTCCGCGGCGGCATGTCCGACCACCAGTTCTCCCGGTCGTCCAAACCCGTCTTCACCCTGGCCGGGTACTCGTTCACCGGTTCACCCTTCTCAGACCCGCGCACTGTCCTTACGGTAACGCCTGATCACGAGCGCCCCGAGGACCGCGGTCCACGCCGCCAGCACGCCGAGCGCGGCCGCGAGACTCACCGTGAGCTGGTCGGTGACGACCGGGCGGACCAGCTGGATCAGCCAGTACGTCGGCGTCACCTGGGCGATGTCGGCCATCCACGACGGCATCCCGTCGATCGGGATCCACAGGCCGCCGAGGAAACCCATGCCCATCATGACGATCATGTTCAGCGGCTGCATCGACTCCGGCGTGCCGAACTGGCCGAGCAGGAGGCCGAGCAGCACCAGCGGGATCGCGCCGAGCCAGATACCTGCCACGAGCCGCAGCCAGCCGGCGGCGTCGAGGTGGACGCCTTGGAGGAGGACGCCGACCAGCGGGACGACGAGCAGCGACGGGAGCGCGACGAGCAGCGCCGAGAGCGCCTTGCCGCCGAGGTAACCGGCTCCGGTCAACGGGGTCAGCCGCAGCTGGCGCTGCCAGCCGGTGGACCGCTCGATGGCGAGTTTCGCGCCGCTCGTCATGGCGGCGGAGAAGGCCCCGAAGGCCATCATGTTGACCATGATCACGCCGGCGATGTTCACCTCGCCCCCGGCGAAAACGTTGGCCTGCAACAGGAACATCAGCACCGGGAAGGCGACGGCGAAGAGCACGAACCGCGTCGAACGAAAGGTACGGACGATCTCGGTCTTGAGGTAGGTGGGGTTCATCGGACGGCTTCCTCGCCGGTGGTCAGGGACAGGAACGCGCCTTCGAGACCGACGGCGCTGATCTCGATGTCGTGCGCTCCGGGCACGTGGGTCAGCAGCGCCCGCAACGTCGCGTCGGAATCGGAACTGGAGATCGCCACGCGACCGGCGCGGAGTTCGAAACCGGTGACCGCGGGCAGCGCCGCGATCACCGGCTCAGCCGCCGCGGGCACCACCGCGCGGATCGTGCGCCCGCCGGCCAGCGCACGGACCTGCGCGACCGAACCGTCCGCGACGATCCGCCCCGACCGCATCAGCACGACACGGTCGGCGAACTCTTCGGCCTCTTCGAGATAGTGGGTCGCGAACAGGACCGTGCGTCCCGAGTTCGTGTACTCGTACATCGACTTCCAGAACTCGCGGCGCGTGCCGACGTCCATCGCGGCGGTCGGCTCGTCGAGGATCAGCAGATCGGGGTCGCTCACGAGCGCGACGGCGAACCGCACGCGCTGCTTCTGCCCACCGGAAAGCTTGGTGGAGCGCCGGTTCGCGAGGTCACCGATCCCGGCGCGGCGCAACGCCTCGGGCACGGGCATCGGCTCGCGGTGCAGCGCCGCGACCATGCCGACGGTCTCGGCGACCGTGAGATCCTCGACGAGCGCGCCGCCCTGCAGCATCGCGCCGATCATCCCGTCGCCGACCGCGTCCCCCGGCTCGCGCCCGAAGACGGTCACGGAGCCGCTGTCGGGCACGCTCAGGCCCAGGATCATGTCGACCGTGGTGGATTTGCCCGCGCCGTTGGGGCCGAGGAGGGCGACCACCTCGCCCGGCGCGATCGTCAGGTCCACGCCGTCGACGGCGTGGACGTCGCCATAGTGCTTACGCAGACCGGAAAGCCGGACCGCGGCCCCCGCGATGATGTCTTGTTCTCGCATGACTGAAGCTTGTCGCGCTTGGCCGTCCGGGGCGTGGGCCGCGCGTCACGACCTGAGGGTGACAGTTGTCAGGGGTAGCCCTTCGACGCTTCCCCCCGGTGCAATGAAAGGCCCCTTCATCGCAAATTTTGCNAAAAGGCCCCCTCATCGCAAATTTTGCGATGAAGGGGCCTTTCATGTCATGGGCCGAGTGCGTCAGGCGCCGATCAGGCGCCCCGCCAGATACGACTCCAGCTTGTCGATCGCGACCCGCTCCTGCGCCATGGTGTCGCGCTCCCGCACGGTCACCGCGTGGTCGTTGAGCGAATCGAAGTCGACGGTGACGCAGTACGGCGTACCGATCTCGTCCTGGCGCCGGTAACGGCGGCCGATCGCGCCGGCGTCATCGAAGTCGGCGTTCCAGTGCTTGCGCAGCGCCGCGGCGACATCGCGCGCCTTCGGCGTGAGATCGGCGTTGCGCGACAACGGGAGCACGGCGACCTTGAACGGCGCGAGCCGGTAGTCCAGCTTGAGCACCGCGCGGGTGTCGGTGCTGCCCTTGGCGTTCGGCACCTCTTCCTCGTGGTAGGCGTCGACGAGGAACGCCATCATCGACCGGCCGACACCGGCCGCGGGCTCGATGACGAACGGGCGGAACCGCTGCTTCGTGGCCTGGTCGAAGAACGACAGGTCGACGCCGGAGTGGTTCGAGTGCGTCGTGAGGTCGAAGTCGGTGCGGTTCGCGATGCCTTCGAGTTCGCCCCATTCCTGGCCGGCGTTGAACGCGAAGCGGTACTCGATGTCGACGGTGCGCTTCGAGTAGTGGGAGAGCTTTTCCTTCGGGTGCTCGTAGAGGCGGAGGTTGTCCGCCTTGATCCCGAGGTCCTTGTACCACTCGGTGCGCGCGTCGATCCAGTACTGGTGCCAGGTCTCGTCCTCGCCCGGCTCGACGAAGAACTCCATCTCCATCTGCTCGAACTCGCGCGTGCGGAAGATGAAGTTGCCCGGCGTGATCTCGTTCCGGAACGATTTGCCGATCTGGCCGATGCCGAACGGCGGCTTCTTGCGCGCCGCGGTCTGCACGTTGAGGAAGTTGATGAAGATGCCCTGCGCGGTCTCCGGGCGGAGGTAGTGCACGCCTTCCTCGGACTCGACCGGGCCGAGGTAGGTCTTGAGCATCATGTTGAAGTCACGCGGCGCGGTGTACTGCCCGCGGGTGCCGCAGTTCGGGCACGGCACCTCGGACAGGTCGTCCTCGGACACCTCCTTGCCCGAGCGGGCGGAGAAGTCCTCGGCCAGCTGGTCGGCGCGGAAACGCTTGTGGCAGGACAGACATTCGATCAGCGGGTCGGTGAAGACGTCGAGGTGACCCGACGCGACCCACACCTGGCGCGGCAGGATCACCGAGGAGTCGAGGCCGACGACGTCGTCGCGGCTCTGCACGACGGTCTTCCACCACTGGCGCTTGATGTTGTCCTTGAGTTCGACACCGAGGGGCCCGTAGTCCCACGCCGACTTGGTACCGCCGTAGATCTCTCCACACGGGAAAACGAAGCCTCGACGCTTGCACAGGCTGACGACGGTCTCAATGGTGTTGGCGGGCACTCCACGCTCCGAAGCATGCGGGGACGGGTATGGACTAGAAGGACAAGACTAACCGCCCGTCCCCGCACGACCTCCGGCGAGGTCGGACCGCTCAGGGCCTGCTGACCAAGGAGGCGGTGACGATGCGGTTGTCCTCGTAACCGTCGGTCCCGCCGACGTACTCGCCACCGCAGGTGACCAGCACCAGCCGATGCGGCCCGTCCGGTCCGAACAGCTTCTCCGCCTGCTCGGCCAGCTTCGTCTTGTGCACGGTGACGATCTCGCCGATCTTGTAGACCCACTTGCCGCCGTCGGTGTCGACGAGGTCGACCTGCTGGCCGGTCTTGAGCCGCCACAGTTCGTCGAACGGGCCCTTCTTCCCCTTCCAGTTCACATGCCCGGAAAGCAGGGAAGCCCCCTGGCCGGCGCCCAGTTTCGCGCCCCACCAGGTGGCTTCGTCGAGACCCTCGGGGATGGGGAGGGTCCCGTCCGCGGTCAGTTCCTTGCGGATCAGTTTCGCCGTGCCGCCGCCGGGGAGCCTGACCGTGCCGGGCGCCTGTCCCGTGTCCGCCGGAGCCTGGGGTGTCTGCACCGACGACGTGGTCACCTGGTCCTGGGCGGCCGCGACGACGGAATCACTCTTTCCGGTGAAAACCAGCACCGCGACCACGGCCACCACCACGAAGATCGCGCCACCGGCGAGGATCCAGCCCAGGCCGGAACGCTTTTTCGGCCGCACCTCGCTCGCCGTACCGTCGTCGAACTGTCCCACCATCGGGTATTACTCCTTGCTCGCGTCAAGCCGCCGGAGCGGCCGGTGTGGCTAGACACGCGACGCGAGCCGAGAGAGGTTGCACCGACTTCCCGCATTTCGTCCTCTGAATGCGGTAGTCAGGCGGGCGGCCCGGAAACGAGAGTCGCGACGATGACCCGGTTGTCCCGGTAGCCGTCCGTTCCCCCGAGGTAGTCGCCACCGCAGGTGACCAGCACCAGCCGGTGCGGCCCGCTCTGCGCGAACAGCTTCGCCGCCCGCGCGGGCAGGTCGTTCTTGTGCACGGTGACGACCTCGCGCACGCGATAGACCCAGATGCCGCCCGCCGCGTCGCTGACGGCCACCTCCTGGCCCTCGTGCATCCGCCACAGCTCGTCGAAGGGCCCTTTGACGCCGCCCCAGTTGACGTGCCCGGAGATCAGCGACGTACCCGCTTCGGCGCCGAGCCGCGCACCCCACCACGCCGCGTCGGCGAGGCCGCGCGGGATCGGGAGGACACCGTGGGAGGTGACTTCGGAGCGGACGAGTTTCGCCGATCCGCCTTCGGGCAGGCGGATCGTGCCGGGCCGCTGCCCCCGTTTCGAACTGTCGGCGGGCAGCGCCAAGGGAGCTCCGTCCTCGCCCGGCATGACCGCGGGTTCCGCGAACGAGACCACCGGTTCCGGCGGGATCCAGGTCAGCACGACGACGCCCGCTGAGATGGCGAGCGCGGCGACGACGGCGGACAGTGCCGCCAGCCAGGACCGCACGGGGCCGCTACTTCTCCCGGACCGGCACGGGCTTGCGACGGCGGAGCAGCAGCATGGCCGCGGCGCCGATCACGATGCCGCCGCCCAGCAGCCCGAGCCCGACCACGGTCCGCGTCGAGTCCGCGTTCTGCGGCGGGATACCGCCTGCGGGCACCGTCCCCGGCACCGCGGGCTGCGCGGGCGCCGCGCCCGGTCCCGTACCGCCGGCGGGCTTCGCCACGAAGTTCCTCGGGATACCGCAGCTCACGCCGCCGAGCACGATCGTCGTGCGGGCCTCGCGCAGATCCTTGTCCTCCTCGTCGCGCACGTGCGTGACGACGTCGACCTTCCAGCCCGCCACCGCGGTCACGTCACCGGCGCGCCAGCCGTCCTGCCGGATGAGCTGGTCGAAGGCGGTCACCCGCGACACCGTCAGGTCGGAGGTGGTCTTGTCCTTGCTGGCCGTCTTGTCGATCCCACCGGTCGACGGCGGGCCGAGCTTGAGTCCCTTGACGTCGATACCCGAAGCGCCGGACGGCTTCAGGTCACCGTTCTGGTCCCGCACCCAGATCTTGCCCACGCTCGTCGACGACGTCGCCTTGCCAGGCGAGGAGCAGTCGACGGAGCTCTTCGCGCCTTCGAGCACCAGCACGGTGTTGTCGATGGGCTTCGCGCCGCCGCGCCCGTTGTCGATGAGGGCGTAGTTGCTCTCCGCGACCGCCGTCGGGACCGTGGTCTGCTGCAGCGCGGCGATCACGTTGTGGTCGCGGCTGGCGATCCCGGCCGGGAAGGGGCTCTGATCGCCGTAACGGCCAAGGTTGATCGCCCATTGGTCACCGAGGGTGGTCCGCTCACCGGCGTCACGCGGGACGACGGTGCGGTCCGGGGAGAGTTTCGACTGGCCGGGGGTCAACGGCGAACGCTGGGTCTCGGTGATCAGTGATCCCGGGTTCCCGATGCGCACCGACGCCACGTTCGCGAACGACACGGGACCGGTCTTCTCATCGACGGCCTGCGTCGTCTGCGCCGAGGCGAGCCCCGGAACCGACGCCAAAGCGATGGCCGCCGTCGCGGCGGCCAGCTTCGTCACGAAACGAGTCATGTCTCCCCACTGCCTCTCGGGCTCTCAGAGCGCGGTCGTCAGCGAGAAGCGACGAAACGCTCCGCGACAACCTTGCACCGTCGGCGACGACATGCGAAGCGGAATGGCCATTTCTCCGCGAACTCACCCGAATGGAGCAGTAACGCCGCCACCGAGTGGTCGCCCGGTCGGCGAACAGACCACCCGGGACGGGAACACTAAGATGGACTGGACTGTTACTGGCAATGACTTCGGAAATCATGAACATGGAGGCGGCGATGGCTACGGTGACCCCGGACTCGGCCGCCCCGGGCCTCTCGGAAGACCCCGGACCGCATTCGTCGGCCCGTCCCCCCGCCGAACCCGCCGTATCGGCCTCGCCCGCCGTCCTCGCGGACGCCGGCGACCTGCTCCGGGCACTCGCCGCACCCGTGCGCATCGCCATCGTGCTGCAGCTGCGTAACGCGGACCGGTGCGTCCACGAACTGGTGGACACGCTCGATGTCGCGCAGCCGCTGATCAGCCAGCACCTGCGGGTACTGAAGACCGCGGGTGTCGTACAGGGTGAGCGACGCGGCCGTGAGGTGGTGTACCGGCTGGTCGACGATCACCTTGCGCATATCGTGGTGGACGCCGTAGCCCACGTTCAGGAGGGGAAGTGAGCATGAGTCCGACGACGGCCAACAGTTCCGCGCCGGTGCCGGGACGCCGGTCGACGAAACAGCGGGCCGCCGTGGTCGAGCTGCTCAAGGAGATCGACGACTTCCGTTCCGCCCAGGAACTGCACGACGAGCTGCGCAAACGCGGCGACGGGATCGGGCTCACCACGGTCTACCGGACGCTGCAGTCGCTCTCGGAGGCGGGCGAGATCGACGTCCTGCGCACCGACACCGGCGAGGCCATCTACCGGCGCTGCTCGTCGCACCACCACCATCACCTGGTGTGCCGGCTCTGCGGCAGCACCGTCGAGGTCGAGGGACCGGCCGTGGAGCGGTGGGCCGAGAAGATCGCCTCGGAGCACGGCTTCTCCGACATCAGCCACACCGTGGAGATCGTCGGGACCTGCTCGAACCACTGACGCCCTCTAGTAGTGCGATGAAGGACGCTTTCATAGCAAATTTTGCTGTGAAAGCGTCCTTCATCGCACGCCGCAGGGGGGGGCGCGGTCAGTACTCGTAGGGGTCCTTCGGCGCCGGCACCTGCCGCACCGAGGTGAGCGTCAAGTCCGGCATGTAGCTGTTCTCCCGCACCGCGGTCCCCGGCACGACCGTCCCGGTGACCTCCAGCCAGGTGTCGTCGCCGAATCCCGACGCGCCCTCGCCCACCATCCGCACGGTGATCGGGAAGGCGTCGGCGGCGCAGCAGCCGATCACCATCCTGGCCAGCATCGTGTTGCCCTCGTTGTGCACCACGAACCCGGACAGCCGCACCGTCCGCCCGTTCAGGCTGCCGCTCTTGTCCCAGCCCGCCCGGCTGACGAACTCGTTGACCTCCAACGGGACCACGTCCCCGGCGGGCAGGGGCGGGAAGGCGGCCGCGTTGCTCGCCGAAGCGCTTTGCGGCGCCCTGGCCTCGGTGCGGGTCACCGAATCGGCGCCCAGCGCGGGCGGCGCGACCAGGAACACGGCCAGCACCGGCACCATCAGCAGCCAGGCCGACCGGGTGTTGTGGTCGTGCGCGTGGACGTCCCCGGACACGACGGCGGCGGCCCGCGCGGCCAGCAGGTCACGGACGATCGCGACCGCGCCCAGCGCGACCATCACCGCGCCGCCGGCGATGATCCACGGCTGTTGCGCGGGTTTGACGTAGCGCAGGTAGTCGCCGTTGATCGTGATCTTGAGCAGCGCCCCGCCGAGCAGGATCAGGAGGATGTTCTGGGTCTCGCGTTTCACGCGCCACCTCCGAGGATGAGCACGCCGGAGACGACGGCGCAGGAGAGCGCGACGACGAACGTCACAGGCGCGAACCGCAGCGCGAACGACTTGCCGAAGGTACCGGTCTGGAGCGCGAACAGCTTCACGTCGATCGCGGGCCCGACCACCAGGAACACCAGCTTCGGAAGCAGCGGCATCGCGGTCAGCGACGCGGCGACGAAGGCGTCGGCCTCACTGCACAGCGCCAGCACGACGGCGAGCACGGCCATCACCAGCACCCCGAGCACGATCTGCTCCCCCAGCACCCCGAACCATTTGGCGGGCACCAGGACGTTCATCGCGGCGGCGATCATCGCGCCGAGCACGAGGAACCCGCCCGCCTCGACCAGGTCCGCCCGCGCGGTCTCGGCGAAGGTCTTCCAGCGCGAACCGTGCTGGACCTCGGGAAGACGCCGCAAAGCGCGCTCCGCTATCCAGTCGAGCTTCCCCCACTTCGCCCACAGCCAGCCCATCACCATCGCCGTGGCGAGCGAACCGGCGAACCGGGCGAACACCATCTCCGGGTTCCCAGGGAACGCCACCGCGGTGGCCACCAGCACCACCGGGTTCACCGCGGGCGCGGCCAGCAGGAACGTCAGCGCGGCCGCGGGCGCGACACCCTGTCCGATCAGCCGCCGCGCGACGGGCACCGAGGCGCACTCACAACCCGGCAGCGCGACCCCGGCCAGCCCCGCGACACCGACCGCCGCGCCGGCCCGGCGAGGAAGCACCTTCTCCAGCACCCGCGCGGGCACGAACGCCGCGATCGCGCCACTGATCAGCACCCCGAGCACCAGGAACGGCAACGCCTGCACGCAGACCGCGACGAACACCGTCGAGCCCGTCCGCAGCGCGGGCACGTCGAACACCTGCTGGAGCCAGCTCTGCCCGAGGATCGCGATCAGCAGGATCGCGCAGAGCACCTCGATCGAGGTGATCTTGAACCGCCGGGCGGGCTTCCGCTCCGGGGCGCTCCTGGAAATGGTTTCCATGCGCGCGATGATGCCAGGTGACCCTGCGTTCCGGCGGTCACTCCCCGGGAGCGGTCCCCAGCAGGTCCGAACGCAGCTGCGACGCCGTCGAGACGACCAGCATGAGCAGCGTTCCGAGCGGCGAGGGATCCATGCCCTCCGCCGGGAACGCGTACCTCAGCGTGATGTCGATGCCCTTCTCCGAGCGCACGACGCCGAGCGTCCCGAACAAGCCCTGTCCAGCGCGTTCCGCCGCCGAGGCCGCGATCGCCGGGTCGTCCGGCAGGTCCCAGGCGACGACGCAGGTCAGGCTCAGCACGGTCAGCCCTTCGGCCAGCCGGGTCGCCTGGATGACGCACGGGACGTCCGCGTGCGAGAAGGTCAGCGCGCCGTCGTCGTCGACGTGGACTTCGAGATAGCGCTCGAGGGCTTCCCGTGCCGACGTCAGCAACGCCGCCGTGTCCGCTGCTTCGGTGGTCATGCGGTCCCTTCGGAAGCCTTGTCGGCTTTGTCGACGGCCCCGCCGAAGCGGCGGTCCCGTTTCGCGAACTCGAGGCAGGCCCGCCACAGGTGGGTGCGGTCGAAGTCCGGGAAGAGCGTGTCCTGGTAGACCATCTCGGCGTAGGCCGACTGCCAGAGCAGGAAGTTCGACGTGCGCTGCTCCCCCGACGGCCGCAGGAACAGGTCCACGTCCGGCATGTCGGGCTGATACAGGTACTTCCCGATGGTCTTCTCGGTGACCTTGTCCGGGTTCAGCTTCCCGTCGGCGACGTCCTGGGCGATCCGCCGCATGGCGTCACCCAGCTCGGCGCGGCCGCCGTAGTTGACGCACATGGTCATGTTGAGCGCCGTGTTGTGCTTGGTCTTCTCCTCGGCGACCTGCAGTTCCTTGATGACGCTCGCCCACAGCTTGGGGCGGCGGCCCGCCCAGCGGATGCGGACGCCGATCGAACCGAGGTAGTCGACCTGGCGGCGGATGGTGTCGCGGTTGAAGCCCATCAGGAAGCGGACCTCCTCCGGGCTTCGCTTCCAGTTCTCGGTGGAGAACGCGTACACCGACAGCCATTTGACGCCCAGCTCCACGGCACCGCTGGCGACGTCGATCATCACCGCTTCCCCGCGTTTGTGGCCTTCGATCCGCGGCAGTCCCCGCTGGTTGGCCCAGCGGCCGTTGCCGTCCATCACCAGCGCCACATGCTTCGGGAGGAGTTCCCGGGGGATCTCCGGCGGCCGGGCACCGGACGGATGCGGCTCCGGCGCGCGAAGTTCGAATTGTGACGCCTTGTTCTCGCGTCCCCTGCGCAGCACCTTCGAGCCTCCTGATCGAGCGAACCTGTGCCTGCGACCCTACTGCGCCTGCGTGCTGGTCTCCCGCGCACGCCTCTCCACCAGCGGCAGCGACCGCAACTGGCGCTCCAGATGCCACTGCAGATGGGCCGCGACCAGGCCGGACGCGTCCCGCCGCGGCACCGGCTGCGAAGCCTCGGCCACCGGCCACTCGCCGTGCAGGAGCGCCGCGAGCAGGGTCAGCACCTCCGGGGAGGGGTGGACACAGCCGGGGACCCGGCAATCCGGGCACATCGAGCCGCCCGCCGACACGCTGAACGCCTTGTGCGGTCCTGGCAGGCCGCACCGGGCGCATTCGGTGATCGCGGGCGCCCAGCCGGCGTACGCCATCGCCCGCAGGAAGAAGGCATCGAGGATGAGGGAACTGTCCCGTTCCCCGCCCGCGAGCGCGCGAAGGGCTCCGACGACGAGCATGTAGAGCTTGAGCACCGGCTCGCCCTCTTCGGCGGACAGGCGGTCCGCCGTCTCGGCGATGGCGCTCGCGGCGGTGTAGCGCTGGTAATCGGCCACCAGGGGCAGCGCGAAGGCGTCGACCGTCTCGACCTGGGTGATCACGTCGAGGGAACGGCCGGTGTAGAACTGGACGTCGACGTGCCCGAACGGCTCCAGACGAGCCCCGAAGCGCGATGACGTCCGACGCACGCCCTTCGCGACCGCACGGACCTTGCCGTGCCGCCGCGTGAGCAGGGTGACGATCCGGTCGGCCTCACCCAGCTTGTGCGTCCGCAACACCACTCCGGTGTCGCGATAGAGGTTCACCACCCCGACATCGTCCCACCCGGGACCGACATCGGGGTGGTGCGCCCCGGAATCAGCAGTAGCGGCCGTAGCAGCTCGGCACGGACGCGGCCGCGACGATCGAGATGATGATCATCACGATGGCGAAGAGGCAGCCGAGGCCGCCGATGATCGACGCGATCATGCACATGGTCCGTGTCGACCGTGACGCGTCCGCGGCGGCGGCGTAGTTGCCCTGCATCTTGTACGTGTTGACCTCGTTGGACTTCATGATCGCGAAGATCGCGATGATCCAGCAGAGGAAGATGCAGCCGATCGCCCAGCCCTTGTAGTCCTTGATGGCGTTGATGTCGCCACCGCCGCCCGGCATACCGCCCGGAGCGCCGTAAGGGGAAGGCTGGCCGTACGGGGCGGGCTGCCCGTAGGGAGCGGGCATGCCACCGGAGGGCGGCCCATAGCCAGGCTGCTGCTGTCCGTAGGGCTGCTGCTGGCCGTAGGGGTTGGTCATGAAAGTGGTCCTCGTTGTTCTTTCGGCTACGGGTCGGGCTAGATGCTCGCGGCGACCAGGACGATCCAGAGAATGGAGAACAGGCAGCCGACCCCGCCGATGATCGAGGCGATCATGCACATGGTCTTCGTCGACTTCGACGCGTCCATGGCGGCGGCGTAGTTGCCCTGCATCTTGTACGTGTTGACCTCGTTGGACTTCATGATCGCGAAGATCGCGATGATCCAGCAGAGGAAGATGCACCCGATCGCCCAGCCCTTGTAGTCCGGGATCGAGTTGATGTCGCCGCCACCGGGCATGCCGCCCGGAGCGCCGTAGGGCGCGGGCTGACCGTACGGCGCGGGCTGGCCATACGGCGCCGGCTGGCCGTACGGCATCGGGTTCGCGCCGGAAGGCTGGCCGTACGGCGCGGGCGTGGCGCCGGACGGGGGTCCGTATCCGGGCTGAGGCTGCTGACCATAGGGCTGCTGGCCGGGGCCGGGCTGCTGGCCGTACGGGTTCGTCATCGGGTTCCCCACTTGTGTCGTGCTTCCCGACGGGTGGATCCCGCCGGTCGTTCCTTACTGCTGCGGTGTTCCGGGCACGTTCGGCCCATCCGCTCCGGGCAACTGCTGCCTCAGCTGCTCCGGGGTGATCTTCTGCGTCGGCTCGGCTTCGTCGAACCCGGACGGCGCCTGCTGAGGCTGCTGCCCCGGGCGAAGGACCTGCGTCGGCTCGGACTCGCCCAGGGCCGGTCCAGGCTGGGACTCCGAGGACGGCGCCGTGGTTCCCTTCGGCTGCTGACCGAACGGCTGGGGCGGCTGCTGTCCGAACGGCTGTGGCTGCTGGGGCTGTTGGGGCGCGCCGAACGGCTGCTGCTGCGGCTGCTGGCCGAACGGCGAGGGCGGCGCGGGGAACGACGACGAAGCCGGCTGCGGCGGCTCGGGGAACCCCGGCGCCTGGCCGAAGGGCGCCGACGCGGGCGCGGCGGCTTCGCCCGGCACGACGACGGTGCTGAGGATCTTGTCGGCGAACGTCTGCTTCTTCTGATCCCACAGCGGCCAGAGGTAACCGAGACCGCAGACCCAGCCGTCCAGGTTGTGGCACAGGTCCCGGACGAAGGCCATCAGCGGGCCGATCGGCTGCCCGTCACTCTCGCGGACGAGTTTGATCTTCAGGATCTTCTTGCCGAGCGACTGGCCGGTGGTGCCCATCTTGATCCACCGGTTGTAGACGGTCCAGGCGATCCCGGCGAGGTAGCCGACGCCGGAGATGATGCCGCCGACGAGCGAATTCGCGTTCGTGGCGATGATCGCGCCGATGATCGGGAGCACGAAGATCGGCGCGAAGTCGATCAGCGACCCGGCCGCGCGCAGGCCCCAGTGGGCGTAGTCGGTCTGCGGGCCGAACTGGGCGGCCTGACCGAACGGCGAGGGCTGGCCCTGCTGCCCGAACGGAGAAGACTGCCCCGGCTGCTGGCCGAACGGGGACTGCGGCTGCGCTCCGAACGGCTGACTCGGCTGCTGCCCGAAGGGCGACGACTGGTCACTCTGCTGCGACTGCTGCTGCCCGAACGGCGAAGACTGGCCACTTTGCTGCGGCTGCTGGGACTGCGGCGGCTGTTGCCCGAACGGCGAGGGCTGCTCACCAGGAGCCTGCTGCCCGAACGGCGAAGACTGGCCACCTTGCTGCGGCTGCTGGCCGAACGGCGAGGGCTGCTCGGCGGGCGCTTGCTGCCCGAAGGGCGAAGGCTGACCAGATTGCTGCTGCCCGAACGGCGAAGCCTGCTCACCAGGAGCCTGCTGGCCGAACGGCGAAGCCTGGTCACCTTGCTGCGACTGCTGGGCCTGTTGCCCGAACGGCGAAGACTGTTCTCCCGACGGCTGCTGTCCGAACGGCTGCTGCGGCTGCGGTGACTGCTGCCCCTCTCCCGGCGGGGGCCCGGATCCGGGCGGCGGCTGCTGTCCCGGCGGCTGCTGGCCGTAGGGAGTGGTCATCGAAATCCCCTCGCTGGTTCCTCGCCCCTGGCGCACGGGGCCTAGTGGGCGACCCGGGCTGAATGTACGGCATGGGTACACACCGAGCAGACCGGTGCGCGGGAGCGTACTCGGTACCACCGACGATCCGGGCCTCGGCCCGGCACTCACACGTAGAGCGAGGTGAACGGGGCGAAGGGCAGGTTACGGATGACGAACCAGACGACGAACACGACACCGAACGCGAGCGGCGTCCAGCGCCAGTGCAGCCAGCTGTTCACCGCACGGCCACGGAGCCTGCCGACCGCCCAGGCGACGGTGCTCCAGACGAGCAACAGAAGGACCACAAAGGACACCGCGTTGTAGTGCAGCGCGGCGGGGATGTCCCCGTGCAGCGCGCTGTAGACCATGCGCATGCCGCCACAGCCCGGACAGGCGATGCCCAGCAGGGTCTTGGTGGGACAGACCGGAAGCGGCCCGCCCGGAGTGGTGGGATCACCCAGCCAGAGGACGACGCAGCCGAGCCCCGCGCCGGCGGCGATGGCCAGGGGCGGCCCCAGCGCGCGGGCCTTCGCCTTGAACCCGCGCGCCGGGAATCCCGTGTAGACGGACGACGTCACGGCGTGAAGCTTCCCGCCGACGCGCCGATGATGACCATCACCACGATGAAGATGATGTACAGCAGGAAAAGAACGCCAGTGGAGATCGCTCCCCACATGGACCACTTCTTCGCGTCGTCGGCGGCCTTCTGGGCTTCGGCGTGGAAGCCCTGCGACCACAACGTCTGCACTTGGCTCGACTTCACGATCGCCACGATACCCAGCGGCAAGCAGCACAACACCGTGCAGAGGATGGCCCACACCAGGTTGTTGTCCGGCGGCGGACCGTAGTTCGGCACGCCGCCGTAGTACGGCTGCTGCGGCGGTGGCCCGCCGGGAGGCGGGTAGTTCGGGTACTGGTCGGTCATGAGGTCTCCCCCTCGATCGCCTCGATCAGCGGTAGTTGTTCACGTCGACCGAGGTCGCGAAGACACCGAGCACGACGACGAGGATGACGTACAGAACGGCGATCACGGCGCCGACGATCGCCGCGATGATCGACCACTTCTTGGCCGCGTCGGCCGCTTCCTGCGCCGCGGCGGGCTGGCCCTGCGCCCAGAGGGTGTTCACCTGGTTCGCCTTGACGATGGCGACGATACCGAAGGGCAGGCAGCACAGGATCGTGGTGAGGATCGCCCACACCAGGTTGTTGTTGGGCGGCGGGCCGGGGTTGTTGAAGCCTCCACCGCCCTGAGGGTCGCCGGAGTAGTTGGGCAGGCCCTGGTTGTCGGTCATTTACCGCTTTCCCTTCACGAATGAGATGTGGAAATCGACCCGGGCGCCGCCGCCCGATCAGCGATCACCGGAGTCAAGGGTTGAGACTCTAAGGTCACCCGTCCGGTTCCACACCATCAACCGGTCTCCGCGACCGAATCGAGACATTCCGTTCAGTCAGAAGCCCAGCCGTCGCAACTGACGGGGGTCGCGCTGCCACTCTTTGGCGACCTTGATGTGCAGGTCGAGGTAGACCTTCGAACCGAGGAGCCCCTCGATCTGCTGCCGGGCGCGGGCGCCGACGTCCTTCAGCCGCTCACCCTTGTGCCCGAGGATGATGCCCTTCTGGCTCGGTCGTTCCACATAAAGGAACGCGTGCACGTCGATCATGTCGTCCCTGCCCTCGTGGGGCAGCATTTCCTCGACGGTGACGGCGATCGAATGCGGGAGCTCGTCCCGGACACCCTCCAGCGCCGCCTCGCGGATCAGCTCGGCGACCAGGGTCTGCTCGGGTTCGTCGGTGAGTTCGCCGCCCGGGTACAGCTGCGGGCCTTCGGGAAGGTGCCGCACCAGCAGATCCGAGAGCGCGCCGACCTGGAAACCGTCCACAGCGGACACCGGGATCAGCTCGGCGAACTCCATGACCTCCTGCAGGGCGAGCAACTGCTCGGCGACCTGCTCGGGTTTCACGAGGTCCGTTTTGGTGACGACGCCGATCACCGGGGTGCGCTTGGCGATCTTCTTGAGCTCGGCGGCGATGAACCGGTCACCGGGACCGACTTTTTCGTTGGCTGGCACGCAAAGCCCGACGACGTCCACTTCGGACCATGTCGAGTGGACGATGTCGTTGAGCCGCTCGCCGAGCAGGGTTCTCGGCCGGTGCAACCCCGGTGTGTCGATGATCACCAGCTGGGCGTCGTCGCGGTGGACGATGCCGCGGATGGCGTGGCGGGTCGTCTGCGGTTTGCTGGAGGTGATCGCCACCTTGCTGCCGACGAGCGCGTTGGTCAGCGTCGACTTGCCCGCGTTGGGGCGTCCGACGAAGCAGGCGAATCCGGAACGATGCGGCTCGGCCATCAGCTCAGCACCTTGCCGCTGGGATCCGCGAGATAGACCGGGGCGTCTTCGGCGATGTCCCGCACCGCCTGGAGCGAAGCGCCGTTCAGGAGGGCGTCAGCACTGACGACGACGGCGGCCTCGATTCCTTCGGCTCCACTCGAAACGGCGGCGGCGACGGCGGCCTGGAGCGCGGTGAGCTTGAAGGACGGCTGGTCGACCGTGCTCGCCGCGTACGTGCGGCCGTCGGTGTCGCGGAGCGCGGCACCCTCGGCGGCCTGGGTGCGGGCTCGCGCGGACCTGGCCAGGGTCACCAGCTTCTGGTCCTCGGCGTCCAGCTCAGGCATGTTCGACACTCCTGTCACTTTCATCGGGCTGCGGGACCCGGGTCCGGCGCCTGCCCTGGGCAGCGTCGGTCACCGCGTCCGCGTCGGCGGGGTGGACGACCACCGTGGTGATCCGCATCCGCCCGCGCCGGTCCTTACCGCCTTCGGCGAACAGCCGAAGTCCGGCGACCTCGGCTTCGGCCCCCGGCAGCGGGACCCTACCCAGTCGCTCGGCGAGCAGCCCGCCCACGGTCTCCACGTCGTGGTCTTCGAGGTCGATCCCGAACAGTTCGCCCAGGTCGTCGATCGAGAGCCGGGACGAGACGCGGACCGCGCCGTTTTCGAGTTCTTCGACCTCGGGACGTTCGTCGGTGTCGGATTCGTCGGTGATCTCGCCGACGATCTCCTCGAGGATGTCCTCGATGGTGAGCAGGCCGGCGGTGCCGCCGTACTCGTCGACGGCGATCGCCATGTGGTTGTGGGAGACCTGCATCTCCTTGAGCAGGTCGTCGAGCCGCTTCGAGTCCGGCACGAAGCTCGCCGGGTTCATCAGCTCCTCGACCTGGCGCTGCGAGCCGCCCTCGGCCATGTACGCGGGCATGAGGTCCTTGATGTTGACCACGCCCACCACGTCGTCGACGGAGTCGCCGATCACCGGCAGCCGGGTGAACCCGGTCCGCAGGGCCAGCGCGAGCGCCTGGCGCACGGTCTTGTCGTGCTCGATCCAGACGATCTCCGTGCGCGGCACCATGACCTCGCGCGCGACGGTGTCCCCGAGCTCGAACACCGAGTGGATCATCTCGCGTTCGGATTCCTCGACGACGCCGCGTTCCTGGGCGAGGTCGACCAGTTCACGCAGTTCGACTTCTGAGGTGAACGGGCCTTCGCGGAAGCCACGGCCGGGGGTGATGGCGTTACCGAGGACGATCAGCAGCCTGCTGAGCGGGCCGAGGATCGACCCGAGGACGCGTACCGGGCCCGCGACGACCAGGCCGATCCGGTACGGGTGCTGGCGGCCGAGGGTGCGCGGGCCGACCCCGATGAGCACGTAGCTCACCACGACCATCACGCCGGCGGCGACGACCACGGCGAGCCACAGCGGCCGGACCCAGCCGAGGACGTCGACGGTGACCAGCACGGTGGCGGTCAGCTCGCAGGTCATCCGCAGGAGCAGGATCAGGTTGATGTGACGGCGGCGTTCGGCGATGACCAGCGCGAGCTGACGCGCGCCGGGACGGCCGAGCCGGACGAGACCGTCGGCACGGGCCTTGGAGACCGTGCTGACCGCCGCGTCGGCGGCCGCGAACACCCCGGCGAGCAGGATCAGCGCGATGGCGATGATCAGCAGGGCCGCGGGACTACCCATTTCGGCGCCGCCTAGGCCGGCGGTTCGTCGGCGGGCACGGCGTCGAGGCCGGCGGTTCCGAGGAGCCTGTCGTCGGCGGAGCGCTGCGCGTCACGCTTGTTGAGCGCGGCCACGGCCGCCTGGAACTCGCCGAGGATCCGCTTCTGCAGGCCGAACATCTCGCGTTCCTCGGCCGGTTCGGCGTGGTCGTAGCCGAGCAGGTGCAGCACGCCGTGCGTGGTGAGCAGGTGCAGCTCGTCCATCAGGGAGTGACCCGCCGTCTTGGCCTGGTCCTTCGCGAACGCCGGGCACAGCACGATGTCGCCGAGCAGCGCGGGCGACGCGTCCGGCGCGTCGGGGCGGCGCGACGAGTCGAGCTCGTCCATCGGGAAGGCCATCACGTCGGTGGGACCGGGCAGGTCCATCCACCGCTCGTGCAGGTCCTCCATCACCTCGAGGGTGACGAGCAGGATGGACAGCTCGGCGAGCGGGCTGACCTCCATCTTGTCGAGCGCGAAGCGGGCGGCCGACACGATGGAGGCCTCGTCGACGTTCACGCCCGATTCATTGGCGATCTCGATGCTCATGAACGGCGTTGCCCTTTCCAGCCGTTGCCTTTGTCCTGGCTGTCCTGCAGCGCCTGCCACTTCTCGTACGCGTCGACGATGTCGCCGACGAGCTTGTGCCGCACCACGTCCTGGCTGGTGAGCTGGGCGAAGTGCAGGTCCTCGACACCTTCGAGGATGTCGCGGACCACCCGCAGGCCGCTCTTCTGGCCGGTGGGGAGGTCGACCTGCGTGACGTCGCCGGTGACGACGATCTTGGCGCCGAACCCGAGCCGGGTGAGGAACATCTTCATCTGTTCCGGCGTGGTGTTCTGCGCCTCGTCGAGGATGATGAAGGCGTCGTTGAGGGTGCGGCCGCGCATGTACGCCAGCGGCGCGATCTCGATGGTGCCCGCCTGCATCAGCCGCGGGATCGACTCGGGCTCGACCATGTCGTGCAGCGCGTCGTAGAGCGGGCGCAGGTACGGGTCGATCTTCTCGTTGAGCGTGCCCGGCAGGTAGCCGAGGCGCTCACCGGCTTCGACCGCCGGACGGGTCAGCACGATGCGCGTGACCTGCTTCGCCTGCAGTGCCTGGACGGCCTTCGCCATGGCGAGATACGTCTTGCCGGTACCGGCGGGGCCGATGCCGAAGACGATCGTGTGCTTGTCGATGGCGTCGACGTAGCGCTTCTGGTTGAGCGTCTTGGGCCGGATCGTCTTGCCGCGCCGGGAGATGATGTTCATGCTCAGCACTTCGGCCGGTGACTCGTGGTCACCGGTGGAGAGCATGCCGACGGTGCGGCGGACGGTGGCCGGGTCGACCTGCTGGCCGCGGCCGGCGATGGTCACGAGTTCGGCGAAGACACGCTCCGCGAAGGCGACGTCGGCGGGTGCGCCGGTCAGGGTGACCTCGTTGCCCCGGACGTGGACGTCGGCGGCGAGGAGTTCCTCGGCGACGCGGAGGTTCTCGTCCCTCGAGCCGAGCAGGCTGAGCGCGGCGGCGTCGGGAATGGGGAATCGGGACTGCGCCGCCTCGGTGACCGCGGCCTCGTCGGTCTTCGTCGGGATGACGTCCGCGGGAACGTCGGGTCGGGCGGCTTCACCCGGTACGGTTCCGGCCACGTGGCCTCGGGCCTACTTCCTGCGCTTACGCTGCGATTTTCAACGACAGTGACAAGTTCGATGTTACTGGTTGCGGGTGTCGGCACGCAGTCCGGTTTCCGCGGGGCGCGCGCTTCAGCGCCCGAAATGCCCCAGCTGCTCGCCGCCGAGCACGTGCGCGTGCACGTGGAAGACGGTCTGCCCGGCGTCACCGTCGGTGTTGAACACCACCCGGTAACCGGACTCGGCGATCCCCTCGATCTCCGCCACCTTGCGGGCCGTAAGCGCGACATCCGCCAGCAACTGCGGATCCGCCGCCGCCAGCTCCGCCACGTTCCGGTAGCGCTTCTTCGGCACCACGAGCACATGCACCCGGGCCTGCGGCGCTATGTCCCGGAACGCATACGTCGTCGCGTCCTCGTACACCTTGTCGGACGGGATCTCCCCCGCAATGATCCGCTCGAACAACGTCTCCGCGTCACTCATTCCCCCACCCTATCCCCACGCTGAGTACGTGCGCGGATGGCCGACACACGTGATCAGACGGACGACACGCGTGATGGAACGGACGACTCACGACCGACGCGCCTCCATCTCACCAGGCGAGGGCCGCCAGGCCCTAGGCCGGTACCGAAGACCTACGCACGCTCGTTCCCCTACGCACGCTTCGCTTTGCCGCTCCGCCCGCCAACCTCCGCCGACCGCACCGTGGGGGTCCGGGGGGCTCGGCCCCCCGGGTCAACACGCGGAACCGCGCCGCGGCAGCGAATTTCGGGGCGGAGCCTGCGAAGCCCCCGAAATGAAGATGCCGCGGCGCGGTGGAGCCTGGGGGTCGCTCCACCGCCGCCGCGGCGCCGCCGGACCGAGGGGGGAGGTGCCCGGCGGGGATTCACGCGCGCGACTGGGCTTCATCCCCAGTGGCGCGCCGAAACCGTGTGTTGCGCGTCAGTTAACGAGAGTAACGGCTGTTTGCGTGATCGCGCCATAACTCGCCGCAAATTAGTGGGGTGTTTTTTCACTTCCAGCGCTCCGTGAGAACCCCCAGCGCCCCGAGTGCCACGGCGGCGGCGGTGGAGGTGCGCAAAACGGTGGGGCCCAACCGAATGGCGGTCGCGCCGGCGTCGGTGAGGGTACTCAGTTCTTCGTCGGTGATGCCGCCTTCGGGGCCGACGACGAGGAGGATGTCGCCTTGTGCCGGGAGTTCGATCTCGGTGAGGCGGGTGGTGATGCCGGATTCGAGGACCAGCGCGCGGGAAACGGTCTGGGCGAGTTCGGCGAGTTCGCGGGTGGTGACGGGTTCGGCGACTTCGGGGACGTGGGCGCGGCGGGCTTGTTTGGCGGCGGCCCGGGCGGTGGTGCGCCAGCGGCTGAGGGCTTTGTCGCCGCGGGTTCCTTCTTCCCAGCGGGCGACGCTGCGCGCGGCGCGCCAGGGGACGATGGCGTCGGCGCCGGCTTCGGTGGCGAGTTCGACGGCGAGTTCGCCGCGGTCGCCCTTCGCGAGCGCCTGGGCGACGATGACGCGCAGGGCGGGCGGTTCCTCGATCCAGTGTTCTTCGATGGCGAGGGTGAGCGCGGCGTCGCGGCCCGCCTGGACGGCTTCGACGACGCAGCGTGCCATGCCGCCTTCACCGTCTGAGAGCACGAGACGTTCGCCGACGCGCAGGCGGCGGACGGTGGCGGCGTGCCGGGCTTCCTCACCGTCGAGCGTGGTGCGCCCGGAGCCGGGCAGCGCGGCGGTGAGGAAGACCGGGAGTGTCGTCTCCGGCACGGGTTACCGGTGGTTCTTGGTGCGCAGCTTGGAGAACAGCCCGCCGGGCTTGGAGCCGTTCGAGGCGAGCGAAGGGACGTCTTCGCCGCGTTGCTGGGCGAGTTCGACGAGGAGGTCGCGCTGGGCGTCGTCGAGTTTGGTCGGCACCACGACGTCGATGTGGACGTGCAGGTCACCGCGGCCGTCGACGCGGCCGGAGGACCGCAGCCGCGGCATGCCCTTGGCGGTGAGCACGAGTTCGGTGGCGGGCTGGGTACCCGGCTCGATGTCGAGTTCGTAGTCGCCGTCGATGAGCGTCTCGATGGGCACCGTGGCGCCGAGGGCGGCGGTGGTCATCGGGATGCGGAAGTTGCAGTGCAGGTCGTTGCCCTGCCGGACGAACACCTCGTGGGGGGCCTCGTCGATCTCGACGTACAGGTCGCCGGCGGGGCCGCCACCGGGGCCGACCTCGCCCTGGCCGGAGAGGCGGATGCGCATGCCGTCGCCGACGCCCGGCGGGATCTTGGCGGTGACGTTGCGGCGGGCGCGGACCCGGCCGTCGCCGCCGCACTGGCGGCAAGGGTCGGGGATGACCTCGCCGAAGCCTCGGCAGACCGGGCACGGACGGGCCGTGACGACCTGGCCGAGGAAGGACCGCTGCACGGACTGGACCTCGCCCGCGCCGCCGCAGGTGTCGCACGTCTTGGTGCCGGTGCCTTCGGCGGCGCCGGCGCCGCGGCACAGGTCGCAGACGATGGCGGTGTCGACGGTGATCTCGCGGTCGACGCCGGTGGCGCATTCCTCGAGGGTGAGGCCGAGGCGGATGAGCGCGTCGGAACCGGGCTGCACGCGGCTGCGCGGGCCACGGCCGCGGCCGCCGCCACCTCCGGCGGCGCCGAAGAAGGCGTCCATGATGTCGCCGAGGCCGCCGAACCCCGAGAACGGGTCTCCGCCGCCGCGGGCGCCGCCGTCCATCGGGTCGCCGCCGAGGTCGACGACCTTGCGCTTCTGCGGATCGGACAGCACCTCGTACGCGGTGGTCACCTCGCCGAAGCGGTGCTGAGCGTCTTCCGACGGGTTGACGTCGGGGTGCAGTTCACGGGCCAGTTTGCGGTACGCGCGCTTGATCTCCTGATCCGTCGCGTTCTTCGCAACCCCGAGAATGCCGTAATAGTCCCTCGCCACCGTCTTCGCCTTCTCCTTCTGACTTCGACCTCAACGCCGCGTTCAGCGGCCGGAGAGGATCTGCCCCACGTAGTTCGCCACCGCGCGCACCGCGGCGATGGTGTTCGGGTAGTCCATCCTGGTCGGCCCGACGACGCCCATCCCGCCGAGCAGCATGTCGTCCATTCCGTAGCCGATGGACACCACCGAGGTGCTGCGCATCTGCTCGTCCTCATTTTCCTCACCGATGCGCACACTGATCGCACCGGGGTTGCGGGCGGCCGCCAGCAGCTTGAGCACGATGACCTGCTCCTCGAGCGCCTCCAGCACCTGCCGCAGCGATCCGGGGAAGTCCGAAACGTTGCGGGTGAGGTTGGCCGTGCCGCCGAGCACCAGCCGCTCTTCGGGGTGTTCGACCAGCGATTCCACCAGCACGGTACAGACGCGGGTGAGGCTGTCGCGCAGTTCACCCGGCGACTTCTCCGGCAGTTCGGCGACCGCCGCCGCGGCCTCGGAGAGACGGCGGCCCGCCAGCGCCCCGTTGAGCACCGTGCGCAGCCTGGCGACGTTCTCCTCGGTGATGACGTCCCCGAGGTCGACGGTGCGCTGGTCGACGCGGCCGGAATCGGTGATCAGCACCAGCATCAGCCGCGCGGGGGTGAGCGGCACCACTTCGAGGTGGCGGACGGCGGAGTTGGTCATCATCGGGTACTGGATGACCGCGACCTGCCTGGTCAGCTGCGCGAGCAGGCGGACGGAGCGGCGCAGGACGTCGTCGACGTCGGTGCCGCTGTCGAGGAAGGCCGTGATGGCCCGGCGTTCGGCCGCGCTGAGCGGTTTGACCTCGGCGATCCGGTCGACGAACAGGCGGTATCCCTTGTCGGTGGGGATCCGGCCCGCACTGGTGTGGGGCTGTGTGATGTAGCCCTCTTCCTCCAGCGCCGCCATGTCGTTGCGCACCGTGGCGCTGGACACCCCGAGGTTGTGTCTGTCGACGATCGCCTTGGACCCGACGGGCTCCTGGTTGGAGACGTAATCGGCGACGATCGCGCGCAGCACTTCGAATCGGCGTTCTTCCGCGTTGGCCACCCGCACCTCCCTCGGCTCGTCCTCACAACGAGTTTACGGAAGGCGAAGTGCCCGGGGAGCCACCGGACTTCTTTGGGGCCGTCAACCGCGACCGCGAAGGGAGCGCCGCCGCGGCTCCACGGGCCTTCGGATCACTTTCACCGACCCCCACCAGGCGAAACCCGTGACGCGGAGCACCGGCGCGCCCGTCGTCGGCCGCCGCCGCCCCGTCCCGCGGCCGGTGCCGAATCCGCCCATCAGGCCGATGCCCCGGACGTCGAGGGCGAAGTCCTCGGGAACGACGATCTTGACGCCGCCCATGACCGCCACCGCCCTGATCGTGCAAGGTCCGCCGTCGATCCGGGCCCGCCGCAGATCGAGGCGCACGCTGCCCCAGAACGCGCGGCTGACATGGTTCGGCGGCAGTGGCCCGGCGAACCGCCGCGTGGTGGCGGACATGACGGCGAACGAGCGCCGTCCGCCTTGCTCCTCGTCGCCGGCGTGGGTCAGGGCGAGCGTGCCGCCGGGGGACAGATCCGCGACGACGGGTTCGAATTCCGCGAAGGTCTTGGCCGCGTAGACGGCGGCCAGCCTCGTTTCCAGTTCACCGGCGGTGATCCGTCCCGCGCCCATGGCTTCGCACAGCAGTCGCGCGACGTTTTCGCGATCGGAATCGGCCACCCGCATCGCCGACCGCTTCGATTCTGACATGACGGCGATGCTAACCGGAATCGGCGATCGCTCCGGCCATTCCCCGGCGGCCGGACGGAAAGCCATGACCACCATGAGCGAATTCGGTTTCTCCACACTGACCGTAATGACAAACCATTTTCGCCTCATCGTCCGCCTGACAATCGCGGACGCGGACAGCCGTACCGACGCGACAATTTGACGACCGGCGATTGACTGCGCGGGCACGGAAGGGCTTACATCTAGGCATTTCTTCCACCGGCCGCACTTTCCGACCCAGCGTGGAGCGCAGTAATGACTTCTCCCTTTCGCCATACCCTCATCGCCATCTTGACCGCGACCCTGGTCGCGGCAGGCACGGCGGCGACCTCGGCGGTCGCGAGCGCGGACACGAATTCGGTGTACACCTCCTCTTCGCCACTTCCCGCCGGCGAGAACGGTGACGTGGTCAAGTCGCAGCCCTCGACCTACAACGGCGCGAAGGCGACCCGGATCCAATATCTGTCGCGGGACAACAAGAACAAGCAAGTCGCGGTGAGCGGCACCGTTCTGGTACCGGACAAGCCGTGGAACGGTCCCGGCGAACGGCCGATCGTGGCCTACGCGCCCTTCACCTTCGGCATGGGGCCGGACTGCGCTCCCTCGAAAACCCTCGCGGGTGAGGGGGCCTCGGACCTGATCTCCGGTTTCCAAGGCGGTTTCGTCAACGCGTTGCTGGGCGCCGGGTTCGCCGTGGCGCAGACCGACTACATCGGACCGTGGGTGGAGGGCGGTGGCGACCACCCGTACGTCGTCCGGTTGTCCGAGGCGCACACCGTGCTCGACGTCATCCGCGCCGCGCAGCGGCTGCCGGGAACGGGCCTGTCCGCCAAGGGCCCGGTGGGCATCGCCGGCTACTCCGAGGGCGGCAGTGCCGCCGCGGCCGCCGCCGAACTGGCCGCCACCTACGCGCCCGAGCTGGACATCAAAGGCGTCTACTCCGGCGCACCGCCCGCGGACAAGGCCGTGCTGTCGAAGTCGCTCGACGGCGGGATGTACGCCGGGTTCCTCGGTTACGCCCTGATCGGTCTCAACCAGGCCTACCCCGAGGCCAGGTTGATGGACCTGGCCAACCAGGCCGGTGCCGAGCTGTTCCTGCGGGCCCGGCAGACCTGCACCATGAACGCGGTCCTCCAGTTCATGTACAAGCAGTCCAGCTCGCTGACCAAGGACGGCAAGCCGGTGTCCGCCTACCTGACCCAGCCGCCGTTCGACGCGATCGTGGCGGAGAACCGGATCGGCACGATCAAGCCCGCCATGCCGGTCATGGTCGAACACAGCCCGCTGGACGACGTCATCCCGGCCGCCGTCGGCAAGCAGATGGCGAAGGACTGGTGCGGCAAGGGCGCCAACGTCCAGTGGAAGGACTTGACGACCTTCACTCCGTTCTTGTCCCACGCGCTGGGTATGACGACCGCGTCCGGCGACGCCACCGAGTGGCTGAAGGGCGCGTTCACCGGGCAAGCCGGCAACGGCAACTGCGGCCGATTCTGACGCGCGGCGCGACCCACCCGAGCGGCCTCGCGAGTGACCCCGGTCCGTCCTCGTGAGTGGCTAGGACGGTTAGAACCGTCTCCTAGCCACTCACGAGACCCGAGCGTCAGCTGTTGCGCGGGAAGCCGAGGTTCACCCCGCCCTGCGAGGGGTCCGGCCACCGCGACGTGACGACCTTCGTCCGCGTGAAGAAGTGGAACCCCTCCGGCCCGTACGCGTGACTGTCGCCGAACAGCGAGTCCTTCCACCCGCCGAACGAGTAGTAGCCGACCGGCACCGGGATCGGCACGTTCACGCCGACCATCCCGACCTCGACCTCGTTCTGGAACCGCCGCGCGGCCCGTCCGTCGTTGGTGAAGATCGCGGTGCCGTTGCCGTAGGGGTTGCCGTTGATCAGCTCCAGCGCCGCGTCGTAGCCCTCGGCCCGCGCGACCGCCAGCACCGGCCCGAAGATCTCGTCGGTGTAGATCGACATCTCCGGCGTGACGTGGTCGAACAGCGTCGGGCCGAGCCAGAAGCCGCCGTCCTCGCCGTCGACCTCGACGCCGCGGCCGTCGACGACGAGCCGGGCGCCCGCGTCGACCCCCGCCCCGACATAGGACTCGACGCGTTCGTGGTGGGCGGCGGTGACGAGCGGCCCCATCTCCGAGGTGGGCCGCGTGCCGTCGCCGACGCGGAGCCGCTTGATCCGCTCGGCGATCTTCGCGACCAGTTCGTCGCCGACCGGGTCGACCGCGACCACGACCGACACCGCCATGCACCGCTCCCCCGCCGAGCCGAAGCCCGCCGAGACGGCCGCGTCGGCGGCGAGGTCGAGGTCCGCGTCCGGGAGCACGACCATGTGGTTCTTCGCGCCGCCGAGCGCCTGCACGCGTTTCCCGTGCCTGGTCCCGGTTTCATAGACGTACTTCGCGATCGGCGTCGACCCGACGAACGAGATCGCCTTGACATCGCGGTGTTCCAGCAACCCGTCGACGGCCACCTTGTCGCCGTGCAGGACGTTGAGCACGCCGTCGGGCAGGCCCGCCTCGGCGAACAGTTCCGCGATGAAGACGGCCGCGGACGGGTCCTTCTCGCTCGGCTTGAGCACGACGGTGTTGCCGCAGGCGAGCGCGTTCGGCACGAACCACAGCGGGACCATCGCCGGGAAGTTGAACGGCGAGATCACGCCGACCACGCCCAGCGGCTGCGAGATCGAGTAGACGTCGACACCGGTGGAGGCGTTCTCGCTGAACCCGCCCTTGAGCAGCTGCGCGGCACCGCAGGCGTACTCGACGTTCTCGATCGCGCGCGCGACTTCGCCCGCCGCGTCGGATTCGACCTTGCCGTGCTCGCTCGTGACGATCTTCGCCAGCTCGTGGCGCCGCGCCGAAAGCAGCTCACGGAAGGCGAACAGCACTCGCGTCCGCCCGGCCAGCGACGTCCCGCGCCAGCCCGGCAGCGCCCGGGAGGCGGCCGCGACGGCGGCGTCGACGTCGTCCCGCGCGGCGAAGGCGACCTTCGCCCGCACCTGGCCGGTGGCCGGATCGAACACGTCCCCGGATCGTTCGCTCACGCCTTCGCACGGTTTGCCGTCTATCCAGTGGGTGATGCGGTCGGTCACGGGTTCCGCCCTCCTGATCGCCGGGTGCCTGCTCCCGGTCGAGTCTGGGCGCGCGCGCCACACCGACGCCATCGGCAACGTGTACGGACTCCCGGTCCCGGCCGTACAGTCTGTCTCCAGCGTTGCCGAACCGAGTGGGAGGCCGATGTACCCGACCGTCGCCGAGGTGCTCGCGCTGCCGGTGCTGCGTCAGGGCAGGCCCCATGTGGTGGCGGGGGCGGCGGGGCTGGACGCGCCGGTCCGCTGGGCGCACGTCGCCGAGGTCGCGGACATCGCCCCGTTGCTGCGCGGCGGGGAACTCGTGCTCACCACCGGGGTCGCGCTGCCCGACGACGGCGCCGCGCTCGCCCGGTACGTCGCCGATCTGGCCGGTGTCGGAGTGGCGGGGATCGTCGTCGAACTCGTCCGGCATTGGAGCGAGAAGCTGCCGCCCGCGCTGGTCGACGCCGCGGACCGGCACGGTGTCCCGCTGATCACCCTTTCGCGCGAGACGCGCTTCGTGTCGGTCACGGAGGCGGTGAACGGGCTGATCGTCGACGCCCAGGTCGACGAACTCCGCGCGGCGGAGCGGGTCCACGAGACCTTCACCGCGCTGACGGTCGCCGGTGCCGAGCCGGGAGACATCCTGCGCGAGGTCGCGAGGCTCACCGAACATCCGGTCGTGCTGGAGACGCTGTCGCACGAGGTCCTCGCCTACGACACGGCGGGGACCGACCCCGGTGAACTGCTGCCCGGCTGGCCGTCCCGGTCGCGGCCGGTGCAGGTCGGCGAGCGGACCGGTTACCACCCGGGCGCGGGCTGGCTGATCACCGTGGTCGGCGCGCGCGGGCACGACTGGGGGCGGCTGGTCGTCGTCTGCGGGGATCCGCCCCCGCACCGGCACGTCGTGGTCGCCGAACGCGCCGCGTCCGCGCTCGCGGTCCACCGGCTGGTCGCCAAGGACACCGACTCCCTCGAACGCCAGGCGCACCGCGCGATCCTGACCGAACTGCTGGCCAACCCGGTGCCGCCCGCCGAACTGACCGCGCGGGCCTCGGCGCTGGGTGTCCCGCTGACGGGACGGCTGCTCGTCGGGGTCTCCGTGCGGCCGCGGATCACCGTGACCACCAAGGCCGCGCAGTCCACCCCGGTGCTGCTGCGGGAGCTCGCCGAGGCGACCGTGCTCGCCGCCCGGCACGCCAAGGTGTCCGCGCTGGTGGCCACCGACGACACCCAGGTGCGCGCGCTGATCGCGCTGTCGCCGGAGGCCGGGGTCGACGCGGTACTGAGACGGCTGGCGAACGACGTCCACGAGGCCCGCGCCGGAGCGCCCGCCGTGGTCGCGGTCGGGACCACGGGCGGCGGGCCCGCCGACGCGCGCCGGACGCTCGTCGAAGCCGCGCAGGTGGCCGCCGCGGCGCTCGCGGAAAACGTCGAACGGGTGGTCCACCGGCTCGACGACGTCCGGTTGCGCGGACTGCTGCATCTGCTGGCGGGCGACGAACGGATCACCGCGTTCGCCGCGCGGGAGCTCGGCCCGCTGCTGAGCCGGGACGCCGCACAGGGCAGCAGACTCGTCCAGGCGTTGAGGCATTACTGCGAGCACGGCGGAAACAAGTCGGCGGCGGCCGCCGCCGCGCACACCTCGCGCACCGCCTACTACCAGCAGCTGGCCAGGATCGAGCAGGTCCTCGGGGTACGGCTCGAAGATCCGGAGTCGATGCTCTCGCTTTATGTCGCTTTGCTCGCCCACGACATTCGAAAAGCGGACGACCACACGTCCGAGTGAGTAAATCTCACCCGAGCGTGGAACACAGTGACCGGGTCACGTAAGCCGATAGGGTTGATATGGCTTTCTTCGAACCGATCGGCGCCTGCGTGCTCGCGCTGGCCTGTATGGCCCCCGCGCAACCCGCCGAATCCACGTTTCAGCTGACCAGCCACGACACCCGGGGCCGGATCGGCACCGTCTCGCTCACCTGCGAACCCACCGGGGGGTCTCACCCGGGACGCGGTGGCGCCTGCGCCAAGCTGTCCGAAGTGGACGGAGAGTTCGACCGGCTCCGCCCGGAACCGCGGGCCTGCACCCTCGAGTACGCCCCGGTGGACGTCTCCGCGGTCGGCAAGTGGCGCGGCGAGCCGGTCACCTACCGCACTTCCTACGCCAACCGTTGCGTCGCCGACGCCGAGTCGGCAGGCGTCTTCACCTTCTGACCGCTCCCCACTCCGGCGTGGTGATCGCCGGGTCTTCCCCTCGATGGCCCGGCGGCGCCGGTCACCGCGGCCTTGATCGCCCTCACCCCCACGAGGGCGATCAAGGCCGTGGTGTCACGACTCAAGAACGGGGCAGGTACCGGCACCCGATCCCGTCCTCCGCGGCGACAGGGGTCTGACGCGCGAGGGACCGGCTCAGGTTCCAATCGCGCCAATCATCTTCCGAAATTTCCCGCACGACCGGCCTGAGCACACAGGACCGCAGCGGCTCCGGAAGCCGGTCGGCCGACGGCACGACGTCAGCGGAAAACCTTGAGAGGTAACCGGTGTCGAGCGTCTTGCCGTGCGCGAGCCGGTCGATGTTGCGGTCGGCGATGAACCGTTCCGGATCGAGGACGGCCAGTCCGAGCAGCGCCGCGACGGCGGCTCCGATGGCCGCGCGCGGCAGCCATGCCGACCGCAGCGGGATCAGGGAAACGAGCACCAGCAAGAAGATCAGTCCGATCCAGAGTTCGCAGAACTCGACCAGTAGCCGCAGCACGGTGAACCCGTACGCCTGCTGGTATGTCCACATGCGACTCAACGCCGAGGCGACCAGCACCAGGCTGAGCACGCTCAGCGCGCCGAGGAGGCCGCGCTGCCAGGCCCGATCGGCCGCCGACGACTTCGGCGCCCATCGCAGCGCGGCGGCGACCAGCAGCAGGGTCAGCACGGTGATGGCGGAGAGCTGCCAGAACCCGCTCCTGGCGTATTCGGCCGCCGTCAGGCCGCTCGTGGCCAGAAGGTATTCGGTGCCGCCGAACAACACGACCAGGCGGACCACGACGAAGCTCGTGAACAGCGCCACCAGCACCCCCAGCGGCAACGTCCATTCGAGCCGGTGCGCCAGGCGTTTGCGCGCCGTGTCGACAGCAGCACTGTCGGACGGCAGCGGGGGCGCCGCCAGCAGGTAACACGCGCCGGTCACGGCCGACGCGGCCACGACGAAGAAGAATCCCCAGCGCACGAACGTTCCGGGGTTCAGTTCGGGGAGCACCGCGTCGACGACGTTCGCGAACGCGGCGTCCGCGCCCCGCAGCAGCGGCACGAACACCAGCAACAACAAGGCGCTGGCCAGCACCGGCACCAGGAACCTCGGCCTCGCGCGGCCTTCCTGCTTCTTGCCGAGCTTCGCGAGCCCGCGCCCGACCCACGGGATCGAAAGCAGCGCTTCGATCGGGACCGCGAAGACGTCGTAGATGATCGTGTTCACCGTGCGCTTCCCGACCACGGCGAGGGATCCGGCGACGAGGGCGGCCAGCACGCACAACACGTTCAGCCACACGGACGCGCGGACCATGCCGACGGCGAGCAGGCCCAGCGCGGCCGCCGCCCATACCGCGTTGACCAGACGGAAGTGCGGTTCGGCGTCGCCGCGGGCGCGCTTGTCGGCGAAGTAGACGGCCACCGCGAACGCGAGCCCGGCCACGAACCAGCCGGCTCCGGGCTCGTCCGGCATGGCGAAGGCGGCGATCAACCCGGCCGCGACCGCCGCGGGCAGGACGGAGCCGGGAAGCGGGACGATCGTCGATTTGGGCGGCACGCGGGGCCGCATCAGCACCGGGACCTGCGGCGCGGGCGGCATGGGCTTGGGCGGCAGGGCTCCGTCGGGCACGGTCGGAGCCATCGTGCTCGTCGCCCTCGGGGGCGACGCGTGCGCCTGCCGGCCTTCTTGTTCTTCGCTCATCAAGTCCTCCAGTTTGCGAAAGCACATCTCGTGAGTCAGAAGGGCGCCTTCGCCCCATCGCATGCGGGGAAAGTCCCCTTCAGCCCCTACGGAACGGGGATCACGACGCGGATGACACAGCCCGGCCGCTGCTCGGGCGTGACGACGGCGATGCTGCCGTCGTGGAGATCGACCACCCATCGCGCGATCGCGAGCCCCAGGCCGGTGCCCCCGCCGCCGGCCCGTTCGCCGCGGGTGAACCGCTCGAACACGCTGTCGCGCTCACCCGGCGGGATCCCGGGGCCTTCGTCCTCGACCTCGATGACGACGTCGGTCTCGCGGGCCTCCGCCCGCACCCGGACCTCTCCCCCGGCCGGGCCGTGCCGGACGGCGTTGTCGAGCAGGTTGACCACGACCTGGTAGAGCCTGCCGCGGTCGGCGACGGCCGTCGCGCCGGGCGGCTGGACGTCGACGGAGAAGCGCACTCCGCGACCGGTGGCCCCGGCTTCGGTGGCGACCTCCTCCAGCAGCAGTTCGAGATCGAACTCCTCCAGCTGCAACGGGAACGCGCCCGCGTCGATCCGCGAAAGATCGAGGAGTTCCGAGACCAGCCTGCCGAGCCGCTCGGTCTGCTGCAGCGCGGTCTTCAACGTCGCCGGATCGGGTTCGGCGACGCCGTCGACGAGGTTCTCCAGCACCCCGTTCAGCGCGGTGATCGGCGTGCGGAGTTCGTGGGAGACGTTCGCGATCAGCTCCCGGCGCCGCTGATCCGAGGCGTCCAGGTCCGCGGCCATCTGGTTGAAGGCGTGCGACAGCTCCCCGACCTCGTCGCGAGCGGTCGCCCGGACCCGCCGGGTGTAGTCGCCCTTGGCCATCGCGCGGGCGGCGGCGGTCATCTCGCGCAGCGGCCTGGTCATCCCGTGCGCCAGGATCTGCGAGGTCACCACGGCGAGCACCATCGCGGCGATCGTGGTCCGCGGCGGCAGCCAGCCGATCTGCCAGTTGAAGAAGGCGAACGCGATACCGCCCGAGGACACCAGCAGGATCGCGAGCTTGAGCTTGATGGAGCGGACCGGGTCGAGCGGTCTCGGGAGCGCGTCGACGACGCGGCCGAGCAGGGGGCGAAGCTTCACGATCCCACCTCCAGGGCGTAACCGACGCCGTGCACGGTGCGGATGAGGTCGGCGCCCAGCTTGCGGCGCAGCGCCTTGATGTGACTGTCGACCGCGCGGGTGCCCGAACCGGTGCCCGCGACGTCCCAGTCCCAGACCTCGCTGAGCAGGCGTTCCCTCGGCTGCACCGCCCTCGGGCGCTTCGCGAAGTGGACGAGGAGGTCGAACTCGATCGGCGTCAGCTGGGCCTGGTTGCCCGCGCGCGTGACCCGCCGCTGCTCGACGTCGATTTCGAGGTCGCCGAGGACGATCTTCGTACCGGCGTCGCTCACGTCGGTCCTGGCCGCTCGTTCGACGCGGCGCAGCAGCGCGTGCACCCGCGCCGAGAGCACCCGCATGGAGAACGGCTTGGTGAGGTAGTCGTCCGCGCCGACGCCGAGACCGATCAGCATGTCCGTCTCGTCCGAACGGGCGGTCAGCATCAGCACCGGGACCGGACGGCGGGCCTGGATCCGGCGGCAGACCTCGAGCCCGTCGAATCCCGGGAGCATCACGTCGAGCACCACCAGGTCCGGCTCGCGCTCGGCGTCGGTCTCGACGCCGGACGGGCCATCGTGCGCCAGGTCCACGGTGAATCCCTCGGCCCGCAGCCGCGCGGCGATGCTCTCGGCGATGGTCACGTCGTCCTCGACGACCAGCACCCGGCGTCCTCCCAGTTCCATGGGGATGACTGTAAGCACCGGCCGTGGAGACCATCCGGGTGAGCTGTGGAGATCCTGTGGAGATGTTTCGGCCGGTTTGCCGGATTGCAACGTCCGTGTGTGTGACGTAGGTCATGCACCGCGAGCCTTCGAGCGCAATCGACAGTCTGCGCTCCGACGCCATCAACAGTGAACAGTCTGCCAGTCCCACCCGCGCGGCGCGGGCGAGCACGATTCCGCAATGGAGCCGACGGCACGCGGTACGCAGCACGTGCATCCTGATGGCCGGGTGGAACTCGGCGAGGTCGAGTCCTTGAAGGACAGCCGCTTCTACAACGAAGAACTCGCCCCGGTCCCGGTCGAAAAGCGCACCTGGACCACGTACACCTACTTCGCGCTGTGGATGGGCATGGCGCACAACATCCCCTCCTACGCGCTCGCGGCGTCGCTGATCGCGCTCGGGATGAACTGGGTACAGGCGTTGCTCACGATCACGATCGGCAACCTGATCGTGTTGATCCCGATGCTGCTCAACAGCCACGCCGGGACGAAGTACGGCATCCCCTTCCCGGTGTTCGCCCGCGCCTTCTTCGGGATGCGCGGCGCGAATCTGGCGGCGTTGCTGCGGGCGTTCATCGCGTGCGGCTGGTTCGGCATCCAGACCTGGGTCGGCGGCGAGGCGATCTACATCATCGTCGGGCGGCTGGCCGGCTCCGGCTGGAAGGATGCCACCGTCGTCCTCGGCCAGCACTGGACGCTCTGGCTTTCGTTCGGCCTGTTCTGGCTGTTCCAGATGCTCGTCATCTGGCGCGGCATGGAGGCGGTCCGGAAGTTCGAGAACTGGACGGCGCCGCTGGTGTCGGTCGGCTTCCTGATCCTGCTGGGCTATGTCCTGGTCAAGGCGGGCGGCTTCGGCCCGATCCTGGCCGAACCCGGGAAACTCGGCTGGGGACCGGACTTCTGGAAGGTGTTCGCCCCGGCGCTGATGGCGATGATCGCGTTCTGGTCGACGCTTTCGCTGAACATGCCGGACTTCACCCGGTTCGGCGGCAGCCAGGGCAAACAGGTCCGCGGCCAGATCCTCGGTCTGCCGACCACGATGACGTTCATCGCGATCGTGGCCATCCTGACCACCTCGGGCGGCAGTGTCCTCTACGGCGAGCAGATCTGGGACCCGGCGAAACTGGCCGACCGGTTCGACTCGCCGGTCGTCGTGGTGGTCGCGCTGATCGCGCTGGTACTGGCGACGGTGTCCGCGAACCTGGCGGCGAACGTGGTCAGCCCGTCCTACGACTTCTCCAACGCTTTCCCCAAGAAGATCACCTTCGCCGTCGGCGGGCTGATCACCGGCATCATCGGCATCCTCATCCAGCCGTGGCGGCTCTACTCCGATCCGAACATCTACATCTTCGCCTGGCTCGGCTTCTACGGCGGCCTGCTCGGCGCGGTCGCCGGGGTGCTCGTCGCCGGTTACTGGGTGGTCAACCGCACGCGCCTCAATCTGCGGGATCTCTACACCGAACGCGGCGTCTACTGGTTCAACGGCGGCTGGAACTGGCGGGCGCTCGTCGCGACGCTGGTCGGTGCCGTCCTCGCGGTCGGCGGCGCGTACGGCGGGCCGTTCCCCGCCGACGGGCTGATCCCGCTCCTGAAACCGCTCTACGACTACAACTGGGTCGTCGGCCTGGCGGGCGCCTTCGTCGTCTACCTGCTGCTGGCCCTGCCCGAACGCAACCGCACCACCGAGATCGAGGAGGATGCAAGTGAGCGACCTGGTCCGAGCCGGATTGATCCAGCAGCGGTGGACGGGTGACAAGGAGTCGATGATCGCGAACGCGGTCGAAGCCATCGGCAAGGCCGCTTCGCAGGGAGCGCAGGTCGTCTGCCTGCAGGAGTTGTTCTACGGCCCGTACTTCTGCCAGGTGCAGGACACCGACTACTACTCCTACACCGAGGGCATCCCCGACGGGCCGACGACGAAGCTCATGCAGGAGGTCGCCGAACGCCACGGCGTCGTGCTGGTCGTCCCGATGTACGAGGTCGAGCAGCCCGGCGTGTACTACAACACCGCCGCGGTGATCGACGCCGACGGCACCTACCTCGGCAAGCACCGCAAGAACCACATCCCGCAGGTGAAGGGGTTCTGGGAGAAGTTCTACTTCCGGCCCGGGAACCTGGGCTACCCGGTGTTCGACACCGCCGTCGGCCGGATCGGCGTGTACATCTGTTACGAGCGGCACTTCCCGGAGGGCTGGCGCGCGCTGGGCCTGGCGGGCGCGAAGATCGTGTTCAACCCGTCGGCGACCAGCCGGGGCCTTTCGGAGTACTTGTGGCGGCTGGAGCAGCCCGCGGCCGCCGTCGCGAACGAGTACTACGTCGGCACGATCAACCGCGTCGGCGTGGAACCCCTGGGTGACAACGACTTCTACGGCCAGTCGTATTTCGCGGACCCGCGCGGCCAGCTCGTCGGCGAAGCCGCTTCCGACACCGAGGAGGAGATCGTCGTCCGCGACCTCGACATGGCGAAGCTCGCCGAAGTGCGGGACCTGTGGGCTTTCTACCGAGACCGGCGTCCCGACAGCTACGGACCCCTCGCGGAGGCGTGATGACCACCCTCATCAGCGGCGGGCGGGTGCTGTCCACGGCGGGCGCTTCGGCGGCGGACGTCCTCGTCGACGGCGAGACGATCTCGGCCGTCGGCGCCCCCGGCACACTGGGGCCCGCCGATTCGGTGATCGACGCCACCGGGAAGTACGTGCTGCCCGGCGGGATCGACGCGCACACCCATATGGAGATGCCGTTCGGCGGAACACATTCCGTCGACACCTTCGGCACCGGGACGACGGCGGCGGCGTGGGGCGGGACGACCACGATCATCGACTTCGCCGTCCAGGCCAAGGGCACGTCTCTACTGTCCACTATGGACAAATGGCACGAGAAGGCCGACGGCAACTGCGCCATCGACTACGGCTTCCACATGATCGTCTCGGACGTCAACGATTCGTCGTTGAAGGAGATGCGGGCCTGCGTCGACGGCGGTGTCGGCAGCTTCAAGATGTTCATGGCCTATCCGGGGGTGTTCTACTCCACGGACGGCGAGATCCTGCTGGCCATGCAGAAGGCGCGCGAGATCGGCGCGACGATCATGATGCACGCGGAGAACGGCATCGCGATCGACCAGCTGGCCGCGCAGGCGTTCGCCGCCGGGAAGATCGACCCGGTGCAGCACGGGCTCACCCGGCCGCCGGAGCTGGAGGGCGAGGCGACGTCGCGCGCGATCCAGCTGGCCAAGGTGACCGGGGCGCCGCTGTACATCGTGCACCTCTCGGCGTCACAGGCGCTCGCGGCGGTCGCGGAAGCGCGTAACGACGGGCAGAACGTCTTCGCGGAGACGTGTCCGCAGTATCTCTATCTGTCCATCGAGGACTTGGCGAAGCCGGATTTCGAGGGTTCGAAGTACGTCGCCTCTCCCCCGTTGCGGGAGAAGTCGCATCAGGCTGACCTGTGGCGAGGCCTGCGCACCAACGACCTCTCGGTGGTGTCGACGGATCACTGCCCCTTCTGTTTCAAGGACCAGAAGGAGCTCGGCCGCGGCGACTTCCGCGCGATCCCCAACGGGATCCCCGGCGTCGAGCACCGGATGGACCTGCTGCACCAGGGTGTCGTGGCGGGTGAGCTCACCCTCGGCCGCTGGGTCGAGACCTGCTCGACCACCCCGGCGCGGATGTTCGGGCTCTACCCGCGCAAGGGCGTCATCGCGGCGGGTTCGGACGCGGACATCGTCGTCTACGACCCGGCGGCGAAGCAGACCTTGTCGGTCGAGACGCACCACATGAACGTGGACTACTCGGCCTACGAAGGGATGGAGATCACCGGCAAGGTCGAGACGGTGCTGTCCCGCGGGCGCGTGGTCGTGTCGCCGTCCGGCTTCTCGGGCAGTACGACGCACGGGAAATTCCTCTCGCGCGATCTGAACCAGTACCTGAATTGAGGCGGTGGCCGGATGGACTTCGGGATTGTACTTCAGACCGATCCGCCCGCGCGTGACCTCGTGCGGCTGATGAAGGCCGCCGAGGACCAGGGTTTCCGCTACGGCTGGACGTTCGACTCGTGCGTGCTGTGGCAGGAACCGTTCGTCGTCTACTCGCAGATCCTCGCGGCGACGTCGTCGATGATCGTGGGCCCGATGGTGACCAGCCCGGCCACCCGGGACTGGTCTGTGATGGCGTCGACTTTCGCCACGCTCAACGACATGTACGGCAACCGGACCGTCTGCGGGATCGGCCGCGGCGACTCGGCCCACCGGGTGGTCGGCATGCCACCATCCACTTTGGCCACCGTGCGCGACTGCATGCACGTGGTCAAGGAACTCGCCGAAGGACGCGAAGTCCTGTTGCGGGGCAAGCCGGTGCAGATCCCCTGGATCCGCAACGGCAGACTTGAGATGTGGATGGCGGGATACGGGCCCAAGGCGCTGAAGACGGTCGGCGAGCACGCCGACGGCTTCATCCTCCAGTGCGCCGATCCCGCGATCGCCCGGTGGACCATCGGTTCCGTCCGTGAGGCCGCCCGCGCGGCCGGCCGGGATCCGGCGGGGATCACGATCTGCCTCGCGGCCCCGGCGTACGTCGGCGACGATCTGGCGCATCAGCGGGAACAGTTGCGCTGGTTCGGCGGGATGGTCGGCAACCACGTCGCGGACCTCGTGGCGCGGTACGGCGATTCCGGTCCGGTGCCACGCGAACTGACCGACTACATCCGCGAGCGGCAGGGCTACGACTACTCGCACCACGGGCGGGCGGGCAATCCGTCGACCGATTTCGTCCCGGACGAGATCGTGGACCGGTTCTGCCTGCTCGGGCCTTCTTCGGCGCATGTGGAACGCCTGGAGGAGCTGGCTTCGCTCGGTGTCGACCAGTTCTCGCTGTACCTGATGCACGACCAGCGCGAAGAAACCCTGAAGCGCTACGGCTCGGAGGTCATCAACCGCTGACGATCCGCATTTCGTCCTCTGAATGCGTTCTTACCGCATTCAGAGGACGAAATGCGTGGGTCAGGCGCCGAACCAGGCGGCGAGGGCCTCGCCGAGGCCGTCCGGGGCGTCGCCCGCCCAGGCGACGTAGCCGTCGGGGCGGATCAGGAGGACGTCGGCGGGCCGGTCCTCGGTCTTCGCGGTGTGGACGTCGACTCGCCCCTGCGCGAGGTCACGCAGTTCGGGCCTGCCCGCGAGGTCGAGCAGGACCGGCCGCGCCGGGCGCAGCAGTTCGGCGACGCTGGTCGGGCCCTCGTCGGTCTCCAGCGCGAGATCCGGGACGAACGTGCCGGCGAGCGCGTGCCCGGAGCCCGGCATCGGATAGCGCGTGTCGGTCCCGGCGACGTGGGAGGCCAGCCGACGCGCCGCCTGCTCGTCGTCCAGCAGTTCCTGGAAGACCGCGCGGAGCGCTTCGGCCGCTTCGTCGTGCCCGCGCCGCAACGCGACCTGCGCCCGGGACTGCAGGAGCGCACGCGCACCGGCGGCATGCCGTTCCGCGTGGTAGGTGTCCAGCAGCCCTTCCGGCGCCCGGCCCTGGATCTCCGCGGCCAGCTTCCACGCCAGGTTGACCGAGTCGGACATCCCGACGTTGATCGCCGTGCCGGTGGACGGCAGCAGGTGGGCCGCGTCGCCCGCCAGCAGGACCCGCCCTTCGCGGTAGCGCTCCGCCTGGCGGGCGGAGAACTGGTAGCGCGAGAGCCGGACCGGCTCGCCCAGCGGGACGTCGCCGCCGAGCACCCGCCGGATGCTGTCCCCGAGTTCCGCGAGGGTCATCGGCACGTCGTCGTCGACCTCGCCGGGATCGTCCTCCGTGGTCTGGATGAACACGATCCCCGGCGTCAGCGAACCGAGCGCGAACACGCCGGTGTCGGTGCGCGTGAAGCCCGCCTTGATCCGGCCCAGTTCCGGCGTCTCGATGTCGCCGTTGTCGTGGACGGTGAGCCCGTCGGGGATCTTGACCTGTCCGATCCGGTTGACCTCGGGATAGGTGGTGCCGGGGAAACCGATCCCCGCCATCGAACGGACGGGACTGCGTCCGCCGTCGCAGCCCACCAGGTACGGGGCGCTGACCTCGTACGATCCGCCGGGTCCGCGTACCTCGGCGGTCACCGAGTCCTCGTCCTGGCGCAGCCCGACGACTTCGTGCCCGCGACGCACTTCCGCGCCGAGCTCGATGGCGTGCTCCTCCAGCAGCCGCTCCAGCGACTGCTGCCGTACCGAAAGCGCCTTCAGCGGCGGCTCCTCGAACCGGGTGAGGTCCACGTGCACCCCACCGAACGGGAACCGATGCGGCGGGACGGGGTCGGTGACGAGCCCCCGCACCCGCTCCAGCAGGCCGCGATGGTGCAGCAGGTCCAGGATCTGCCCGCTGAGGCCGTGGGCCTTCGGAGTCTTCCCCTGTTCCGGCCGCCGTTCCAGGATCAGCGGGCGCGCACCGGCCAGCCGCAGTTCGGCGGCCAGCATCAGACCGGTCGGGCCGGCACCCACGATGATCACGTCGACGTCCGTCAAATCTTCACTCCTGTTCGGCCTGTTCTCGCTACGGCCGAGGATTCTGCGGCATCGCCGGGGTCTTGCCGCAAGCCCCCTGGTGCGCTATATGTTGAACATGGAGGGGCTTACCCCACCATTTTTCCGGGTACGAGCACCCGGGATCGCGCGCCCGCGAGGCGAGACGCTGGCTTGGTGACCAGAATCCGCATCGCTACTGTGCTCACTCTCACCGCACTCGCCGCCGTCACGATCACGCCCGCGGTCTCGGCCGCGCCGAAGGGTCTCGCCTGGGGTCCCTGCCCGTCCGGATCGCCACCGGGCTACGACTGCGCCGAGATCGAGGTCCCGTTGTCCTATCAGGACCCGGGCGGCCCTCGGATCACCATCGCGCTCGGCCGCCTCCCCGCGACGGACCAGAAGCACAAACGCGGCACCCTCTTCACCAACCCCGGCGGCCCCGGGAACCATGGCCGCTTCAGCAGGTTCCAGACCCCGTCGCTGCACCGGCAGTTCGACATCGTCGGCTTCGACCCGCGCGGCGTCGGCGCCAGCACACCGGTCCGATGCTTCGCCTCCGACACTGAAACCGTTCCGCTCAAACGAATTCTGGGAAACTTCCCGATCACCGCCGAGCAGGAGACCCGGCATTTCGCCGACGCCCGCGAGGTCACCGCCTCCTGCGGCCGCAACGCCGGGCCGCTGCTCGGCCACCTGTCGACCGCGAACGTCGCCAGGGACCTCGACAGGATGCGCCAAGCCGTCGGCGAGCCCCGCCTGCGCTACTACGGGCTTTCCTACGGCACCTACGTCGGCGAGGTGTACGCCAACCTGTTCCCGCATCGGGTCGGCGCCTTGGCACTGGACGCCGTCAACGATCCGATCGCCTGGTCCACCGGACACCGCCCGGAGGACGCGAACGTCCCGTTCAGCACCAGGCTCGGCGGCTTCCGGGACGCCGACCGCGCACTCCAGGCGTTCCTCGACGCGTGCGCGGCCGACACCCGGTGCGCGTTCCGCGAGCCGGGGAAGGACTTGCGGGCCAAGTACGACGGGCTCCTCGACCGGCTGGAAGCCACGCCGGGGCCGGTCACCTATCAGGAGGTCATCCGGCGTACCCACCACGCGCTGACCGACGAGGCCCACTCGCCCGCGCTGGCGGAATTCCTCCAGTCCGTGACGAAACCTGTCGTGGAGAAGGCCATCGCGACACCTTTCGATTCCGCGATGGGTGGCGGCGGGACGATCTGCGCGGACACCACGAACCCGCGTGACCCGGCCGCCTGGCCTCGCGCGGCCCGCGCGGCCGACCGGGAAAGCCGCGGTTTCGGTTCGTACGACGCGTATCTCTCCCTGCCGTGCGCCTTCTGGCCCGCCTCCGACCCGGCGCGGTACACGGGACCGTGGAACCGGCCGACCGCGCCGATCCTGTTGCTGGCCAACGGCAAGGGTGACCCGGAAACGCCGTACGCCGGGGCGAAGCGGGCCGAACGCATCCTCGGCAACGCCCGGCTCCTGACGCTGGACGCCTGGGGACACGGCGCGTTGAACCGCAGCACCTGTGTCGACGCGGCTGTCGACGCCTACCTGTCCCACGGACGCCTTCCGGCGCGCGGCACCGTGTGCGCCCCGGATCACGCGCCGTTCGACGCCAGGTAAGCCAGCGCGGTGTCCGCGTCGGTGAGCCAACCGGCGTAGTCGGCGGGATCGGCGAAGATGTTCGCGAACCGGCGCGCCACCTCGGGCGCCGTCCGCGCGGCTTCCAGGGTGGCCAGCACGTGATCCGGCGGTGGACCGAGCAGATCGTTGCTCAGCCGGGTCGCGTGCTGCGCCTTTTCCCAGTATTCGGCGAAAGTTCCGCGCAGGAACGCTTCGTCGAACGGGCGGTCACCGTGGTCGAGGATGCGCCGTTCGTAGACCGCGGCCGCGTGCGCCGCCATATTCGCGCCCTGTCCGGCGATCGGGTCGTTCGTCACCGCGGCGTCGCCCATCGCCAGGACCTTCGCCCCCGACGGCAGTGTCCCGACCGGGTCGCGCACGATCGGCAGGACCCGGCCGCGCAGAACGTCCGGCGGCCCGCTCGGGCGAGCGTCGGCGAGCTCCCCCTCAGTCGACCAAGGCTTGGTACACCAAGTTCCTCAATTCGACGCGGATCGGATAGGTCGACGACGGCAGCAACTGGGTGAAGAACAGGACCGTGACGTCCTCGTCCGGATCGACCCAGAACGCGGTGCTCGCCGCGCCGCCCCAGGCGAATTCCCCGGCGCTGGCCAGGGTCTTGGCCTTCACAGGGTCGTCGAGCACGGAAAAGCCCAGGCCGAAGCCGAAACCGTCGTACGGCGCCTCGGAGAACCCGGTTCGCCCGCAGGTCTCCAGGTCCACGCCGCCGGGCAGGTGGTTGGTCGCCATGAGCCGCACCGTGCGCGGGCCGAGCAGCCGGACGCCGTCGAGTTCGCCGCCGCGCACCAGCATCTGCGCGAAACGGTGGAAATCACCCGCCGTGGAGACCAGACCTCCGCCACCCGAGAAGCACGAAGGCGCGACGCGGCCGACCTTGCCCAGCTCGTCGTGACGGAACGGCTCCTTGGTGGCGGGATGCGGCACGTAGAGCGCGGCCAGCCGGTCGAGATCGCCGGCGGCGGCCTGGAACCCCGTCTCGTGCATGCCGAGCGGAATAAAGATCCGTTCGGCGAAGAAGACGTCGAGTGACTGCCCGGAGACGACCTCGATCAGCCTGCCGAGGATGTCCGTCGCGACCGAATAGTTCCATTCCGAACCCGGCTGGAACAGCAGCGGCAACCGCGCGATCGCTTCGGAAACGCCCGCCAGATCGAGCCCGGGCGCGGTGCCGAGGTCGAACCCCGCCTCGCGGTAGAGCGCGTCGACCGGATGCGTGCGGTGGAAACCGTAGGTCAGCCCCGCGGTGTGGGTGAGCAGATGCCAGAGGCGGATCGGTTCGGCGGCGGGCACGGTCGCCGGCTTCACCGACGAGCCCCCGGCGAAGACCCGCGGTTCGGAGAACTCCGGCAGCCAGCGCGAGATCGGGTCCTTGAGGTCGATGAGGCCCGCTTCGACGAGCATCATCGCGGCGACGGAGGTGACCGGCTTCGTCATCGAGTAGACGCGCCAGATCGTGTCGGTCTCGACCGGAAGCCCGGCCTCGATGTCGCGCTGCCCGTTCGACGCGAGATGCGCGACCTTCCCGTTCCTGGTCACCACGGCCAGATACCCGGGGAGCCGCTTTCGCTCCAGATACCCGTCGAAGTGCTTGTCGATCCGGCGCAGCCGCTCCGCGTCGAAACCCACCTCGGCCGGGTCGACGTCCACCTTCAGCTCGATCATGCGACCGAGGCTACGCGTTCCGCTCGGCCTGTTTCTCCAGTCGCCACGCCTCGTCGGTCTTCCCGATCCGCCAGTATCCGGAGATCGACAGCAGGTCGCGACGCATGCCCCGGTCGTCCAGCAGATGACGCCGCAGGTCCCGGACGAACCCGGCCTCACCGTGGACGAACGCCTGCACGACACCTTCACACCAGTCGAGCGCGCGGACGGCGGCCGCGAGATCGTCACCCCGGCTCCGGTGCAGCCAGGTGATCCGCGCGTCGCCCTTGGTGGTCAGCGACTGCTCTTCGGCGGCGTCCTCCACGAGGATGAACGCGTGCACGGGAACACCGGCCGGCATCGCCTCGAGCGAAGCGGCGATCGCCGGAAGAGCACTCTCGTCCCCGGCGAGCAGATGCCAGTCGGCCTCCTCGCCCGGCGCGTACGCCCCGCCAGGTCCCGAAATGAGCAGCTCGTCGCCGGGTTTCGCGGCGGCGGCCCACGGCCCGGCGACCCCCTCGTCACCATGGTGGACGAAGTCGAGCACCAGCTCGCCGAGGTTCGCGTCGAAAGCGCGGACGGTGTACGAACGCATCCGCGGCCACTGCTCGCGCGGCAGCTCTTCGCGGACGCGGGTCAGGTCGAACGGTTCGGGATAGGCGACGCCAGGCACCCGGAAGTGCACCTTGACGTAGGCATCGGTGAATTCGTTGGGCTGGAAGGAGGCGATCTCTTCGCCCCCGGCGACGATCCGGACCATATGCGGGGTGATCCGCTCGGTGCGCAGCACCCGCAGCCGGGTCGCCGACACCGCTCTCCGCGCCTCGGCCATGCACACTTCCTTTCCAGGGTTAGGTGAACCTAACCGAGCGTACGCCTTTCGCCGTCGGGCCGGGCGAGGTCTCCCATCATCCGATCAAAGCCTCGCCGACGTCGTACACCCGGCGGGTCACCCCGGCACCGGCCGGGGCCTCCTCGACGGTGTACTCACCGCGATACCACCAGTCACCCAGCCGGGCGAGGAAATGACGCTCGGCATCCGTTCGGCGATCGGCGCCGGGACCACACACCGGACACCTCGACCAGGAGCTTCACGAAGCCCTCGCGGCCGGATCGCTCACCCGGGTGTTCTGGAAGGACGCGACGCGCCAGCCATCGGGCTCCTCCACGAGCACGTACGTCAGCGTCGACTCGCGGCCAGGTTCCGGCTTGTCGTCGGACAGCGACGATCCGCCGCCGGACACGACGATCGCGACGTCCGGCCGGATGAACCGCACCTTGGGCTCGCGACCGCCCGCCACCAGCTTCGATCCCTTGAGCGGCCCCTCGAACAAGGACCGGTGCGCGCTTTCGATCATCGCGCGGCCAGGCATGTTCATTCCGAAAAAGGTCACGTAATCGGCGTCTTCGGTGAAGAGCGACGCGTACGCGGCCGCGTCGCCGTCGTTCCACGCGTCGGCGAGCTTGCCCAGTACGGCCAGGACTTCGGCCTGTCGTTCCGTCATGACTTCCTCCCATTGGACGAACGGCGTTCGTTAGACGAACACCGTTCTACAAGCGAACGGTGTTCGCGTCAAGTAGAGTTCCCGCGAACCCCGGATCAGGAGGCGAACGAAGTGAGCAGGCCCCGGCGTCGCGCCGAGAAACCCGTGCTGTCCCAGGAGCTCGTGGTGAAGACGGCACTGGATCTCCTCGCCGCCGAGGGGCTGGAGGCGGTGAGCATGCGGCGCGTGGCCCAGGCGCTGGAGACCGGCCCGGCGTCGCTCTACGCCCACGTCGCGAACAAGGAAGAGCTCCACGAGCTGATGGTCGACCACGTCCTCGCCTTCGGCCCGTTCCCGGAACCCGATCCGCGGCGATGGGTCGAACAGGCGAAAGACCTGTTGCGCGACAACGTGCGCGCGCTGACGTCGGTTCCGGGGATCGCCAAGATCGCGTGGGCCATCCCCGTCCCGGTCGGCGCGAACGCCCTGCAGCAGGCCGAAGCGATGCTCGCGGTGCTGCGTGCGGGCGGCCTCGACCTCAAGCGGGCCCTGTTCGCCGCCGACGCGTTATGGCTCTACGCCAAGGCTTTCGCCTACGAAGGCGCCGGCTGGCAACACGGCGACATCGACCTGGCCGACCAGGAGGAACGCGGCAAGCGAATGGTCGAATACATGACGTCGTTCCCGCCCGGCGCCTTTCCGAACCTACTGGCTTCGGGTGAATACTTCACCGCGGAGACCGCGCAGGAACGGTTCGAGTTCGCCATCGACCTCTTCTTGCGCGGCTTGGCCTCCGCCGCCTCATGATCTGACGTGGCGACGTGTTGCGAAAGGACGGCGTGCCCAGGTGAGCGTCGGTCGGGTCGGCCGGGCGCGGGCGGCGGTTTCGCGTGTCTGGATGGACGACACACGTGATCGACCGGACGACTCGCGGCGGAGCCTCGGCCCCGGGCGTGTCGTCCATCCAGTCACGCGTGTCGTCCGCCGGATCACGCGCGGCGGTCGGGCGAGCTCAGAGCAGCGCGACCGCGGCCGCGTACTGCGGCACCAGATGCGCCCCCAGCGAAGCCTTCATCTCCGACATCTTCTTCCCGAACACCACCTGCGGCCGCCCGGTTTCCACCGCCCACCGCACCGTTTCGCCGTAGAAGTGGAAGTACAGATTGGGCCGCCCGCCGAGTTCCGGCGGCAGCGCCGCCCAGTGGCGGGCGATCGGCAACGCCGGGTGGTCGAGAAGGGTCGCGACGGCGATCGCCCGGCCCGTCGCCGTCTCACGGTATTCGATGACGTGCACGTCCGGCTGTCGCAGGAGGGCACCCACGTACCCCACGAACGCCGGGAGCGGCACGATCGGCACGTCGTGGTGTTTGGATTCGTTGTGCCGCAGCAGTTCCGCGATCTCGACCGGATCGGCCTCGGCACCCGGCCGCACGCGCACCTCGATCGACGGGTCGGCATCGAAGGTCCGGAAGATCTTGCGCAGGTTCTGTTTGCGTTTCCTGGCCAGCGAGTTCATCCAGTCGTCCCGGCTCGAGAACGGCGAGACGTCGAGGATCGCGACGTCCTCGGTCCGCCGCACCATCTTCAGCCCGCCGCGGACACTGTCCACTCCGGACTCACCGACCTGGCGCACCAGCAGCGCGCGCAGGCCGAAACCGAGTTCCGCGCGCATGGCCGGGACGAACGAGTCCAGCAGCATGCCGACGCCGCCGTCCCCGTCCGCGCCGTCGAACCACCAGCCCGGCATCGCCCCCGAGCCGGGGGACCGCACGTCGAGCCCGCCGAACCGACCGCGTCCCATCGGCCGGGCGAACCGGTGCCGCCGGGTGAGTCCGGTGACCCAAGCGGAGCTGACCACGCCCCGCGGTTCCCCGTCTTCGAGCAGGACCGTGACCGGCTGCTCGGTGCGCGCCGCCCACGCCTGGGTGGTGAGCACCTCCCAGCTCCAGTCCGCCCGCAGACCGGCCTTGGCCCGCAGCGATTTCCAGTACGCGGGCTCCGGATCACGGCGCGGGTCCAGCACGTCGATCACCAGCGCGTCACCGGCCTCGGCACGATGACCCCGAGCAGCGGGACCGGCTGGAAACCGAGTGTCGCCTTGAGCTCGGTCAGCCCCCGGCCCATCGACAGCGACTTCCGGTTGCCGTCGATCATGTAGCGCACGTTCCGCACGACAGCCTCGAAGTAGAGGTGCTTCGGCCGTCCCTCCTCCGGGGCCAGCGCGGCCCAATGCTGGTGCAGCGGCGCGACGGGATGGTCGAGCACGTTGGTGAACGCGAGCAGCCTGCCCTCGCCGTCATGGTAGGTCGAGGTGATCACGTCCGGCCTGCGCACGAGTTCCCCGAGGTATTCGGCGGTGACCGGACCGCGCCGGTCGAACTTCACCGGTCCCATCCGTTCACGATGCTCCCGCAGCATGGTGGCCAGCTCCAGCGCGTCGAGGTCGGTGCGGGCGGCCTCGGTGCGGACGATCACGTCCGGGTCGGCGGCGATCTTCTTCGACTGACCGCGCAGGCTCAGCCGCCTGCTCCGGCGCAGGGACGCCAGCCATCCGTCGACGTCGACGAACCGGTTCTCCAGCACCGACGTCGGCATCGTGTCGCGCACGGGCCTGCCCCGGCCGGTCAGCATGTCGAGCGACTCAGGCTCGACGGTCCGGTAGAGGACGCCCAGGCACCCCGGCCCGGTGAAGCGGCACACGGCGCGCTCGAACCGGCGCATGATCTCCCGCCGGTCGGCGACGTCGACACCGTCCGCGAACAGCCACGGCGGGTATCCGGAAAGCCACGCGTGCTGCACCTCGGCCCAACGCGGCCCGAGCCGCGCCACGCCGCGCACGGCGCCGGGACGATCCGGGGAGACCGGGGCGCACAGCATCGCCAGTACCGCGGCGACGATCTCACCCCCGTCCCTGATCACGGTGAGCACGTTCGGGCTGGGGGAAAAACGCGACTCCACCCGCAGCAATCCGTAGTCCCACGGGACCGGGGCCTGCTGCGCGGCGAGGAATCCCGCCCAGTCCTCGGGTTCCGGATCGATCCGCGGGTCGAGCACCCGCACTTCCCAGGTCATCGGCCCAGCACCGGTCTCGGCACGGCGACCGACACCAGGGACCTGGTGCCGAAGCCGAGCGGGGTCTTGTTCTCCAGCATCGCACGGCCGGCGGTCAGTTCGGGGCGCCGATGCGTGATCATGTGCTCCACTCCCCTGGCGTAAAAGTCGACATAGAGCCCTTTTCGTCCGCCTCCCGCGCTCGGCAGCGCGGCCCACTGGTGCAGCGCGCAGCCGCCTTCGGCGTCGAACACCGTGCCGAATCCCAGCAGGCGCCCGGATCCGTCGCGGTAGGTACGGGTGATGACGTCCGGACGACGGATGAGCGCGTCCAGATAGGACGGTGCGATCGGGCTGCGGGTGTCCATGTGCAGTCCGCCGAACCTTGACCGCTGTCCTCCGGCCCAGGCGCGATCGTCCTGCCTGGAGCGGTGGGCGTTGAGCAGCACGGCGAGTTCGTGGCAGTCCAGGTCCCGGCGGGCCGACTCCGCCTCGGTGCGCAGGTCCCCATCTTCACGCAGTTCGTGCAGTGTCTTGCGGATCCCGTCGTCGAGCGACCGTTCCCAGTCGTCCACAGTGGAGTAGTCGTTGGTCAATACGGCGGCCGGGTCGATCTCGCGGGTCATCCGACCGCGGCCTTCCAGCGCCGGAAGGAGTTCCGGATTCATCGCACGGTAGATCAAGCCCAGCAGTCCCGGGCCGAGGTGGGCGCACAGTGCCCGTTCGAACCGGCGGACCACTTCCCGCCGCTCGGTCTCGTCCAGTCGCTCGTCGAGCACCCCGGCGGGATACCCGCTGAGCTGCCAGAGGTAGGCCTCCGCCCAGCGAGGGCGGAACCGCCCACCCAGGACGGACAGCGGCGCGAACTCACCCGCTCGCCAGCTCCGGCACACCATCACGGTGAACGCGCCGACGATCGTCCCGTTCCGGCGGAGCACCGCGAGTACCGCGGGGTTCTTCGCCATCCAGGCTTCCCTGCGCAGGACCTCGTACTCCCACACCGGCCACAACCGCGCCCGCCGCAGGAACCCGCTCCAGCCTTCGGGTTCGGCCGCGCTTCGCGGATCGAGCACCTCGACCTCGAACGTGGTGCTCCGTGCCGCCACCTTCATGGTCCCCATCACGTGAGCACGACCGGTGTCCCGTGTCGCGGGCACGGCGCGATCTCACCACGGACGCCGCCCGCCGGGAGCACGTCCACGAACCGCGGGGAATCCTGCCGCAGCAGTGTGAACGCGAGACCGCCCGGCGTCGCGCGCGCGTAGACGCGGGGCCAGTCGAGGTGCCATCGGCCGCATTCCTCGATCGCGCCCAGGTAGCCCAGCGCCGGATCGTGGAGCACTCCGTACGGGCCGGAGTCCATTGTGTCCAGTTCTCGTCGCGGTACGGATTCGACCCGGTACGCACGGTCTTCGGGCAGCGCCGCCGCGAAGACGGCGAGCTGCTTGTCGTCACCGACCGCGAGCACGCGGCGACCGCGACGGAGGTGGGACGACAGTTCCGCCAGGACACTCGGCGCCGGTACGTCAGGATCCACCACGCAGCAACGAACTCCACGCGGAAGGTCCACCGGTGCCCGCGCCTCGTCCCCGCCGAGCACGACGACCAGTGCGTCTCCGGTCACCGAACGTGCCTTACGCAGCACGGGACCCAGCCCACGGCTCGGCTCGATCCGTTGGGTGCCACCGGCGAGCGGTACCAGGTCGACGATCTTGTGCACCGCCTCGGCCAGCGGCGCCGCGCCGGAATCCGTCCCGGTGCGACCGGGCACCAGCACGGGATCCGTTCTGCCGTCGAGTGCCCAGCGCTCCCGGTAGAACGGCACCGTCGCGAAGGCCGACCGCACGGACCGCCGGTAGGCAGCCCGCCAGGCAGCATTCACCCCCACAGTCCACATGGCGCGCAAGCCTGCGTCATCGACGCCGGTTTGGGAATACCCCGCGCCGGGTTCATCCGGTTTTCGGCCGACTTCCCACCTTTTCGACTGAGCTGAAAGGACGAACTTGCGGATTCCGCTGGCGGGAACAAAGCGAGTCTGCCTATAACACGGGAACTTTCGAGCCGGCACGACCTGCCGGACGCCTGGGGCCAAGGGGACTCATGAACCGTGAAAACACAACGCGTGACGCTACGAACACGATAGCGCACTCACCGCAGGGATACGACAGATGAGCTGGCCGGCCCCCGGCCCCGCGGAAAGCGGACTCACCGTAGTCGTCCCGTGCTTCAACGAAGTCGACAACGTCGAGCCCTCCTATCAGGAGATCGTCGCCGAGTTGGGAAATCTCCCACTCGAACTGCTCTATGTGGACGATGGGAGTACCGACGGGACGCTGGACGTCATCCGGGCACTCGCGCACACCGACCCCCGGGTGCGGTACGTGTCCTTCACCAGGAACTTCGGCTTCGAGGCGGCCTTTTCCGCCGGTTATCGGTACGCGGGGAAACCGTGGCTCCTGCACATCGACGCCGACCAGCAGTTCCCAGCCTCCGAAGCGGGGAAATTGATCACCGCCGCCGAGGCGGGCAACGACGCCGTTTTCGGTGTTCGCACCAATAGGCAAGATCCCTTACCAAGACGCTGGGGTACCGCCGCCTTCCATTTCCTCGGCCGCCGCGTGCTGCGCATCGAGATCCCGCCCGGCGCGACGGCGTTCCGCCTGGTGCGCACGGAGCTCGCGCGCAAGATCGTCGATCTCCGGCTGGGCACCCCGTACTTCCTCGCCACCGTGCCGAGACTGACCAGCCGCTACACCACCGTCCAGGTGGCACACCGGGCCCGTGAGCGCGGTGAGTCCAAAGTGGGCTTCGGTTTCCTTTCCTCGCACGCCATCGAGCTGTTCGTCGGATTCACCCGGCGGCTGACGACGGTGGCTTCGAGCACGGCGATGCTGACCGCCGGGGTCTCGGTACTCGCCGGGATCGCGGCCGCCACCGGGCTTCTCGGACTGACCGCCGCGTCGGCGCTGACGTTCGTCCTGTTCTCCGTACTGCTCACGGTGCTCGCGTTGACCGTCCGCTACCTGGTCGTGGTCGGCGCCGGACAGCCGCGGCCACGGCAGTTCTACATCAGGGAAGCCAACTTCCCGGTCGACGAGGACGACCGGCTCTACGCCTCGGCCATGGCCGAGATCCATCCTGGGGAAAGGCAAGCGGGAGTGAAGAAAACCGAAGACACGGCGGCCGCACGGAGCCTGGTGATCCTGGGCGGCGCCGACGGTTCGGTCAGCACGTACCACCGGGCGCGGGAACTCGGTTTCCGCACCATCTGCGTGGACGTCCGCACGAGCGCGCCCGCCGTGGCGCTGGCCGACGAGTTCGTCCAGGTCAGCGTCCGCGCGCCGGAGCAGATCGCGGCGGCACTCGAAGGACGGGACGACATCGCCGGGGTGCTCTGTCCGGCCAGTGACGTCGGGCTGCCCGCGCTCGCCTGGCTCACCCGGCACTGGGGCCTGCCGGACCCGCTGCCCGAGGCCGCCGTCGCCGCTTCGGTCGACAAGTCCGTCTTCCGCGAACTCTGTGACAGGCTGCGCCTGCCGACTTACCGGAGTGTCGGCGGGAAACCGGGCCCGGATCTCGCGCTCGCCGCGCAGCAGCTGCGGTTTCCCACGCTGGTGAAACCGGTCGACTCCTCCGGCAGCCGCGGTGTCGTCTCGTGCGCGAGCCCCGGCGGCCTGACCACCGCTTTCTCCGACTCGCTCGCGTTCTCACCGTCCGGCAAGCTGGTCGTCGAGGAACATCTCGACGGCTCGCACTACACGATCGAAGCGCTCGTGGTCGACGGCCGGATCGTGTTCCACGCGGTCACCCGCCGCACGCTGACCCCGCCGCCGTTCTTCGTGACGGCGTCCCACCTGTTGCCCGCCGGGCTGCCGCCGGTGGTCGACCGCGCGCTGCCGGTGATGCTGGCCGCGTTGTGCGCCGAACTCGGTTACCGCACCGGGCCGCTGACGCTCGACGCGGTACTCGGCCGTGACGGGAAGTTCTACCTGATCGAGATGGGCGCCCGGATGGGCGGGAACGGCCTGGCCGAGGCGATCGAGCACAGCACCGGCGTCGACCTGATCGCCGCGGGGATCGCCGCCGCGACCGGCGGTGAGGTCGTGCTCTCGCCGCGCGCCCCGCGACCGACGCTCATCCACATCCTCGCCTCCGACCGCGGCGGCCGGATCGTGCGCATCGAAGGCGTCGACGAGGTCCGCGCCATGCCCGCGGTGCACAACCTGGAACTGTTCGCGGAGCAGGACTCCTACGTCAAACCGTACGAGCAGGCGGGCTACAAGATGGGGTACGCCGTGCTTTCCGCGCCGACCGTGCCCGAGGTGCTCGCGGCGGAGGACGAGTTGCGTGGCACGCTGAAGTTCCTGCTCGACGAGCAGGGAATGGCGGTACCGCTCCCTTGACCGGAACCTCGCTCACCGGTGCCGGCACCGCGTCGATCGCGGCGCCGAAGCGGTCGATGGTGCTCCGGCTGCTCGCCGGGCGTGGCGTCTTCCGGCTGGCGATCCAGGCGATGGGCCTGGTGCTGGTCACCGCGTGGGGTGCGCACGACTACGGCCGGTTCGCCACCGCGCTCGGGCTGATGACCTGGCTCAACTTCGTGCCGTCCGCGGCGGAGAAGTCGGCGTTGAAATGCCTGCCCCGGCTGCGGATTACGCGGGACGCGGTCGCGGCGCTGGCCGTCCGCGTCGCCGTCGTCCCGGTTCTGGTGGTCCTGGCGGCGATGGCGGTCGCGCTGATCGTCGCACCGGACTCGGACGCCGCGCTGTACCTGACGGCCGCGGGCTGGTCGATCTCCGGTGGCCTCCTGATGACGGTCTCCGGCCTGCACCGCTTCACCGGTAGGTCCACTTTGGACGCTCTGGCGTTCACCGCGGGAGCACTGGTGGTCGGCGCCGTGACGGTGGGCACCTGGTTCGTCCGCTGGCCGCCGTTGACCCACCTCGGCCTGCTGCTCGGCGGGATCCTGCTCATCCTCGGTTTCTCCGCGGCGCTGCTGCCGAGGAAGTGGCTGCGCGTCCAACGGATCGAGGGACACCGGCTCCTGCCCGCGTTCGGCCGGACCACCGTGCTGCTCGGGATGACCGAGGTGCTGGACGTCCTCGCGACGTCGACGGTGTTCGGGGTGCTGGCACTGGCGGGCCGGACCGTCGACAGTGGACCGTTCTACGTCGCCTTGCTGGCCGGCAGCGCGTTCTGCTCGCTGCTGTTCTATCAGCTCCGGGTGCACCAGCCGTCGATTTCGGCGCGGCTGCGCGGAAGCGGGGCGGCGGCGGGCAGGGCCCGCGCGGTCGCACTGCTGAAGCTGGTCGAACGGGGCTCGCTCGCGTTCCTCGTCCTGGTGGGCCTCGCCTTCGTGATCCCGGTGGCCCGCCCGGTGCTGACCGCTGAAGACACCGTCGGCGCGTACGTGGTCCTCGGTGTCTTCGTCCTGGTCGAGACGGTGTTGTTCGCTGTCCAGCTCTACGCGGGCTTCCTGATCGAGAACACCAACAGCAAGGTCCTCACGCTCACCGCGTCGGCGTCGATCGCCGGTCTGCTCGCCACCCCGTCGGCCGCCGCCGCGCTCGTGCCGGCGATGGGGCCGGTCGGCGGGTTCGCCGCACTCGTCTTCGCGATCGGCGCGCGGGCGATCGTCCTCCGGCGGCTGCTGCGCCGCCACCACCCCGAACTCTGAACGTCGCACTGGAGAAGGAAATGTACGTACTGGGAATCAGCAGGGTCCACGACTCGGCGGCCGCGCTCGTGCGCGACGGCGAGATCATCGCGTTCGCCGAAGAAGAACGCTTCACCCGGAAGAAGCACGACGGGGACTTCCCCGCGGAGGCGATCAAGTTCTGCCTGGAGCGCGGCGGGATCACCCTCGCCGACGTCGACCACGTCGCCTACTACTGGCAGCGCTGGCGCGAAGGCATCCACGCGGCGAAGGTGTTCGCGAAGTACTTCCCGGCGACGCTGGAGGTCTTCCGCAACCAGAACGGTGACGAGGGCGGCTCCTCGGCGGGAATGGTGGAGACGTTCAAGACCGGTGGCGGCAAAGGCGTCGACGACTACCACGTCGGCGGCGCGGTGCTCGCGCACATCAAGCGGTCCTTCACCCTCGAACGCGACGTGAAGGAGGCCGTGGGCTGGACCGGCCCGACGAAGTTCAAGACGCATCTGGTCGACCACCACAAGGCGCACGCCGCCAGCGGGTACTTCATCTCGCCGTGGGAAGAGTCGGCGGTGCTCACCTTCGACGGTATCGGCAGCGACGGCACCGCGACCTATCTCGGCCATGGCAAGGGAAACCGGATCATCGACATCCGGCGGATCAAGTTCCCGCACTCGCTGGGCGCGATGTACGCCGGCGTCACCGGCTACCTCGGCTTCTACCCCACCCGTGACGAAGGCAAGATCATGGGGCTGGCGCCGCTCGGCGACGCCACCTACGTCGACGCGTTCAAACAGCTGATCCACCTCGACGACGACGGCGGATACGAGCTCGATCTGAGCTTCTTCGGCCACCACCGCACCGGCAAGCACGTGATGTCGAAGAAGTTCACCGACCTGTTCGGCCCGGCGCGGCCCAAGACCAGGGTCACCGCGGAGAACCCGGTGCCGCAGCACTACTGCGACGTCGCCTACGCGTTGCAGGTCACCCTGGAGGAAGCCGGACTGCACATCGCGCGCTGGCTGCAGCGGGAAACCGGGTCGCGCCGGCTGTGCGTCGCGGGCGGTGTCGCGCTGAACAGCGTGATGAACGGGCGGATCCTGCTGGAGACCCCGTTCGAGGACTTCTTCGCCCAGCCCGCGGCCGCCGACGACGGCTGCGCACTCGGTTCGGCGCTGGAGGTGTCGGTCGGCAAGTACGGCAAGCCGCGTCCTCGTGACGGCTACACCTACACCGGCCCGGACTACACCGAGGCGGAGATGGAACTGGCGCTGCAGGACGCCGGGGTCCGCTACACCAAGGTCGACGACATCGCCGCGCACACGGCGAAGAAGATCTCCGAGGGCAAGATCATCGGCTGGGTGCAGGGCCGGATGGAATGCGGGCCGCGTGCGCTCGGCAACCGCTCGCTGGTGGCCGACCCGCGCGACCCCGATTCGAAGACGCGGATGAACGAGAAGGTCAAGCACCGCGAGGCCTTCCGGCCGTTCGCGCCGTCGTGCCTGGCGGAACGCGCGGGCGACTGGTTCGTCAGCGACTACCCGTCGCCGGTGATGCTGCTGGTGTTCGACGTCCTGCCGGACAAACGCGACGAGGTCCCGGCCATCACCCACGTCGACGGGACGGCCCGCGTGCAGACGGTGACCGAATCGGACAACCCGCTGTACTACCGGATGATCAGCGAGTTCGAGAAGATCACCGGGGTGCCGATGGTGGTCAACACCTCGTTCAACGACAACAACGAACCGATCGTCGCCAGCCCGGCCGACGCGGTGGCCTGCTACCTCAAGACCGACGTCGACGCGCTCGCCCTCGGGCCGTTCTGGGCAGAGAAGGACGACCTGTGACCGCGACACTGCCCGACACCGACGGCTGGATTCCCGCGCTCTACCGGCGGCGGAAATGGCTGTGGCTGGTGCCCGCCGTTCCGGCCGTGGTGACCACGCTGCTGATCATGGTGATCCTGCCGCCGGACCAGACGCTGGACAACGTCGTCGACTGGGCGTTCAAGCTGTGCCCGTTCGTGTTCGCGGTCGCCACGGTGGCGCTCTTCCCGCGCACCAAATGGGGTCCGGCGCTGATCGTGCTCGCGGTGTTCGTCTATATGTCCTATTTGGACACCGAGCTGATCATGCGGATCCAGGCGTTCGCCAGGAACGCCGCCACCGACGAGGACGCCTTCCAGCCGGTGTACCAGTTCGAACTGTTCATCGTGACGTTCATCGTCCTGTTCGGACTGATGGCGTACCGGCTGGGCGGCGGCCGGACGGCGAACGTGCTCAAGACCGGGATCGCGGCGATCCTCGTGGTCATCTCGGGCGCGAACGACCTGACGTTCTGGGCGCTCAACGACGTCTGGGCCGCCGGGACGAAACCGACCGAGCTGAAGTGGGCGTCGCACATGATCGTGTTCCTCGGCGGACCGCCGAGCGTTCCGGTCGCGGTGATGTTCATGCTGGTGCACCTGGTGCTGGCGGCGATCGTGGTGGCGCTGCCGGTGGGCCGGTGGGTGGACCGGGCACTGGGGCTCACGTGAGTCGGCGCGTGTCGGGCTCTATTGACGGGTAAGACATACGTGGCGCGCCGGAGTTGGACTCGCCAAAGAGACCCGACACGTTCATATCTGGCCATAAAGGACACTTTTCCCGGTGAAAGTGCCCGATTTAGGCGATTTGCATGGCTTCGCAAAGCGGTCGTGAGTGACAAGGAGGGTCAGAACGCTACTTGCCACTCACGACCCTCATCGAAACCGCACATCTAGTCAACAAACAGACATTCTACCGCCGACATGTGTCCCTTGTGGACGCTCAAGACACAGCCAACTCCTGCCGGCCAGTCCAGAACCACACCACGAAGACCGCCTCTCCCACTTTTCGGCAAAGGGCCCTTCACCGCAGGGACTCGACCACGACACATTGCCCCCACCTCTCAATAACTCGTAAGTCAAAGGTGGCGTGTCGCAACAGGCCTGCCCCACCGCTCAGGTGAGCCGGCGCACCAGACCGTCCGCCAGCAACCGCCCCCGGTCGGTCAGCACCGCGCGTCCCTGACCGTCCAAAGCGGACTGGTCCAGCAGTCCTTCGGTGGCGGCGGCGCGGGCTTCGGCCCGGCCGTCGTCGTCGAGCGCGTCGAGCGGCAGCCCTTCGGACAGCCGGAGTTCCAGCATCACGCGTTCCAGATGCCGGTCCTCGCCGGTCAGCAGTTCGCGGCCCGCGGCAGGCGATTCCCCGTCCGCGAGGGACGCGGCGTAGCGGGCCGGGTGCTTGACGTTCCACCACCGGACGCCGCCGACGTGGCTGTGCGCGCCTGGCCCGGCGCCCCACCAGTCGCCGCCGCGCCAGTAGCCGATGTTGTGCCGGCAGCGGGCTTCCTCCGAGGTCGCCCAGTTGGACACCTCGTACCAGCGCAGCCCCGCCGAGGCGAGGACGCGGTCGATCATCTCGTAGTCGGCCGCCAGCACGTCGTCGTCCGGCGCGGGCAGTTCGCCGCGGCGGATGCGGCGGGCGAGCGCGGTGCCCTCTTCGACGATCAGGGCGTACGCCGAGACGTGGTCGACACCGGCGGCCAGGACCGCGTCCAGGGAAGCCTGGAGATCTTCGGTCCGCTCCCCCGGCGTGCCGTAGATGACGTCGAGGTTGACGTGCTCGAACCCCGCGGCGCGGGCCTCTTCGGCGGCCGCGACCGGACGGCCCGCGGTGTGCACCCGGTCGAGGATCTTCAGCACGTGCTGCGCGGCCGATTGCATCCCGAGCGAGATCCGGTTGTACCCGGCGTCACGGATACCCGCGAAGAACTCGGGCGAGGTGGACTCGGGATTGGACTCCGTCGTCACCTCGGCGTCCGGCGCGAGCCCGAAGGTGTCCCGGACGGCGTCGAGAACGCTTCTGAGCCCGTCGGCGCCGAGCAGGGACGGGGTACCGCCGCCGACGAAGACGGTGTCGACCGCGGGCGGCTTCCCCAGCACGCGCGCGGCCAGGTCGAACTCGCGCTTGAGGCCTTCGAGCCAGGACTGCGGCGACGAACCGCTGTCCAGCTCACCGGCGGTGTAGGTGTTGAAGTCGCAATAGCCGCAGCGGGTCGCGCAGAAGGGGACGTGCACGTAGACACCGAACGGTCGTGTGCCGAGCCCTTCCAGCGCGCTCTCGGGGAGCGCGGACTCGACGGGCGTGGTGGTTTCGGGCAGCAACGCGGGCACACCCCAGTGTCCCCCACGCCGTGAAGGCCTCCTTCCCGGGGGAAAGAGGCCTTCACTCCGACGCGCTATCTGTCGGCGATGCGCACCTTGACCGACGTGGAGCGGGTGCCGTCGTCGAACCGCACCCAGACGAGGGTCTCCATGCTCAGCGAGTAGTCGTTGACCACGTGGTCCACCGACCAGTCGCCGTGGTCGTCCGCGACGACGTCGCGGCTCATGGCGACCTCGACCAGCACCGTATGGGCCAGATGTCCCCGGACGTTCGGCGAGCAGCCGACCGCCTCGAACCGGTACGAATCACCCTTGTGCAGCACCGCCCCTTCGTCAGGCGAGATCAGCCTGCACCCCTGCTGAGCCCCGGAAGCGGTACCCGGGATCAGCAGGGACGCCAGCACCATCGCGGCGACCACCCATCGGCGCATGCGCAACTCCTCCGTCCTCTGTGGATCGGAGACCGAAGCTAGCGGCGACAGCGGCCTCGCGCGGCCTCACTCACCCGAAGCGGTACTAGGCCAACCCGTTCGCGGCCAGCCATTCCGGCGACGGCGGGATCGCCTCGATGATGTCGATCAGAAAGCCGTTGAGGTCCTCGATGTAGAAGTGCCGCTGGCCGAACTCCTCGTCCACGAGCTCGGTGACGATCTTGACCCCCTCTTCGCGCAGCCGCTCGTATTCGGCCGCCGCGTCGTCGACCATGAAACCGACCATGGAGCCGGCCGCTTCCTGCGCCCGCCACGGCTCCGGCGTGGCCTTGTGACCGCGCTTGGCGAAGCTCATTTCGTAGCCGGGGACCCCGACGTTGAGGCTGGAGAACCAGTCGAGCTCGATCGTCACCGTCAATTGCATGTGCCGCTTCCACCAGGCGGTGGTCTCGGCGATGTCGTCGACGAGCACACAGGCACCGAAACCGCTGAGTTGCATCTGGTGTTTCCTCCCAGTTCTAAACCACTTGACCCGTAGTACTATAAACATAGTGGTTTGACTGAGGCAAGGAGAATGTCCCGATGCGACAGAACCCGGAACGCAGGACCGCGCTGACCGACGCCGCCATCACCGTCCTCGCCCGCGAGGGCGCGCGCGGGCTCACCTACCGCGCCGTGGACGTCGAAGCGGACGTCCCGCCGGGAACGACGTCGAACTACTTCCGCAACCGGGATCAACTGCTCGGCGAGGTCGGCGTCCGCGTGCACGAGCGGCTGTCGGCACCGGCGGACGTGATGGCGAACCCGCAGGCCGAGTCGCCGTCCCACGACCGGGTCGGCGTCCTACTGGGCGAGCTCATGGGCCGCCTGACCGCTCACCGCGAGCCCTATCTCGCCCTGCTCGAACTCCGCCTCGAAGCCACCCGGCGCCCGGATCTCTCGGCCGCGCTGACCAAGACCATCCGCGAAGGCATCGACATGAGCGTCGACTGGCACGTCGCGGCAGGCATGCCGGGCGGGCGCGCCGAAGTACTGCTGATGTACCTCGCGCTGACCGGGCTCACCGTGGAACGGCTCACCCTGCCGGAGGTGCTCGCGGACGTCGCCGACGAGGACGTCATCCGGATCATCGTGGACCGCGTCCTGCCGTCGTGAGGAGCGCGCGTTCTGCGTCACAATGCCCGTCGGCGAACCCGGACTTGACCTTCGTGTCAGGCCTTTGACCAGCAAAAACAGCCGGATCCGGACGGGGTTCCCAGTATTCGGACCGGCCTGGACCACATAGTGGGCGCGTGGCACGCTGAATCAATGACCCGCGCCGGAATCACCCTCGTGGCACGCCGCCACGTGGATCTCCGTCGTGTGGCGAGCGCGCTCTGTGCGACGAACCGCTGACTCCCCGCCACCACCACGATCTGCCGGAGGACTCCCATGTCGTCGCCCACGCGCGAGACCCCTGCCCGCACGCCCCGGGTGAAACAGAAACGGGGCGAGGGGCAGTGGGCCCTGGGGTATCGCGAACCCCTGAACCCCAATGAGCGGTCCAAGAAGGACGACAACCCGCTCAACGTCCGTGCGCGGATCGAGAACATCTACGCCCGCGGCGGCTTCGATTCGATCGACCCGGGTGACCTCCGCGGCCGGTTTCGCTGGTTCGGTCTCTATACCCAGCGCAAGCCGGGGATCGACGGCGGCCGCACCGCGACGCTGGAACCCGAAGAGCTCGACGACCGCTACTTCATGCTGCGGGTGCGGCTCGACGGCGGCGCGCTGACCACCGACCAGCTCGCCGTGCTCGGCGAGATCTCGCAGACCCACGCGCGCGACACCGCCGACATCACCGACCGGCAGAACATCCAGTACCACTGGATCCAGATCGAAGACGTCCCGACGATCTGGGCGAAGCTCGAAAAGGCCGGGATGACCACGCTGGAGGCGTGCGGCGACAGCCCGCGCGTCATCCTCGGCTCCCCCGTCGCGGGCATCGCCGCCGACGAGATCATCGACGGCACCCCGGCGATCGACGAGATCAAACGCCGCTACATCGGCGACCCGCGCTACTCGAACCTGCCGCGCAAGTTCAAGACCGCGGTCTCCGGGCAGCAGGACGTCGCGCACGAAATCAACGACGTCGCCTTCGTCGGCGTGAACCACCCCGAGCACGGCCCCGGCTTCGACGTCTGGGTCGGTGGCGGGCTGTCCACCAACCCGATGATCGGGCAGCGGCTGGGCGCCTGGGTGTCCCTCGACGAGGTCCCCGACGTGTGGGAAGGCGTGATCAGCGTCTTCCGCGACTACGGCTACCGGCGGCTCCGCGCCCGCGCCCGGATCAAGTTCCTGGTGAAGGACTGGGGCGCCGCGAAGTTCCGCCAGGTTCTGGAAGACGAGTACCTCAAGCGCAAGCTGACCGACGGCCCGGCACCCGAGGTGCCCGCCGCCCAGATCGACCACGTCGGCGTGCACCCGCAGATCGACGGGAAGTTCTATGTCGGTGCCGCGCCGGTCGCGGGCCGCGTGTCCGGCGCGATCCTGCTGGCCGTCGCGAAGGCCGCCGAGCGGGCCGGGTCGAATCGTGTCCGCTTGACCCCGCACCAGAAGCTCGTGGTCCTCGACGTCCCCGAGGCCGAGGTGAACGGGCTGAAGAGCGAACTGGCCGATCTCGGCTTGGAGACCGAGCCTTCGCCGTGGCGCCGCGGGATCATGGCCTGCACCGGCCTGGAATTCTGCAAACTCGCGATCGTCGAGACCAAGGCCCGCGCGATCGAACTGGTCACCGAACTGGAAAAGCGTCTCGCCGACATCCAGGCAGAGATCGAGAACCCGGTGACCGTGCACCTCAACGGCTGCCCCAACTCGTGCGCCCGCGTCCAGACCGCCGACATCGGACTCAAGGGCCAGATCGTCACCGACGAGGACGGCAAGCAGGTCGAGGGTTTCCAGGTGCACCTCGGCGGCGGGCTCGGCCTGGACGCCGGGTTCGGCCGGAAACTGCGCGGGCACAAAGTGACCGCGTCGGAGCTGACCGCGTACGTCGAACGGGTCGTGCGGGCGTACATCGCCGGACGCGAACCCGGCGAGCGGTTCGCCCAGTGGGTCCTGCGGGCCGACGAGAGCGTCTTGCAGTGACCGAGCGCGCGACTCCGTACCACTGCCCTTTCTGTGGCGATGAAGACCTGCGGCCGGAAGAGGGCGGCTCGTGGCTGTGCTCGGGCTGCCGCCGGGTCTTCACCGTGAAGTTCCTCGGACTGTCCTTTCCGGAGGTGTCGCAAGGATGACCGCCACTGCCGACTACAAGACGCTCGCCGAACGGGCTTCGAAGGAGCTCGCGGAGGCGACCGCGACCGAAGCCCTGCGCTGGACCGCGGAGACCTTCGGTGACGACTTCATCGTCGCCTCCAACATGCAGGACGCCGTCCTCATCGATCTGGCCACCCAGGTCAAACCCGACGTCGACGTGCTGTTCCTGCAGACCGGCTACCACTTCCCGGAGACCATCGGCACCCGTGACGCGGTGCAGGCGGTGTACCCGGGCGTGCGGATAGTCAACGCAGAGGCCGAACAGAGCGTCGCCGAACAGGACGCCGAGTACGGCCCGAAGCTGCACGAGCGCGACCCGAACCAGTGCTGTCACCTGCGCAAGGTCGTGCCGCTGCGGAACACGCTCGCGAAGTACTCGGCGTGGGTGACCGGCGTCCGCCGCGTCGACGCGCCGACCCGCGCGAACACCCCCATCGTCACCTGGGACGACCGCAACGGGCTGGTGAAGATCAACCCGATCGCGCCGTGGTCCGACGACGAGTTCAGGGACTACATCGACGAGCACGGGATTCTCGAGAACCCGTTGGTGTCCATCGGTTATCTGTCGATCGGCTGCGCGCCGTGCACCGCCAAGGTCGCCCCGGGCCAGGACCCGCGCAGCGGCCGCTGGGCCGGGCAGGGCAAGACCGAATGCGGCCTCCACGGGTGAGAAGGGACGAAATGACCACGCTCGAACCGGCCACAGATGCGGCGCAGGACAACCTCGCCGCACTGGAATCCGAGGCCATCCACATCTTCCGCGAGGTGGCGGGTGAGTTCGACCGGCCGGTGATCCTGTTCTCCGGCGGCAAGGACTCGACGCTCCTGCTGCACCTGGCGATCAAGGCGTTCTGGCCCGCTCCGGTGCCGTTCCCGTTGCTGCACGTGGACACCGGGCACAACTTCGACGAGGTCATCGACTTCCGCGACCGCGTCGTCGAGCGGCACGGGCTGCGGCTGGTGGTGGCGAAGGTCCAGGACTGGATCGACGACGGCAGGCTCGAAGAGCGCGCCGACGGGATGCGCAACCCGCTGCAGACCACGCCGCTGCTCGACACGATCGCCGAGAACAAGTTCGACGCGGTCTTCGGCGGCGGGCGCCGCGACGAGGAGCGCGCTCGCGCCAAGGAGCGGATCTTCAGTCTGCGCAACGCTTTCGGCCAGTGGGAGCCGCGACGGCAGCGCCCCGAACTGTGGAACCTCTACAACGGCCGTCACCGTCCAGGCGAGCAGGTCCGCGTCTTCCCGCTGTCCAACTGGACCGAGGCGGACGTCTGGAACTATATCGCGCGGGAGAAGGTCGAGCTGCCGTCGATCTACTACGCGCACCGGCGCGAGGTCTATCAGCGCGACGGCATGTGGCTGGCCGAAGGCCCATGGGGCGGGCCGCGGCCGGACGAGGTCGTCAAGGAACTGACCGTGCGCTACCGGACCGTCGGCGACGGTTCGTGCACGGGCGCCATCGAATCGACCGCCGCCACGGTGGACGAGGTCATCGCCGAGGTTTCGGCCTCCCGGCTCACCGAGCGCGGCGCCACCCGCGCCGACGACCGGATGTCGGAGGCGGCGATGGAAGACCGCAAGCGGGAAGGGTACTTCTGATGTCCAGCCTCCTCAGGCTCGCGACCGCGGGCAGCGTGGACGACGGGAAGTCGACCCTGGTCGGGCGGCTCCTGTACGACACCAAATCCGTCCTCGCCGACCAGCTGGACGCGGTCACCCGCGCCAGTGTCGACAAAGGACTGTCCACTCCGGACCTCTCCCTGCTCGTGGACGGCCTGCGCTCGGAACGCGAGCAGGGCATCACGATCGACGTGGCGTACCGGTACTTCGCGACGCCCAGGCGCAGTTTCGTGCTCGCGGACACGCCCGGCCACGTGCAGTACACGCGGAACACGGTGACCGGGGCATCGACCGCGCAGCTCGCCGTGCTGCTGGTCGACGCGCGCAAGGGCGTCATCGAGCAGACCCGCCGTCACGCCGCCGTACTCGCCCTGCTCGGCGTCCCGAACCTGGTGCTGGCGGTCAACAAGATCGACCTCGTCGGCTACGACGAAGCGACGTTCACCGTGATCGCCGAGGAGTTCGCCGAGCACGCCGCGTCCCTGGGCTACGAACGGGGCTCCGTGCTCGCGGTGCCGGTTTCGGCGCTGGTGGGCGACAACGTGGCGGAGAAGTCGGCGAAGACCCCGTGGTACTCCGGCCCGACCCTGCTGGAGCACCTGGAAACCGTGCCGGTGGCGCCGGATCCGCACGATTCGGCGTTCCGCTTCCCGGTGCAGTACGTGATCCGGCCGCGCACTGCCGACCACCCCGACTACCGCGGGTACGCGGGGCAGATCGCGGCGGGCACAGTCCGGCCCGGTGACGAGATCGTCGTGCTTCCGCAGGGAATCCGCAGCCGGGTGGAGGGCATCGACACCGCCGACGGGCCGCTCGCCGAAGCCGGCGCCGGTACCTCGGTGACCCTGTTGCTCACCGACGATGTCGACATCTCGCGAGGCGACCTGATCGCCGCCGCCGACCGGCAGCCGACGGTGACCGACGAGATCACCGCGACGTTGTGCTGGCTCTCGGCCAAGGCGCTGAAACCGGGCGCGCGGGTGCTGGTGAAGCACGGGACGCGGACGGTGCAGGCCCTCGTCGGCGAGCTCCACGCACGGTTCGACGAGCAGACCTTGTCCAGTGTGGACGACCCGGGCACGTTGGAACTCAACGACATCGGCCGGGTCACGCTCCGGCTGGCGGAGGAGATCGGCGTCGACGACTACGGCGTCAGCCCGCGGACGGGCGCTTTCCTGGTCATCGACCCGAAGGACGGCGATACACTGGCGGCCGGACTCGTCGGCGAAAGGTTCGCATGACCCCACCCCTGCTCGCCGTCGCCCACGGCAGCCGCGACACGCGGTCCGCCGCGACCATCCGCGCCCTGCTCGACGTCTCCCGTGGGCTGGCGCCGGGCCTCGATATCCGCGAGTCCTTTTTGGATCTTTCGGAGCCGTTGCTCACCGACGCCCTGCGCGGCCTCTACGCCGAGGGACATCGCGAGGTCGTCGTGGTGCCCCTGCTGCTCGGCGTCGCGTACCACGCCCGGGTCGACCTGCCCGCGCTCGTCGCCGAGGTGACCGCGGACTGCCCGGGCCTCGACGTGCGGGTTTCCGGGGTGCTGGGGATCGATCCGCTCATCGAGACGGTCGCGCTGGACCGGCTCACCGAGGCGGGTGCCGAGCTCGACGACCCCGGGCTGGGTGTCCTGCTGGCGGGCGTCGGCTCGTCGAACGTCGCGGCGAACGACGCGGTCGCCGGGATCACCACCCGCTGGCACCTGCGCCGCGGATTGCTCGCGACGCCCGCCTTCGCCAGCGCCGCGCAGCCGGACGTGCCCGCCGCCATCGCACGGCTGCGCCTCAACGGCGCACAGCGGCTCGCGGTCGCGGGCTGGTTCCTCGCGCCAGGGCTGCTGCCGGACCGGATCGCGCGACTGGCCCGCGAAGCCGATCCGTCGGTGATCGTCGCCGGGCCGCTGGGGCCGGATCCGCGGATCGCCGGGCTCGTCCTGGACCGCTACGACGTCGCCGCCTCCCGGCTCGCCGCCTGATCATTCATCGGCACAGTAGAGCGGCGCGTCCCGTTCGGGCGCTTGATACCGATTTTCGGTGGGTTCCGTTCCCAGTTCCGTGACACCCCGCGTATGGGAACGGAGATTTCTTGACGAGTTACTTAACTTGCCGGTAACTCTCTAAACGCTGCGCAGCTCCCTCTCTCCCCCTCGAACCCCCAGGTAGGTGGAACATGAAGGCTGCCATCCGTGCCCTGGTCTGCGCCTCGGCCGTGCTCGTCCCGCTCGTCGGGCTCGCCGCACCGGCTTCCGCGGCGACCACCGTCGTCTTCGACTGCGAGGCGAAGCCGCCGCTCGTCGGCAACAAGTACCTCAAGCTGAACCAGGACGCCGACGTCACCGCTCCGGCCACGGTCGCCCCCGGCGCCGCGCTCGACGTCGTCATCGATCCGGCGCCGAACACGGTCCCGGCCGAAGTCAGCGGCTACCAGGTCAAGAACATCAAGGACTTCTCACTGAAGATCCCGATCCCGGCGAACTCGACCTGGGTGGGCGCCGACCTCGCCGGCGGCTCCGGCATCGGCTCGACCCCGCCGAAGATCACCGTCTCCGGCAGCGTCGCGACGCTGAGCTTCCCCGGCCCGATCGCGGGCGGCTCGACGTTCGAACTGCCGACCGTGACCGCGCACCTCACCGCGGGCTCGTCCGGCACCATCGAGACGAAACTGGGCGGGACCAGCTACAGCGACCCGGGCCTGACGTTCACCGCCGTGGTCAGCGCCGGTTTCGACGTCTCCGCCCCGACCGCCTGTTTCCCGAACCCGAGCCCGACCTTCACCACGACGACGATCGGCTGACCAGTGCCTGCGCCACCGTCGGTGGAGATGGTGGCGCAGGCCACTGCCCGGCCTGTCTTCGCCCATGCGAAGGTGGGGCATGGCTGACGAACTGGTGCACTACGACGTGGTGGGCGGCACCGCCACGATCACCTTGGACTCCCCGCACAACCGCAACGCGCTCTCTGCCCAGCTGCGGCGTGAACTGAGCGAATCGCTGGACAAGGCACGGGCGGACGACGCGGTGCGGGTCATCGTGCTCACCCACACCGGTCCGGTGTTCTGCGCGGGAATGGATCTCAAGGAGGCCCGCGGCGCCGGTGCGGGCGCCCAGGGCGTCAACGAGTTCCCGAAGATCCTCGAGCAGCTGTGGACCAGCCCCAAACCTGTCGTGGCCAAGCTGGCGGGCCCCGCGCGGGCGGGCGGTATCGGCATGGTGGCCGCGACCGACATCGCCGTGGCCGTTCACGAAGCGACCTTCGCCTTTTCCGAGGTGCGGATCGGCGTCGTGCCCGCCGTCATCTCGCTCACCGTGCTGCCGCGGCTCAACGCCCGCGCCGCGCACGAGCTCTTCTTGACCGGTGACACCTTCGACGCGAAACGCGCCGTCGAGATCGGCCTGTTGAACTCCGCCGTCCCCGCCGACGAACTCGACGGCGAGGTCGCCCGCTACGTCAAGGCACTCGCCCTCGGCGGACCGAAGGCGCTCGCGGCCACGAAGGAACTGCTCAGCAAGCCTCGCCCGGCGACACCGTCCGAAGGCTTCGAGGCCATGAACAAGCTTTCCGCCGGCTTCTTCGCGAGCGAAGAAGGCCAGGAGGGCATCACGGCCTTCGCGCAGAAGCGCAAGCCGAACTGGGTCCCGGAGGCCTAATCCGGCAAGACGACAGTGAGGCGCCGGGAGTCCTTCCGGTCACCGGAGGGCCCCAGCGCCCGCTGCGCGTCGGAAAGCACGCTGCGGACGGCCAGGTATGCCTTGGGATCGCGCTCCCTGAGGCCCGAGGAACCGGACCAGATCAGCACGTGCTCGCCGACCGGGAGCCACGACAGGTCGGTGAGGCAGTCGTAGAGCGCGTCGAGATTCTTCCCGAAGTAATCAGGGAACGACAGCGCCTCCGCGATCGCGTCGAGCGTCGTGTCCTTGTCGACCGTCCGCGCGCCGTCGATCAGATGCGGATACGCACCGCGGGCGAACGCCTTGTCCGCCGCTTCCTTGCCCGCGCTCATCGACTGGGATCCACTACGACGAAGGATTTGTAGTGGTCGTCGGTGTAGTACAGCTCCTTGCCGCTACCGGTCACCAGTCGCCTGGCCCCGCGATCGGGGCTGCCCGGCGTCTTGACCGTGTACTCCCGGTAGTAGCCGGACCCCTTGGCGGGCAGGACCTTCTCCCGGTTCTGGAAGGTGACATCGTCGTTGCGCGGGTACGGGTACGGCCCACCCGCCTGGATGAGCTTCCAGGTGTCGGACGCCTGCGGGGGAAGTCCGGTGAGCGGTTTGACCGGGAGACCCGACTCCGCGCCCGCGACCTTGCCCTTCGCCTGGCTCGCCGCGGCGTCGCCCGAAGGCGCGGCCGAAGCGGACGAACTCGCCGGAGCGCTCTTCGTGTCGTCACCACTGATGCCGTCCTTGACGAACCAGCCTGCGAGCACCAGCACGATCAGGCCGATCAGGGCGGCGGTGATCCGCCTACGGTTGAACATGGTGTGCCAGCTTAGGACGGCCGGTCGGGGTCGTTCGCATCGCGGGCCGTGCCGAAGAGCCGGGCGACCTTTCCGAACACCGAGTCGAGCACCCAGGCCGCGACCAGGCACAGCGGCACGACGACCGCCATGACCAGTACGAACTGCACGGGAAACGGGGCCTGCGCGAGCCACAGCTCGACGCCGTCCCACCAGTCTGCGAGCCCGTTGAACACGATGTGAGCCTACGCTCGCACCCACTGCCACCGCCGGTCAGGCCATGTAGGTTGCTGACATGTTCGCCGTCTACGCATCCGAACCCAACGCCGAAAAGCCGCTGGACTCGCTGGTGATCGGCGAGCGACCCGAGCCCGACGTGCCCGAAGGCTGGGTGCGGGTCAACGTCAAGGCCGCCAGCCTCAACATGCACGACCTGTGGACGTTGCGCGGCGTCGGCATCAAACCCGAGCAATTCCCGATGATCCTGGGTTGCGACGGCGCGGGCACCCTCGACGACGGCACCGAGGTCGTCGTCCACTCGGTGATCAACGCCCCGGGCTGGCAGGGCGACGACACTCTCGACCCGAAGCGCACCTTGCTCACCGAGAAGTACCAAGGCACCTTCGCCGAGCAGGTCGTGGTTCCGGCGCGCAACGTCGTGCCGAAGCCGTCGAACCTGACCTTCGCGGAAGCCGCGACCATGGGCACGGCGTGGCTGACCGCGTACCGGATGCTGTTCGTGAAGTCCGGGCTGCGACCGGGGCAGACGATGCTCGTGCAAGGCGCCTCCGGCGGCGTCTCGACCGCCCTCGTCCAACTCGGGCGCGCGGCCGGGTTCCGGGTCTGGGTGACCGGGCGTAGCGAGGAAAAGCGTGCGCTGGCCGAGAATCTGGGCGCACATCAGACCTTTGAGTCCGGCGCGCGACTGCCGGAGCGGGTCGACGCCGTCTTCGAAACCGTCGGGAAGGCGACCTGGTCGCATTCGGTGAAGTCGCTCAAACCGGGCGGGATCATCGTCGTTTCCGGCTCGACCAGCGGACCGGATGCTCACGCGGAGTTGCAGCGCGTGTTCTTTCTGCAACTGCGTATCGCGGGTTCGACCATGGGGACCAGGGACGAACTGAACGATCTTCTCGCCTACCTGGAACTCACGGGGGTGCGTCCGCGGATCGGCGCCGAACTGCCGTTCGCGGAGGCCGAAACCGGGTTTAAGAACATGCTCGACGGGGAAACTTCCGGCAAGGTGGTCTTCACGCAGTCGTCGGAGGGGTGAGTCCTCCCCCGCGCCACGATGAAACGCGCACACAGGCGCACGCCCGCGCGTTCCGCGCAGGTCAAACAGTCATTTCACAGTCTTGTCAAGTGTCAAGAACGTTATGACTCGGGGAGCTTTTCACGACCAAAGTTCGACCAAAATCCGACCTCTCGCGGTTAGCCTTGAAGGATGACCGCATCGCAGCGGCCCGAACCGGCGGACCCGGGGGGCCGGACCACCACCGACGCCGACCCCATCCGCGTCTCGTTCCGGCGCTACGCCGGTGTCCGCACCAGAGTGCTCGAAGTCGGGCCGCAGCCGGTGGAGTCCACCGACCGCGCCCCACGGCGGGTGCTCGGTAAGCGGGCCACCGCGCGCGGGCAGGTCAAACCGACGGCGCCGAGGCTGGTGCTGCTGCACGGCTATTGCGACAGCGCCGACACCTGGCGCCCGGTTCTGGAGCTGCTCGCGGCCGCCGGTGTTCCGGCGGTCGCGGTCGATCTGCCCGGATTCGGTGACGCTCAGCCACTGCGGCCGGGCCCGATGCTCCCGCAGTTGGACGCGTTCACCGCGGCCGTGGTCAAGGAGCAGGCGGTACTCGGCACGGTGGTGCTCGCCGGCAACTCGCTCGGCGGCACGATGAGCCTCCGGGCCGCCGAGAACCACCGCCTGCCGGTCGCGGGCGTGGTCTCGATCGCCGCACCCGGTTTCGTGGACAGCTGGCTCATCCGCACCGTGGCCCGATACCCGCTGCCGCTACGGATGTACTCGGCCCTGCCGCTGCCGATCCCCGGTTTCCTCGTGCGCGCCGTCGCCGAGCAGGTCGTCCCCCGGCTGCTGTACGCCGACTCCTCCGTCGCGGACGCCGCTCAGGTCCGCCGGTTCACCTCGCTGTTCCCGGACTACCGGTCCACCACCACCCGGCTCGAACAGGCGAGGCAACTCGTCGAAGAGCTGACGAACGCGTACCGGCTCGAGGAGATCCGGGTCCCGCTCCTGGTGGTCGTCTGCGGCAAGGACAAGCTGGTCAGCGCAGCCTCCGGGCGCCAGCTGCACGCGCTGGTCCCGCACAGCAGGCTGATGGTGCGCGGGGACTGGGGCCACTGCCCCCAGCTGGACGACCCCGTCGAGATCTCCGAGCTGCTGACCTACTTCTCCGCCGGCGCGTCCAGGCCGTCGAAGATCGCCGCTCGCGTGGCCGCCGAAGTGAGCGAGGACACTGTCGCCGGATAGGTGCGATGTCCCGACTCCCGCTACGGTGCCTTTCGGACTGTGACCCAGTCCGAAAGGCACAACCTGTTGGGAGACGACGATGTCCGCACCGCGCAGCCTGGGCTCGGGATCCGGGATTTTCCGCCGTAAACCGATCGATCAGATCCAAGAACTCAGCGGGGGCGGAGGGCTCCAACGCACGCTCGGCCTGCGACAGCTCACCGCGATCGGCGTCGGCGGCATCATCGGTGCGGGGATCTTCTCCCTGGCCGGCGCGGTCGCGAACAAGACGGCCGGACCCGCCGTGCTCATCTCGTTCCTCATCGCGGGTATCGCCAGCGCCGCGGCCGCGTTCTCCTACGCCGAGTTCGCCGGGCTGATCCCCCGCGCCGGGTCGGCCTACACCTACGGCTACACCGTGCTGGGTGAGATCGTCGGCTGGTTCATCGGCTGGGACCTGCTGCTGGAGTACACCGCGATCGTGGCGGTGGTCGCGATCGGCATCTCCGGCTACTTCAACGAACTGCTGGGCTACCTCAACATCGAGCTCCCGACATGGATGTTGGGCGCTCCGGGCACCGAAAAGGCAGGCGTCGAACCGGGGTCCTACAAGATCAACCTGTTCGCCGTGCTGCTGTGCCTGCTGATCGCCTTCATCCTCAACCAGGGCATGAAGAACGCGGCCCGGTTCGAAACGCTGCTGGTCTACCTGAAGGTCGGCCTGGTCCTGCTGGTCATCGTCGTCGGCGTCTTCCACATCAACACCGACAACTATTCGAACTTCTTCCCGTTCGGCCTCAGCGGCGCGTTCACCGGCGCGGCGACCGTGTTCTTCGCCGTCTTCGGTTACGACGCAATGTCCACCGCGGCCGAGGAGTCGACCGACTCCCAGAAGCACATGCCGAAGGCGATCATCTACTCGCTCGCCATCTCGATGGTGCTCTACGTGCTGGCCTGCCTGGTCCTGACCGGGATGGTCAACTACAAGGACATCGACAGCGAGGCCGCCTTCTCCAGCGCCTTCGCCGGCCTGGGCATGAAGTGGCTCGGCCTGATCATCGCCGTCGGCGCGATCATCGGCATCACCACGGTGCTGTTCACCTTCCTCATGGGCGCCAGCCGGGTCGGCTACTCGATGAGCCGCGACGGCCTGCTGCCCAAGTGGTTCAGCAAGACCCACCCGGTGCGCAAGGTGCCGAGCCGGATGACCTGGGTGCTCGGCATCGCGTCGGCGGTCATCGCCGGGCTGCTGCCCATCGGTGAGGCCGCGGAGCTGACGAACATCGGCATCCTGCTCGCGTTCGTCGTCGTCTGCATCGCGGTGATCGTGCTGCGCTACAAGCAGCCCGACCTGCCCCGCACGTTCAAGACGCCGGGTATGCCCATCGTGCCGATCATCGGCGTCGTCTTCTCGATCTGGCTGATCACGTTCCTGAACCCGGAGACCTGGCTGCGGTTCGCGGCCTGGTTCGGCGTCGGCCTGATCATCTACTTCGCCTACAGCCGCCGTCACTCCGCGATGAACGCGGACAACGGCGACGCGAAGCAGGTCAGCGGAGACGACTCAAACGCGTAGCGGCTTCGCGGGCTTCGGTCTGGAGGCGTTCGACGATCGACGCCGCCGGGCCGGAGCCCGCGAGTTCGTAGGTCTGCCCCGCGTAGAGGGACATGATCTCGGGGTCGCCCGCCTTGCCCGCCGCCGCACGGATCGGCTTGGTCAGGTTGTTGACCTCCGGATACGCCGACGGCGCCGTCGCCGAGAAATCCGCGACCGCGCGGTTGACCAGCGACCGGGCGGGACGACCGCTGAACGCCCTGGTGAACGCCGTCGGCCTTCCGCCGTCCGCGAGCGCCTGCCGGTGCGCGGACTGCGTCCCGGCCTCGTCCGCCCGCAGGAAAGCGGTGCCCAGCTGTGCCGCGACGGCCCCCGCCGCCAGCACCGCCGCGATATCGGCGCCGTGCACGAGGCCGCCCGTCGCGACGAGCGGCAAAGCCGTCCGCGCCGAGACCAGGCGAAGCAGGCTGAGGACGCCATACTGCGCGCCGCCACCTTCAGCTCCGGGCTCGTCAGCGAAGATCCCTCGATGCGCTCCTGCCTCGAATCCCTGGACCACGAGCGCGTCCGCGCCGACGGCCACGGCCTGCTCGGCTTCCGCCGGGCCGGTGACGGTGACAGCGACCCTGCTCCCGTTGGCGTGCAAGCGTTCGACGTCCTCGAGCGAAGGTGTGCCGAAGGTGAACGAAACGACCGGCACCTTCCGCTCCAGGACGACGTCGAGCTTCGCGGCATAGGCGTCGTCGTCCCAGCGCGGCTCGCCGGGCTCGACACCGTGGCGTTCGGCCTCGGCTCGCCAACGCTCGATATGCGCGCCGAGATCCGCCTCCGCGGCGCCGCCCGGGACGAAGAGGTTCACGCCGAACGGCTCGCCGGTCAGCGCGGCCGTCTTCGCGATCCGGTCCGAGAGGGCGTCGGCGCTCAGATAGCCCCCGGCCAGGAAGCCGAATCCCCCCGCCGCGGTCACCGCGGCCACGAGCTCGGGAGTGGTCGGCCCGCCCGCCATCGGGGCCACGATCACGGGAAAACGCAGATCTTCGAACACGTTTCCGACGATAGACCGCTCGTGGCGACACGGAATGTGACGTTCGAGTCACTCCGAGATTCGCTCTTGATGGTCTAGACCTTTGACGCCGAAGATGCGACGATCGGACCCGCGCGTGACGCGCGTCACGCCCCCTGTCCCCTGGAGGCACCCGGTGAAGACCTTGAAAGCGCGGCTGGGCCGCGCCTTCGTCGGGGTGGCGCTGCTCGCCGGCGCCACCACCGCAGCCGCCCCCGTCGCCGACGCGGCCACTCCGCCACTGCAGGCGATCGTCCCGGTCCCGGTCTCGGTCCGTGCGGTCACCGGCTCCGACCACACCTTGACCACGAACACCAAGATCTACACCCAGGCCGGTTCGGCACAGGCCAAGGCCGTCGGCGACTACCTCGCCGGAATCTTCCGTGCCTCCACCGGCTTCCCCTTGCCCGTCTCCGACGCACCGTCGGGCACCCCGGCCGACGGAATCTCACTCCTGCTGTCCGGCGCCGACTCTCGCGTCGGCGACCAGGGCTACCAGCTCAACTCGACATCCGCTTCGGTCGTCCTGCGCGCGACGACCGCGCAAGGTCTCTTCGGCGGTGTACAGACGCTTCGGCAGTTGCTGCCAGGCAAGATCGAAAGCCCCACGGTCCAGCAGGGTCCGTGGACGATCCCGGGTGCCGACATCCTGGACTACCCGCGGTTCGGCTACCGAGGCGCGATGCTCGACGTCGCCCGGCACTTCCATCCGGTCGCCACGGTCAAGCGGTACATCGACCAGCTGGCGCAGTACAAGATCAACAACCTGCACCTGCACCTCGCCGACGACCAGGGCTGGCGCATCCAGATCGACAGCTGGCCGCGGCTGACCACCTACGGCGGCAGCACCCAGGTCGGCGGGGGCGCCGGCGGCTACTACACCAAGGCGCAGTACACGGAGATCGTGAACTACGCGGCCTCGCGGTTCATCACGGTCATCCCGGAGATCGACATGCCCGGGCACACCAACGCCGCCCTGGCCTCGTACGCCGAGCTGAACTGCAACAACACCGCTCCCCCGCTGCGCACCGACACCGCCGTCGGCTACAGCTCGCTCTGCATCTCGAAGGAGATCACCTACACCTTCGTCAACGACGTCATCCGCGAGGTCGCCGCGCTGACGCCCGGGCCGTATTTCCACCTCGGCGGCGACGAGGCCCAGGCCACCAGCGACGCGGACTACCGCACGTTCATGAACCGGGTGCTGCCGATGGTGGCCACCGCGGGCAAGCAGGTCGTCGGCTGGCACGAGATCGGCAAGGCCACCCTGCCCGCCACGGCGACTCCGCAGTTCTGGGGCACGACGACGTCCAGCACGGAGGTCACGAACGCCGTCGCCCGCGGCAGCAAGGTGATCCTGTCGCCGGCGAACAAGGCCTACCTGGACATGAAGTACAACTCCAGTACCCCGATCGGGCTCTCGTGGGCCGGCTACATCGAGGTCCAGGACGCCTACAACTGGAATCCGGGCGCCTACCTCTCCGGCGTGCCCGAATCCGCCGTTCGCGGCGTCGAATCGCCGCTGTGGACCGAAACCGTGGTCACCCCGGCGAACATCGACTACCTCGCCTTCCCCCGGCTCCCCGCGCACGCCGAACTCGGCTGGTCGCCGTGGTCGACCCACGATTGGAACACCTTCCGAGTACGCCTCGGCGCTCAAGCCCCGCGATGGCAGGCCCAGGGCCTCGACTACTACAAGTCGAGCCAAGTGCCTTGGGAAACCGGATCCGGGAACCCGGGCACCTGCTCGCTCCCCGCCTGGGACCGCGCTTCGGTCTACACCGGAGGAGCGACCGTCTCCCACAACGGGCACAAGTGGACGGCGCAGTGGTGGACGCAAGGCGAGGAACCCGGCGCAGGCGGCCAATGGGGTGTCTGGCGCGACAACGGCACCTGCTGATCCTTCCGATGGTCCGCTCGGCCCTCTTCCCCTGGCCGGGCGGGCTACGGTGGCCCCATGGCCGCAGACCTCGAACTCGTCCGCGCCCTTTCCTTGCGCGAAAACGGACTCGCGACCGTCTCGACGGTCCGCGCGGACGGCACCGTCCACTCCTCGGTGGTCAACGCCGGCGTCTTCGAAGACCCGGTCACCAAGGCACCGGGGGTCGCCTTCGCGGCGATGGGCGGGGTAAAGAAACTCGACCTGTTCCGCCAGGCCGGCCACGCCACGGTCACCTTCCGGCGCGGCTGGGAGTGGGCGGCGGTCCAGGGAAGCACGCACCTGATCGGACCGGACGACCCGGACCCGGACTTCGACCCGGCAGGTCTCCCCCGGTTGCTGCGCGAGGTCTTCATCGCGGCGACGGGGACCCACGACGACTGGCACGAGTACGACCGCGTGATGGCCGCCGAACGCCGGGTCGCCGTCTTCGTCACGGCGAACCGCATCAGCGGGAATCGCTGACGCGAAAAGGCCGCTCGGATCGCGATCAG
>NZ_CP150484.1:766318-976131 GCF_037997115.1 Amycolatopsis coloradensis
TCGCGATCCGAGCGGCCTTTTCGCAAGTGTCGCCTACTTCTTCTTGCTCCCGGCGTCCTCAGTGGACAGCGCGGCGACGAAGGCTTCCTGCGGGACCTCGACCCGGCCGACGGTCTTCATTCGCTTCTTGCCTTCCTTCTGCTTTTCCAGCAGCTTGCGCTTACGCGAGATGTCACCGCCGTAACACTTCGCGAGCACGTCCTTGCGGATCGCGCGGATGGTCTCGCGGGCGATGATCCTCGACCCGACGGCCGCCTGGATCGGGACCTCGAACTGCTGCCGCGGGATCAGCTCGCGCAGCCGCGTCGCCATCCGGTTGCCGTAGCCGTACGCGGCGTCCTTGTGCACGATCGCCGAGAACGCGTCGACGGTCTCACCCTGAAGCAGGATGTCGACCTTGACCAGGTCGGCGACCTGGTCGCCGCCCTCTTCGTAGTCAAGGGACGCGTAGCCGCGCGTACGCGACTTCAGCGTGTCGAAGAAGTCGAAGATGATCTCCGCGAGCGGGATGTTGTAGCGCAGTTCGACGCGGTCCTCGGAGAGGTAATCCATCCCCAGCAGCGTGCCGCGCTTGGCCTGGCACAGCTCCATGATCGTGCCGACGAACTCCGACGGCGCCAGGATGCTCACCTTCGAAACCGGCTCGTGGACCTCGGAGATCTTCATCCCGGACGGCCAGTCCGACGGGTTCGTCACCACGACCTCGCTCTTGTCTTCGAGCACGACGTTGTAGATGACGTTCGGCGCGGTGGAAATCAGGTCGAGGCCGAATTCGCGCTCGAGCCGGTCCCGGGTGATCTCCAGGTGTAGCAGGCCGAGGAAGCCGCAGCGGAATCCGAACCCGAGCGCCACGGAGGTTTCCGGCTCGTAGGCGAGCGCGGCGTCGTTGAGCTGGAGCTTGTCCAGTGCTTCACGCAGCTCGGGATAGTCCGAACCGTCGACCGGGTACAGGCCCGAGTAGACCATCGGCTTCGGTTCGCGGTAGCCCGCGAGCGGCTCCTCGGCGCCCTTGCGCTCGGAGGTGACGGTGTCACCGACCTTCGACTGCCGGACGTCCTTCACCCCGGTGATGAGGTAACCCACCTCACCGACGCCCAGCCCCTTGCTGGCCTTGGGCTCCGGCGAGATGATTCCGACCTCGAGGAGTTCGTGGGTGGCGCCGGTGGACATCATCTTGATCCGCTCGCGCGGCGTGATCTTGCCGTCGACGACCCTGATGTAGGTCACGACGCCCCGGTAGGTGTCGTACACCGAGTCGAAGATCATCGCTCGGGCGGGCGCGTCCGCGTCGCCGACCGGCGGCGGGACCTGCTTCACGCACTCGTCGAGCAGTTCGGTCACGCCCATGCCGGTCTTCGCCGACACGCGGAGCACGTCCGAGGGCTCGCAGCCGATGATGTGCGCCAGCTCGGCCGCATACTTGTCCGGATCGGCCGACGGCAGGTCGATCTTGTTCAGCACCGGGATGATGTGCAGGTTCTTCTCGAGCGCCAGGTAGAGGTTCGCCAGCGTCTGCGCCTCGATCCCCTGTGCGGCGTCGACCAGCAGGATCGCTCCTTCACAGGCCTCCAAGGCCCGGGAAACCTCGTAGGTGAAGTCCACGTGACCGGGGGTGTCGATCAGGTGCAGGACATGGTCCTGGCCGTCGACCTTCCAGGGCAGGCGCACGTTCTGCGCCTTGATGGTGATCCCGCGTTCCCGTTCGATGTCCATGCGGTCGAGGTACTGAGCGCGCATGGCCCGCTCCTCGACCACGCCGGTGAGCTGCAGCATCCGGTCGGCCAGGGTCGACTTGCCGTGGTCGATGTGCGCGATGATGCAGAAGTTCCGGATGAGCTCCGGGGGCGTGAAGGTCGTGTCGGCGAACGTCGTCAACGGGTTTCCTCGCGAAGGTCGGGGTGTGCCACCTCTATGTTCCCATGCCGCTCCGGGTGCGAGTGGGGGTCATCCCCGATGCGGCCCGTGATGAGCTGTGGTGCCCTCGAAGCATGAGCACTTCACTGTCCCGGATACTCGACCGAACGTTCGGCCATCCCCGGGGACTGCTCGGCCGGTTCGGCGGCCGAGCGATGGAGCACGGCAACGCCGCCACCGAACTTCGCGTCGTCGAGCTGGCGTCGATCGAGTCGGGCGAAACCGCCCTGGTCGTGGGCCCTGGCCCGGGCGTCGGGCTCCAGGCCACGGCCGAACGCGCGGGCCGCGCGATCGGCGTCGACCCCTCCCCGGAGATGCTCACCCGCTCGCGCCGCCGCTGTGGCGACGAGGTGGAGCTGCGCCACGGCACCGCGGACTCGACAGGTCAGCCGGGCGAGAGCGTCGACGTGGTCCTGAGCGTCAACAACGTGCAGTTGTGGGAAGACCGGGCGGCCGGGTTCGCCGAATTGTTCCGCGTCTTGCGGCCCGGCGGGCGGCTACTGCTGTCGGCGCACGAGAAGTGGCTGCCGGTGTCCCGGCACGAGCTGGCCGACGAAGTGACCGCCGCCGGCTTCACCGACCTGCAGACCTGGACCTGGGAACCGCCGGGTTTCGGTGCCTCGCTCGCCGCTCAGCTGCGCGCGATCAAGCCGCCGGCCTAGCGCGGATCAGTGCGCAACGGGTGCTCACGCGGCACCTCGACCAGCACGATCCTGGTGCCGTCCGGGTCGGCGATCCACGCTTCGTCCAGACCCCAGGGTTCACGCCGCGCCCCGCGGACAGGCTCCAAACCCTTCTCCGCGAGTTCCTCGAGCGCCGCGGGCAGATCCCGTACTTGGAGCCACAACGCGACGTCCGGGGTCGGGCCGGTTTTCCCGGTGCCGACGATCTCGATCGACCCGTTCCCGGCGAAGAACACCGTCCCGCCGGGGAACTCCTTGTCGATGGCCAGGCCCAGGGTGTCCCGATAGAACGCCGTCGACACGTCGAGGTCCTTCGGGTGGATCAGCACCCTGCTGCTCAGCACGTCCATGGCTCAATCCCTACCGGATGGGTTCAGGCCATCGCAATCGCGGTGATCCCCGCCAGCACCACCACCGACCCGGCCAGCCTGCGGACGGCGTTCGCCTCCCCCAGGACCAGCCAGGCGGCGAGGCCACCCAGGACGATGCTCAGCTCCCTCGCCGGTGCGACGAGGCTCACCGGAGCGATCTGGAGGGCGTAGAGCACCAGCAGGTAGGCGGCCGGCGAGAGCACACCGACGACGAACACCTCACGCTTGTGTTCGCGCCAGAGCCACGAGATCTCTTCGCGGTCCCTCAGCGCGTACGGCGTCATGAGGAGGCTCTGCACGATCGCGCCGGTTCCGAAGTAGACGATCGGCGGGACCGCGAGGCCCGTGACCGAATGGGCGTCCCAAAGTGTGTAGGCGGCGATCGTGAGCCCGGTCAGCAGTCCGTAGACCAGGCCTTTGCGGCGAGCGACACGATCGGCGGCGTCGGCATGCGCCGATGCCCGGCCGGTCCCGATCACCAGCACTCCGGCGACCACGAGGAACGCGCCCACCAGGCCGAGCACCCCCGGCCGCTCGCCGAGCAGTACGACGGCCGCGAGCACCGAGATCAGCGGCCCGGTACCGCGGGCGACGGGATAGACGACGGAAAGGTCGCCGACGGCGTAGCCCCGCTGGAGGACGATCCCGTAGGTGACGTGGAACACCGCCGTGACCACCGCGGCGAGCAGCCAGGTCCACTGTGGACGTTGCGGCTCCACGGCCAGCGAGACGGCCATGACGGGGACGAGCAGGATCGCGGAGAGGCTGTAGTAAGCCCAGACGAACCGGGCTCCGCCACGACGGATCCGCTTGGCCGCGAGGTTCCAGCCCGCGTGGATGACTGCGGCGATGACGACGAAGGACAGGGCGGTGGCGTTCACGACGGACCTTTCACGTTTCCGCGCACGCGGAAAACACCGGTCCTCCAGGCTTTTGTCCCGTCAGATGAACGGCGGCGCTTCCGGCCCCGCCGATGGTGCCGCTCGGACCTGTCCCGTCTGCCCTGATTGTGTGTTTCGCTGAACGGGCAGGCGGCGGAACCCTAGGCACTACGCTCCGCACCGTACCGCAAGCACCCGTCCCGAGGTGGCCGCGAGCCACCCCTGGACGGCTGTTAAGCTTGTCTTTCACCGTCGTGCGGCATTCCGTCATGGAGGAAACCCGCGCGCTCTCACGAGCAGCAGGGCCGGTCACAGCGCGGCGGTGAAACCACCGAGAGATTCAAGAGGAGCGCCCCCGTGGCCAACATCAAGTCGCAGATCAAGCGCATCACCACCAACGAGAAGGCGCGTCAGCGCAACCAGGCGATCCGGTCCTCGGTGAAGACCGCGATCCGCAAGTTCCGCGAGGCCGCCGACGCCGGCGACAAGGCCAAGGCCCTGGAGCTGCAGAAGGACGCGGCCAAGAAGCTGGACAAGGCCGTGACCAAGGGCGTTCTCCACGCCAACCAGGCCGCCAACAAGAAGTCCGCGCTGGCGAAGCGCGCGAACTCTCTCTGATCGGCTTTCGAAGGGCCCCGGCGACGCGGGTCGCCTATCTGGGTGACGCCGCCGAGGGCGNCTCCCCGATGGTGCGCTCCAGTTGCCGGTGTACCTGTCCGAGGGTGACGTCACCGGGCCAATGCATGTCGCCGGGGCCCTTCGCCGTGTTCAGCGGCTTGCGCCGTGGGCGGCGACGACCTCCAGGACGGCGCGCTCCAGCGCGTACTCCGGGTTGGCCGCGACCCCTTTGACCTCGGCGTTGAGCCGGGCGACCACCCGCATCGCGGTGGCGAGCCCACCCTGGCCCCAGCCGCGGGCCTGCCCCTGGGCCTTGCGCACCTTCCACGGCGGCATCCCCAGCTCACCCGCCATCTGGTTCGGGTTCCCGCGACCGGCACCGGACACCCGCGCGATCGTCCGGACGGCGTCGGCGAGGGCGTCCGCGACCAGCACATGCGGTACGCCCAGCTGCATCGCCCAGCGCAGCGACTCCAGCGCCGCCGCCTTGTCGCCGGCGACGGCCTTCTCCGCGACGGCGAACCCGTTCACGTCCGCACGGCCCCGGTGGTAGCGCCGGACCGCCTGCTCGTCGACCGTTCCGCCGGCGTCCGCGACCAGCTGGGTCGCCGCCGACGACAGTTCACGCAGATCCGAGCCGACCGCGTCGATCAGCGCGAGTACGGCAGCACCGTCGATCTTCCCGCCGACCCGGCGGACCTCGTTGCGGACAAAGGATTCCCGCTCAGCGGGCTTGGTCAGCTTCGGGCACTCGACAACCTCCGCACCGGCCTTCTTCAGTGCGGCGGGGAGCCCCTTCGCGGCCTTGCTCCGACCACCTCCGCTGTGCACGACGACGAGCACGATGCCGTCGGCGGGGGCCTTGACGTAGGCCATCACCCCGTCGGCTAGCTCCTGCGAAATGTCGTGCGCGGACTCGAGGACGATCACCCGGCCTTCGGCGAACAGGGAGGGGCTGACCATCTCCGCGAGGGCCGGGACTGTGAGGTCCGACACCCGGATCCGGGTGAGATCCGCCGTCGGATCGGCCGCTTTGGCCGCGTCCGAGGCGCTGCGGACCGCGCGTTCGATCAGCAGCTCTTCCTCACCGAGAACCAGGACCAGCGGCGATGGGGTGGAAGCTTGCGTCGTCACGGTGACGATCCTGCCACTCCTCCTCTCGTGTGCTTTGTCCGGTGATGTGTTGCGGGCACGGTGGCCTCAGCCGAGCCTCATGTCGTACGGTGTTGGCGAGGCGACGCGATCATGCGCGTGCCGACAATCGAATACCGCTCATCCAGAGGGGCAGAGGGAACGGCCCGATGAAGCCCCGGCAACCGGCGTCAGCCTGTCATCCCGCGATCGCGGGGTAGCTGACGAACACGGTGCCAATTCCGGCCCGCCCACGGCGGGGCAGATGAGGAAAGGAACCTCGCGATGACCGCAACCCTCGGCACGACCTCCACCACCAAGACCCCGGATCTCGGACCGGCCGTCGAACTGGTGTCGAAGGAAGAGGGACACCGGCAGCCGCTCGCTCCCGAATTCGTTTCCGCCGAGGATTTCTCGCCGCTCGAAGTCGCCTACGACTTCGGCCGCGTGCGCCGCGAGGACATCGAAGCCGGACCGAAGAACATCTGGCGCTACAAGAAACTCCTTCCCGTTCCCTCGAACGTCGAAGAGATCCCCAACACCGAACCCGGCGCCACCCGGCTCATCCAGGCCGACAGGCTCGCGAAAGCCTTGGGTGTCAAGAAGGTCTGGGTCAAGGACGACACCGGCAACCCCACCCACTCCTTCAAGGACCGCGTGGTCGCCGTCGCTTTGGCGGCCGCGCGCGAGTTCGGGTTCGATGTGCTCGCCTGTCCCTCGACCGGCAACCTGGCCAACGCCGTGGCCGCCGCGGCGGCCCGTGCCGGCTGGCGATCGGTCGTGCTGATCCCGAAGACCCTGGAACGCGCCAAGATCCTCACCACCGCCGTGTACGACGGTGACTTGATCGCGGTCGACGGCAACTACGACGACGTGAACCGGCTCGCCACCCAGCTCGCCGCCGAGCAGGAGAGCTGGGCGTTCGTCAACGTGAACGTCCGGCCCTACTACTCGGAAGGCTCCAAGACGCTGGCCTTCGAGGTCGCCGAACAGCTCGGCTGGCGGCTTCCCTCCCAGATCGTGGTGCCGATCGCCTCCGGTTCCCAGCTCACCAAGGTGGACAAGGGTTTCCGCGAGTTCGGGCAGCTCGGCCTCGTCGACGAGACGCCGTACAAGGTGTTCGGCGCGCAGGCCACCGGCTGCTCCCCCGTCTCGGCGGCCTTCCGCGCGGGGCACGACGTCGTCCAACCGGTCAAGCCGGACACGATCGCCCGGTCGCTGGCGATCGGGAATCCGGCCGACGGCCCCTACGTCCTCGATGTGGTCAACCGCACCGGTGGCGCGATCGAAGACGTCACCGACGAAGAGGTCGTCGAGGGCATCCGGCTGCTCGCCCGCACCGAAGGCATCTTCACCGAGACCGCCGGCGGCGTCACCGTGGCGACGGCCAAGAAGCTCATCGAGACCGGCAAGCTCAACCCGGACGAGGAGATCGTCCTGCTGATCACCGGTGACGGCCTCAAGACCCTCGACGCCGTCGAGGACAAGATCGGCCCCAAGGCCACCGTCAGCGCCTCGGCCGACGCGGTGCGCGAGGCTCTGGGCATCTGAGTTCCCGTCGGCCCGCCTCAAGTACGAGGCGGGCCGCGGGGCTCACCCCGGCGTACCAGGGCGAGACCTCGCGCGTCGGCGAGGACCGCGGTGTCGCCGTCCGTGTCCGTCCTGGCGACCGACGCGCCGACGGCGACCAGATTGTCCAAAGTGGACTTGTTCGGATGCCCGTAGGTGTTTCCGGCGCCGACGCTCACCAACGCCGCCCGCGGCGCGACGGCGTTGAGGAAATCCGGTGCCGTGTAACGGCTTCCGTGGTGCGGGACCTTCAGGATCTCGGCACGCAGTTCTGCCCCCTCGGCCATCAGGTCGGCCTGCGCGGCAAGCTCGATGTCGCCCGTCAGGAGCACCCGGCCCGCCGGGGTCCCGGCGCGCAGGACGACGGAACCGTTGTTGATCACTGTGCCGTCCTGTTCGCGAACCGATCGACCGGTGACATACCGCGGCCCCAGTACGTCCAGTGACAACCCCGGCCAGTCCAGCCGTTGCCCGATCTCCAGCTCCAGCAAGGGAATTCCGCGGCGCGCGGTCTCGTCCGCGACCTGCTGCCACGCCCAGGCGGGAGCCCGGCCGGGGCCGACGGCGACTGCCCCGACCGACCTGCCCTCGAAGACGGATTCGAGGCCGCCGATGTGGTCGGCGTGCAGATGACTCAGCACGATCAGCGGAACCCGGTCGACGCCGAGCCTGCTCAGGCATTCGTCGACCGGCCCCGGTTCCGGCCCGGTGTCGACCAGGACCGCCCGCCCTTGCTCGCCGGTGGCGAGGACGACGGCATCGCCCTGCCCGACGTCGCAGGCGACGGCACTCCACGACGCCGGCGGCCACGCCGGAGCCAGCACTCGCACCGGAACGAAGACCAGCAGCCCGGCGGCCAGCGCGACCGCCAGGAGGATCCTGGCGTGCCGCAGCCGGATGGCGACGAGCAGGACGACAAGCAGTCCGGCCGCCAGAAGCCCGCCCCACCAGCCGTCCGGCCAGTCCATGACCGCTCCCGGTGCGCGGGCGCCGTGGCGGGCCACGGTGATGAGCCAGCTCGCCTCGGGTTCGGTCAGGCGGACCAGCAGCCTTCCCGCCGACGGCCACCACGGGCCGACGACGGTGGCGAGCACACCGAACACGGTGGCCGGGGCGACCACCGGCGCGGCGAGCACGTTGGTCACCACCGAGACGAGACTGACCGATCCCGCCATGCCCGCGATGACCGGCGTCGTCACCACGAACGCGGCCAGCGGGATGGTCAGCCCCTCGGCGTAGCCTGCCGGAACACCGCGTCCGACCAGCCATTCCGCCCACCTCGGCGCCAGCAGCACCAGGCCGGCCGTGGCCAGCACCGAAAGCGCGAATCCGAAGTCGGCGGCCATCGCGGGGTCGGCCACTACGAGCCCGGCCACCGCGAACGCCAGCGCGGGCAACGCCGAACCCCGGCGCCCCAGTGCCAGCGCCAGCAGCCCGACCGCCCCCATCACCCCGGCGCGGAGCACGCTGGGCGCGGGCCCGGCGAGGACCACGAACCCGGCGAGCCCCGCGGCGGCCGCGGCGGCGGAGGTCCGCGGCCCGACCCGGAGCATCCTCAGCAGGAGAAGGATCGAGCCGCAGACGATCGCCACGTTCCCACCGCTCACGGCCATCAGGTGGGACATGCCGGAGTCCGTGAACTCGCGTTCGACCCTCGGGGACAGTGTGCTCGTGTCCCCCACGACCAGCCCGGGCACGAGACCGGCCTGCTCCTCCGGGAGGACGGCGCACAGCTCCCGGAGCCCGGCGCGCAGCGATTCCGCGGCTCGCTGCCACCAAGGCGCTGGCCCGAGGGCCGACGGCGGACCTCGCACCGAGAGAACCGCGACCGTCAGTTCAGCCCCCTTCGACGGCGCGAGCCGCCCTGAGGCGGTGACCTGCTGCCCGGGCAACAGGGTCGTCCACCCCTCGGCGGGAGCGAGCAGGAGGATCCGGCCGGCCGAATCCACCACGCGCTCACCCGTCACCGCGGTGTCCACCGTCGCGGCGATGACCACCAGGCGGGTGCCTGCCCGGCGATCGGCGTATCCGGCACCGCGGACCGGACGTGGCCGCTCGGTGACCACCACCCTCGTGGTGACGTCACTCCCCCGTGCGGCGGCGGCACGGAGGTCGTCGTGCTCGGCGGCCCGGATCCGCAGCGCCACCGGACCGGCGGTGAGCACGCCGAGGACCGCCAGGGCACCCAGGCCCGCCACCCACCGGGACGCCGTCCGGCGGGCACGGACACCGGCGGCGATCGCGAGCACCACGGCGGCCGCACCGCAGAGCATCGTGATCCACCAGCCGCCCAACAGCCCGGAAAGAGTGCCGAGCCAGGCAGTCATCGCGGCCGGTATCAACCGCAAGTCCTGCCCTCGCCACGACGCGGTGTCCACTTCGGACGGATCGGCGGACGGGTTCATCCGACGGACACCACTTCCCGGAGCTTTCGATATTTGGATTCGCCGATCCCTTCTACGTCACGGAGTTGCTCGACGCTGGTGAACCCGCCGTGCCCGGACCGCCAGTCGACGATGCGTTTCGCCATCACCTCGCCGACCCCGGGCAGGGTGTCGAGTTGCTCGGCCGTGGCCGAGTTCAGGTCGAGCTTCCCCGGCGGTGCCGCCGTTCCGGCCGCGGCCGGAACGGGGACGCCGACGCCCACCTGCTCGCCGTCGGTGAGCCGCCGGGCCAGATTCACTCCGGTCAGATCCGTTCCGGGCTGTGCCCCACCGGCCGCCGTGAGGGCATCGGCGACCCGTGCGCCCGGAGGGACCGTGACCAGGCCGGGTTTGAGGACCCGGCCGACGACGCTGACCACCAGAGGCGCCTTCCCCGCCGCGGCGGGGACGTCTCCGGCGGCCTTCGCCGACGGCAGGGGAGGCGGGGTCTCCGCCCCCGGCCGGTGTCCGAACAAGGCGATCGCGCCGGTCACGATCACGGCCACCGCGATCAGCACGGCCACCACGACGAACCACCGCCGGTTCACCGGGATCCCGTCCGCCGTGAACCGGGTGGGCACCCAGCGGCGTACGAGCCTGCCCGCGGGCGGGCCCTGGGTGGGCGACGACAGCTGCGCTGCCAGCCACGCCAGCCTGGCGTTGACGGAGGGTCCCGATGGACGGGCGGTTTGGTCGAACACGTGACCGACGCTACGGAGCGGGAGCGGCGGGCGGCAGTGGTGAATCCCGAGGCTGTGGACAAGTGGGGGGTTGTGGACAACCAGGGCACGGCCGAGACCGGATCACCGGTTTCCGTCGGGGTCGTATGCGACGCTGGACGGTTTCCTCAGCCCGCTCGCTGGATCACGACGCCGAGCACGCCGGGGCCGGTGTGGGCCCCGATGACGGCGCCGATCTCCGAGACCACGCACCCGTCCGGGCAGTTGATGGATTCCTCGAGCCGGTTGGCCAGTTCGACGGCGCGCTCGGGCGAAGCGAGATGGTGGACGGCGATGTCGGCGAGCCCGCCTTCGGCCGCTTTCACGGCGAGTTCGACCAGCCGCGCCACCGCGCGATTCATCGTCCGCACTTTCTCCAAGGGCTGGATCCGGCCTTCGGACATGTGAAGCACGGGTTTCACCGCGAGCGCCGTGCCGAGCAGGGCGGCCGCCGGGCCGATCCGCCCGCCGCGGCGCAGGTATTCGAGGGTTTCGACGGCGAACAAGGTCTCCGAGCGGCCCACCGCGTCGACCGCGGCGGCCTCCACCTCGGCGGGTTCCGCCCCGTCCGCGGCGGCACTCGCCGCGCACAGGGCGGCGAAGCCGAGTCCCATCGCCGTGCTGCGCGAATCGACCACGCGCACCTTGTCCGGCCCGACCTCCTGGGCCGCGAGCACCGCGGCCTCCCAGGTCCCGGACAACTCCCGGGACAGGTGCACCGACACGACGGCGTCCGCCCCGTCGGCCAGCGCCGCCCGGAACTCCTTGACGAATTCGGCGGGCGTCGGCCGGGACGTCGTCACCAGGCTGCGTTTGCCGAGTGCCTCGGCCAGAGCGGCGGGGCCCATTTCGACGCCGTCGAGGAAAACGACACCGTCCACGAGGACGTGCAGCGGGACCACCCGGATCCCGTTCCGTTCGGCGAAGCCTTCCGGCAGGTGGGCGGTGGAATCCGTGACTACGGCGACCGACACGGCAGTCAGCCTACGTTGCCGCGGAGCGGAGCACCGGGGCCATCAGGCGGGCCATTTCCGCGCCGACGGCGGCATGTCCCTCCCACCCCCAGTGCATCCCGTCCGGATTGCCCCGCCCGCTCAGCACGTGGTCGCCGACGACGGCTCCGAGATCCAGCAGCGGGACGTCCGCGCGCCGGCCCCAGGCGGCGATGGCCGCGGCGGCACCGGCGCGGGCGGTGTGGACGCGGCCGTACGAGTCGGATCGATGCACGGAGGGCAGCATGCCGAAGACCGGAAGCTCCGGTCGCAGCGTGCGCAAAGCTCCGACAGCGGTGTCGAGATACTGGACGGTGAGCTTCGACGGCAGGACCACCGGACGTCCTCGGAGGGCGATCGCGAGCCGCGGCTGAGCGGCCAGATACGCCTTGCGTACCACGCGCCGCAGCGGGTCGGGCCGAAGGTAGCGGAGGCCGGTGCGAAGGTAGGTGGGAAGCGGCGAGGGCAGGGTATCCATGCTCCCGACGGCCAGTACGACGGCGTCGGCGTGATGGAGATCGGCCCAGACACGCGGATCACCGATCAACGACCACCAGGCGTCACGGGCGGTCCAGCCGAACCCGGCGACGAGGTCCACGCTCCCGCCGCCGAGCGCGTCGGCGGCGATATTCGGCCACAGGCGCGCGTCGTCGGCGGCGAGCGGGCCGTCGGGGCCGTGGAAACTGAGGGAATCGCCGAACACCAGCAGGCGCGGGGCCATGGGATCAGCCGGTGATGCCCGCGTTGTAGGCGGCCAGCCGCCAGTTGCCGTCGCGTCTGGTCAGCTCGACCCAGTGACAGTTCGCGATCCCGCCCAGCGACGGCCAGGAGGCGACCGGCAGGCCGAGCAGTTTCGCGGTCAGCGCGATGATCAGGCCGCCATGCGTGGCCAGCAGTACCGCGTCGCCCGCGCCGGAATTGGGCTGGTCCAGGTCCGCGACGACCTCCAACGCCCGTTCGGCGACGTCGACCCGCGACTCACCGCCGGGTGGTGCCCAGGTCGCGTCGACGCGCCAGCGTGCGCGTTCCCCGGGGTACGTCTCGTCGACCTGCTGGCCGGTGAAGCCCTGCCATTCACCCAGATGGGTTTCCCTGAGACGCTTGTCGATCCGCAGCGGGACGCCGATGGCCTCGGTGAGCACAGTGGCCGTGTCGGTGGCGCGGCGCAGATCCGAGGCGATCACCAGATCCGGAGAGAACCGGGCGAGCGCGGGCACGGCGAACCTGGCCTGGTTCCAGCCGACCGGGGTCAGCGCGGAGTCCAGATGCCCCTGCATCCGGCCCGCCGCGTTGTAGTCGGTCTCGCCGTGGCGCCAGAGCACTAGCCGCCGCGGGCTCACGAGGCGCCTTGCGCGTCGGCGGGGTCCTCCTCGGCGGGTGTCTCCAGACCGGCGACCTCGATCCGCGGGCAGTCCTTCCAGAGCCGCTCGAGACCGTAGAAGGAGCGTTCCTCCTGGTGCTGGACGTGGATGACGACGTCGACGTAGTCCAGCAGGACCCAGCGGCCCTCACGGGCGCCCTCACGGCGGACGGGCTTGTGCCCGCCGAGCCGGAGCTGCTCCTCGACGTTGTCGACGATGGCGCCGACCTGGCGCTCGTTGGGCGCGGAGGCGATGACGAAGGCGTCGGTGATCACCAGCTGGTCGGACACGTCCAGCACGACCACGTCGCTCGCCTTCTTGTCCGCCGCCGCATGGGCGGCCGCTACGGCCAGCTCTCGTGCCTCGGACGTGGCTGTCACAGTTCTCCTCAAACAGATGGTTTTACTCGCGGGTGCGCCCGACGAGGGTACCCGGTCAGGAACCCCGGTCTTTGCGATAGAGGTCCTTTTTGGCGATGTAGCGCACCACACCGTCGGGAACGAGGTACCAGACGGGCTCCCCGCCTTCGACGCGCTCGCGGCACGCGGTGGACGAGATCGCCATCGCGGTCACCTCGACCAGGCTCACCTTCCCGCTCGGCAGATGCTGCGAATTGAGGCGGTAGCCGGGCCTGGTGACGCCGATGAAATGCGCCAGGTCGAACAGCTCGTCGGCGTTGCGCCAGGTGAGGATCTGTTCGAGCGCGTCCGCGCCGGTGATGAAGAACAGCTGGTCGTCCGGGTATTCGGCACGCAGGTCGCGCAGGGTGTCGACGGTGTAGGTCTGCCCGACGCGGTCGATGTCGACGCGGCTGACCGAGAACACGGGGTTGGACGCCGTCGCGATCACCGTCATCAGGTAGCGGTCCTCGGCGCGGGTGACCACCCTGTCGGACTTCTGCCACGGCTGGCCGGTGGGCACGAAGATGACTTCGTCGAGCGCGAACCGCGCCTGGACCTCACTGGCCGCGACGAGGTGCCCGTGGTGAATGGGGTCGAACGTGCCGCCCATGACCCCGATCCTGCGTGGTGACATGGGTCGTGAGCCTATACAGCGCTCGAGGCTCCACGCTCGGGTCGCCGGACCCACCGACCAGGGGTGATCTGGATCACATTACAGTCCGTTCCATGGATGAACGGTCCGTTTCGAAGCCAAGTCGGGCGCGAAGCGCCTCCGTTGAGGGTGGCGGCGGGGGCATGGATGGACATGCCGATCGCGACTTCGTCGGTGGCATGGGGTAGAGGTGGGGACGTGGACACATCGACTCTCCGGGATCGCGCCGAGACCCTCCTCCAGTCGTTGGCGGGCGAGGGCGCCCGCCTGCGTGACGACCAGTGGACGGCCATCGAGGCGCTGGTCGCGCACCGCCGTCGCGCGCTCGTCGTGCAGCGCACCGGCTGGGGGAAGTCCGCGGTGTACTTCCTGGCCACCGCGTTGCTGCGGGAGCGCGGCAACGGTCCGACGGTGATCATCTCGCCGCTGCTCGCGCTGATGCGCAACCAGATCTCCGCGGCGGCGAGGGCGGGTATCCACGCGGCGACGATGAACTCCGCGAACCCGCAGGAGTGGGATCAGGTCCAGGCGGCGATCGCGGCGGGCGAGGTCGACGTCCTCCTGGTCAGCCCGGAGCGGCTGAACAACCCGGACTTCCGCGACACCGTCCTTCCCAAGCTGACCGCGACCGCCGGCCTGCTCGTGGTCGACGAGGCGCACTGCATCTCGGACTGGGGCCACGACTTCCGTCCCGACTACCGGCGGCTGCGGACACTGCTGAAGGACCTGCCCGACGGCGTCCCGGTACTCGCCACCACCGCGACCGCGAACGACCGCGTGGCGACCGACGTCGCCGAGCAGCTCGGCATCGGCAACGGGGGCGACACCCTCGTCCTGCGCGGCAGCCTGGACCGCGAAAGCCTGCATCTGTCGGTGGCCAAGCTGCCGACGTCGCAGGCCCGGCTCGCCTGGCTGGCCGAACACCTGGCGGAGCTGCCGGGGTCCGGGATCATCTACACGCTCACCGTCGCCGCCGCGCACGACGTCGCGGGGTTGCTGACCGAGCGGGGGTACCCGGTCGCCGCCTACACCGGGAAGACCGACCCGGCGGACCGGCAGGCGGCCGAAGACGATCTGCTGAACAACAACGTCAAGGCGCTGGTGGCCACTTCGGCACTGGGCATGGGCTTCGACAAGCCGGACCTGGGCTTCGTGGTCCATCTCGGCGCCCCGTCCTCCCCGATCGCGTACTACCAGCAGGTCGGCCGTGCCGGGCGTGGCGTCGACCGCGCCGAAGTGATCCTGTTGCCGGGCCACGAGGACAAGGACATCTGGGCGTACTTCGGTTCGCTGGCGTTCCCGGACGAACTCCGGGTGACCCAAGTGCTCAACGCGCTGGCGTACGCGGACCGTCCACTGTCGACACCGGCGCTCGAACCGTTCGTGGAGCTCTCCCGTTCCCGGCTGGAGATGGTCCTGAAGGTGCTGGACGTCGACGGCGCCGTCCGCCGGGTGAAAGGCGGCTGGGAAGGCACCGGCGAAGACTGGCGCTACGACAAGGAACGCTACGCGCGAGTAAGCGCGGCGCGGACCAACGAGCAGAACGCCATGCTGGCGTACCTGGAGACCACCGGCTGCCGGATGGAGTTCCTCCGGAAGCAGCTCGACGATCCCGAAGCGACACCCTGCGGGCGCTGTGACAACTGCACCGGAAAGCATTGGGACATCACGATTTCCGACGACGTCGTCGACGCCACCCGGCAACGGTTGCGCCGTCCCGGGGTCGAGGTCGCGCCGCGGAAGATGTGGCCGACCGGGATGGCCGGGCTGGACGTCCCGCTTTCCGGGCGGCTGCCGGCGGGCGAGCAGGCCGAAACCGGCCAGGTCGTCGGCCGGGTGACCGACGTCGGCTGGGGCACGCGGCTGCGCGAACTCGTCGGCCCGGCCGCGGCGGACACCGAACTCCCCGACCCGGTCTTCCAAGCCTGTATCGAAGTGCTCAAGGGCTGGCAGTGGCCGGAGCGCCCGGTGGCAGTGGTGGAAGTGCCTTCGGCCACGCGACCTGAGCTGGTCCACAGCTTGGCGACGAGGCTGGCCTCGATCGGACGCCTGGAGTACCTGGGCGCCGTCGCCTCGGCGGGGCCGCCCCCGCGTCAGGCGAACAGCGCGCAACGGCTGGCCGATCTGTGGAAACGCCTCAGCCTCCCCGAGGACCTGTCGGTGCGAGTGGCCGCGGCCGACGGGCCGATCCTGCTGGTCGACGACCTCATCGACACCGGATGGACAATGACGCTGTCCGCGCGCCTGCTCCGCCAGGCCGGAGCCCGTGCGGTGCTGCCGTTCGCTCTCGCCAGCACCTCGTAACCGAAGAGCCCGATCCCGACATTCGACAGGTTCTTTCCCGCGCGGGGACTTTCTGGCAAGGTTCCGTCCACGCGCGAGTACGGAGGTGCCGATGGCGGACTCAACGACGGAGCGGCTGGGGCATCGGCTCCCGGTGAAGAAGTTGTTCGCCGCCAGTGTCGGCAACGCGCTGGAATGGTTCGACTGGACCATCTACGCGACCTTCAGCATCTACTTCGCCAGTGAGTTCTTCCCGAAGGGCAACGAAGCCCTGGCGTTGATCAACACCTTCGCCACCTACGCGTTGGCGTTCTTCTTCCGCCCGCTCGGCGGGATGTTGCTCGGCCGGTTCGCCGACGTCAGGGGCCGGAAGCCGGCGATGATCCTGACCATCGTGCTGATGGCGGGCGGCTCGGTGGCCATCGGTCTCCTGCCGACGTTCGACCAGGTCGGCTGGCTGGCCCCGATCCTGTTGCTGCTGGCCAGAGTGGCGCAAGGACTGTCGCTCGGCGGTGAGGTCTCCAACGCTTCGGCCTACCTCGGTGAGATCGCGCCGCCCGCCCGCCGCGGCCGGTACTCCGCCTTCTTCTACATCTCGACCGGTTCCGCCGTCCTGCTCGCCTCGATCCTCGGATTCGTGCTCGCGCGGACGATGTCCAAGGCGGACCTGACCGCGTACGGCTGGCGGATCCCGTTCCTGCTCGGCGGTGTCCTCGGCATCGTCGGCCTGTGGCTCAGGCGCAGCCTCGCCGAAACCGAGATCTTCGAGGAGAAGAAGTCGACCGCACGCCGGGTCGAGCGTCCGCTGCGCACCACCCTCCGCGAGCACCCGCGGGCAGTCGTGCAGCTCGTGGGCTTCTCGATGCTGTCGACACTTTGCTATTACACGTTCTTCAGCGCCCTGACCTCCTTCGCGGTCAAGACCCGCAAGGCCGACGACGTCGACGTGTTCCTCGCGTTGTCGATCGCGACGGCGTTGTTCGTCGCGCTTCAATACCCGATGGGCGCCTTGTCGGATCGCTTCGGCCGCAAGCCACAGCTGCTCGTCTGGGCGGCGGCGACCGCGATCCTCATCGTCCCGCTGTCCACTTTGGTCAGGCCGGGGCTGCCGGGCCTGCTGGTCGTGTTCTGCGTGGGGCTCTGCCTGTACACGGCGATGACGTCGATCGCGCCCGCGATCATGAGCGAGCTGTTCCCCACCGAACTGCGCGGTCTTGGCATCGGCGCCTGGTACAACCTGACCGTCGCGTTGTTCGGCGGGACCGCTCCCCTGGTGCTCACCGCACTGTCCGACGCGGGGTTGTCCACGCTGTTCTTCTGGTACGTGGCCGCCGGAGCGGTGATCGCGTTCTTCGTCATCCGCACCTTGCCGGAGACCAAGGGCAGCGACCTGCGCTGAAAACTCCGTCGCCGATGACGTGACGAGGTGGCTACCCTCGCGCTCCTACGACGAGCGCGAAGGAGGGACACCGTGTTGTTCGGCGATGTAAGCGAGGAATTGGCGCGACGCGTGGTGGATGCCCTTCGTCACGTCACCGACGTCGAACCTCCGTCCGCACTGGTGCGGGTCTCCGCGCGGGACGGGATCGACTATCAGTGCGATCTCGCGATGAGCTTGGGCAAGAGACTCGGCAAGCCACCGAGGGAGATCGCCGCCGACATCGTGTCGCGGCTCGACGTCGCCGACCTCGCCGAACCACCCGAGGTCGCGGGGCCGGGCTTCCTGAACTTCACGCTGCGCTCGTCCTGGCTGGCGGAGCGGACGACCGCGCTCAACGGTGACCCACGGCTGGGCGTCGCGGTGACGCCGCGTCCAAGGCGGATCGCCATCGACTACAGCAGTCCGAACGTGGCGAAGGAAATGCACGCCGGACACCTCCGGTCGACCGTCATCGGTGACGCGATCACGCGGCTGGCGCGGTTCGCCGGGCATGAGGTCATCCCGCACAACCACCTCGGCGACTGGGGTACGCCGTTCGGCATGCTGATCGAGCATCTGCTCGACGAGCGCCCCTCGGGTCCTTACACGATCGGGGATCTCAACGGCTTCTACCGGGCCGCCCGGTCGAAGTTCGAAAGCGACGACGACTTCGCGGCCCGGTCACGGAACCGGGTGGTGCTCCTTCAAAGCGGTGACGATGAGACTTTGTCGCTGTGGCGGCGCCTGGTCGGCGAGTCGACACGGCATTTCACTCAGGTCTACGAACTCCTCGGCATCGACCTGACCGGTCGGGACATCTACGGCGAGAGCTTCTACAACCCGTTTCTCGCCGCGGTCGTGGACGACTTGACCGCCGCCGGGCTGACCGAGATCAGCGATGGCGCGGTCTGCGTCTTTCCCGACGGTTTCCGCAACCGGGAAGGCGATCCGCTGCCGCTCATCGTGCGGAAGCGGGACGGTGGCTACGGCTACGCGGCCACCGATCTCGCGACCCTGCGCTACTGGACGGAACAACGTGGTGTCAGCGATCTGCTCTACATCGTCGGTACACCGCAAGCGCAGCACTTCGCGATGGTGTTCGCCGTGTGCCGAGCCGCCGGCTGGCTCCACGATGAACATCGGGCCGAACACGTCGGGTTCGGGTCGGTGCTCGGTGAGGACGGCCGTGCCATGAAGACCCGGGCGGGCGAGTCGGTCCTTCTTTCCGACCTGCTCGCCGAGGCGGTCTCCCACGCCGCCGACGTGATCGACGGCCGGGGCGACCTCTCCCCCGACGCGAGGGAAGAGGTCGCCAAGGCGATCGGGATCGGCGCGCTCAAGTACGCCGATCTTTCCGGCGATCGCGAGCGGGATTACTTCTTTTCCTGGGACCGGATGCTCTCCAGGAACGGGAACACCTCGGTCTACCTGCAGTACGCCAACGCGCGGATTCGTTCCGTGCTGGCGAAGGCCGGTCAGGACCTCACCGGCGCGCGGATCGTGCTCGGCCATCCCGCGGAACGGGCGCTGGCACTCGCGCTGGCCCGCTTCCCCGAGGCGATCGGTGCGGCGACCGCCGGGCATCTCCCCCACAAGCTGTGCACCTACCTGTACGAAACCGCGGTCGTGTTCTCGCGGTTCTACGAACAGTGCCCGGTGCTGGACGCGGAAGGTCCGGGCGTCCGCGACTCGCGTCTGCTGCTGGCCGAGCTCACTTCGAAGACGCTGACACTGGGTTTGTCCCTGCTCGGCATCTCGACCCCTGCCCGGCTATGAGTCGCCGTGGTCGCTGAAGACCTTGCGCTTCAACGGAGGGACCGCCTGGAAGAAACGGAACATTCCTCGCGCCATCGTGCGGCCCGCCCGGTTCTCCGACACGAACTGGCGGGCGCTGCGTTCCGAGTCGCGCACCGCCGCGAAACCGTAGTCCCGCATCCGCTGCTCGTAGTCGGCGACCGCGGAGCGCACCGCGCCGGTCTTCCGTGCTTCGACGAGGTTGCGGCACAACAGCTGCGCGTCCCGGAGGGCGGTGTTCGCCCCGATGCCGCGGAACGGGGTCATGCTGTGGATCGCGTCGCCGATCAGGGTGACATTGCTCGTCGGCCACGGATCGACGGGTTTCGAAGTGAAGATCGGCAGCCGGGACACCGCCCCCTCGGGCGAGCCGGCGACCAGCTCCTTGAACGCGGGGGCCCAGTCGTCGATCAGGTCCAGCACCAGGGACCGCAGTGCGGACCCGGACAATGACGACAGGTCGTCCGGATAGCGTCGGCGGTCCGCGGCGAACGCCCACATGACGTAACTCGAGGTGTTGTCGAACAGGACTGGGTCGTACTCGGCGGTCTCGTCGTCGACAGACAGGGCGCCGCTCAGCTCGTGCGGCGCGCTGAACAGCCCCGCGCCGGTTCGCGGCATCACCATGCTCGGGCCGTCGGTGAGCCGGGAAGGCAAACGCTTGCGGGTCTCGTCGGTCAAGGGGTGTTTGCCCGCGATGGCGATGATCCCGGTGTCCACCCGGTCGGCTTCGGGCAGAAACTGTTTGCGCACCCGGGAATTGGCCCCGTCGGCGCCGATGACCAAGTCGGCCTCGACGGTGCTTCCGTCGGCGAACTCGCAGACGACCACCTCGCCTGCACGACGGTAGCCGACGAACTCCTTGCCGTGGCGTAGAACTCCGTCGAGCCCGTCGGACAGCACCTGATGGAGGCTGATCCGGCTGACCGAGTGGTGGTCCGACGCGGGATCCGCGCTCGACGTGAGTTCGCTGTCGATCACCATCAGGTCCCGCAGCCGCTCGGTGACGAAGGTGAACGGTCCGCTCGTGGTGCCTGTGGTGTCCAGGAAGCGTTGCCAGAGCTCAGACGGAAGGCATTCGTGCAGTGCGGCCGAACCGTGCGGATTGATGTGCACGCGATAGCCCTGCAGGCGTTCGATCCGGGTGCGGCTGCGCTCGTGGACGGACACGTCGATCCCCGCCTTGCGCAATCCCTGCGCCAAACAGAGCCCGCCCGTTCCACCGCCGATGATCGCGATTCTCGTGGTCAAGGTTTCTCCTCTCTCCGCCGACAACTGTCAACCAAGTGGGTAATAAAGTCAACCGTCCGTTTGAAAGAGTCAGCGGTTAAGCTGAACCCCATGTCCGAAGCCGCCCCACGCAGCCCTCGCCGCGCCCCCGTCGAACGCCAGCGCGATCCCGAGCGCACGAAGAAACAGCTCTTGGAGGCGGCGAAGGCCGAGTTCGGCGCGAAGGGCTACGCCGCGGCACGCGTCAGCGAGATCGCCGCGAAAGCGGGCGTGAACAAGCAGCTGATCTCGTACTACTTCGGCGGCAAGGAAGGGCTGTACAACGCGCTGACCGCGACGATGTACGACGACTACGTCGCGGCCGCCGACTACGAGAAACCGTTCGCGGAGGTCGTCCGGTTCTTCGCCCAGTCGGGAGTCCGGGATCACGACCTCGCCAAGCTGTTCCTCTGGGAGAATCTGACCGACGGCGCCCCCGACGCGGTCGGCGTCGAGGGCCAGCGCGGGTTCCTCCAGCGGCAGGTGGAGTACGTACGGGCCCGGCAGGCCGCGGGCGACTTCCCTGCCGACCTCGACCCCGCCTTCCTCCTGGTGATCTTCATGGCCGCGTCCAGTGCCGCGTTGGCGCTGCCTCGCGTCGTACGCGCGGTCTCCGGGCAGGACCCCGCGTCGGCCGAGTTCGCCGAGGCCTACGGCGAACAGCTGGCGCGCCTCGTCGGCCACCTCGCCGATCAGGGGAAGCGGTAGCAAAGGTCCCCCGCTGTCGCTTGAACCTTTCGGGCCCCCGCCGGACTAGAGAGGGCACGAAGAAGAGGGGGTGGCCGGTGGGACAAGCGAGAGACGCCGACTTCAGCGAGTACTTCGCGGCCCGCGTGCAGCGGTTCCGGCGGCTGGCGTTCGGCATGTGCGGCGACTGGCACGGCGCCGAGGACCTGGTGCAGGCCACGTTCGTCCAGTTGTACCGGCGATGGCGGCGGGTGCGGCCGGACACCGTCGACGCCTACGCGCGCCGGATCCTGCTCAACCTCTTCCTCAGCCGGAAGCGAAAACACGGCCGGGAACTGGTGACCTCGACGCCTCCGGACCGGGCCGCCCCCTCGGGCTACGACAGCCACGATCGGATCGATCTCGAGCGGGTGCTCAGCGGCCTGACGCCGCGCCAGCGCGCGATGGTCGTTCTCCGCTTCCTCGAGGACCTCTCGGTCGCCGAAGTGGCTTCGCTGCTCGGAGTCGCCGAAGGCACGGTAAAGAGCCAGACCGCCCGTGGGATCGAAGCACTGCGCGCCGTCCTGCCCTCCCCGACGAGCAAGGAGTAGTCATGGAAGACCAGGACGTCCGCTCCGCGCTGAAGGAGTACGTGACCGAGGCCGAGCCGCCCGTCGGGCTCACCGGCGACGGCGTGCTCGCCGCGGGCCGCCGGTCACGACGGCGCCGTCTGACGACGGTGGTCGCGTCGGTCGCCTTGGCCGCGGCGGGATTTCCGGCTGGAACCGCGATCATCGCGCTTCCCGACCGGAACGAGCCGGCCGCGGCTTCACCCTGCGGCGCGAAGTCGCCTGAGGAAACAACCGAAGCGGCGAAGGCCCGGCTTTCCTGCGTGCTCGAGGCGACGGTCCGGGCCCGGGTCACTCTTGGCTCGGACACCCGGTTCGACCTGCAGGCCATCCCGATCGACAAGGGGAACGGCTACCGCCTGGTGTATCCGGTTCGCGACGGCTCGCTGTCCGTGACCGTGCTGCCCAACAACGGAACGCTGCTCTCCACGGGGGTGGCCTGTCGCAGACTGGATCCAGTCCCGGCCACCTGCTCGGCGAGCCTGATCGACGGCGGGACCCTGATCGAGACGACGACCGGAGAAAAGGACGGTCACCTCTCCTACGGGGCGGCCTATCAAACCGGGACGGCGATCGTGGAGGTCTCCACCGACGGCGGCGACAACACGCGGCCGCCGCTGAGCGAGGCGCAGGTCCGCGAAATCGCCCTGACCCCGGGCCTGGTGCCCTAACGGCGCAGCGGGACGAGGTCGTCCGCGTGGACGACCTCACGGCGCTGTTCCGCGGGGAGGTCGTGGCTGGAGCGGCCGATGAGGTCGGGCAGTTCGCCCGCGTCGAAGGCCACGACCCCGCGCGCCACGGTCCGTTGTCGAAGATCGACCAGGTCGACGACGTCGCCGGCTTGGAAGTCACCGTCGACGCCGGTGATCCCGGCGGCCAGCAACGAGCGGCGGCGGCGGACGACGGCCGCGACCGCGCCGTCGTCGAGGTGCAGTTTCCCGGATGCGCCCGCGGCGTAGCCCAGCCAGAACCGGCGGGCCGACAGCCGGGAGTCCGCAGCGGCGAAAGCCGTGCCGACCTCGGCGGTGGTCAGGGCGCGCGCTGCCTCGGAAGCGGCGGCGAGCAGGACTGGGATTCCAGCGCCGGCGGCGGTACGAGCGGCTGCGAGCTTCGAGACCATGCCGCCGGTGCCGAGCCCGGAGCTCGACATGCCGACGGTGATTCCGTCCACATCGGACTCCCCGGCGACCTCGGCGATCTTGCGAGTCGCTCCGTCACGGGGATCCCCGTCGTACAGACCGTCCACATCGGACAGAAGGATGAGCGCGTCGGCGCCGATCAGGTGAGCCACCAGCGCGGCCAGCCGGTCGTTGTCGCCGAAGCGGATCTCTTCGGTGGCCACGGTGTCGTTCTCGTTGACCACGGGAACCGCACCGAGGGCCAGCAGCCGGGTGAACGTGTTCTGCGCGTTGCGGTAGTGCGCACGGCGAACGACGTCGTCCGAAGTCAGCAGAACCTGGCCCACGGTCAGGGAAAAGCGGCCGAAGGACTCGGCGTAGGCGTGCGCCAGCGCGAGCTGCCCGACACTGGCCGCGGCCTGCTGGGTGGCGAGGTCACGCGGCCGTTTGCCGAGCGAGAGCGGCGCGAGTCCCGCGCCGATCGCGCCCGAGGACACCAGCACGATCTGCGTACCGCGGGAGACCCGGTCGGCGATCGCGTCCACCAGAGCGTCCAGCCTGGTCACGTCGAGACCGTCGCCGGCGGTGGTCAGCGCTGAGGAACCGACCTTGACGACCACCCGCTTCGCGTCGGCGATCGCCACCCGGGTTGAGCTCACTCGTCGTCCATCTCGTCTTCGTCTTCGATGCCGTCCGGACCGTCACGACGGATCCGGCGGGCTTCCTTGCGCTCGGCGGCACCGATCCGGCTGGTGTTCTCCAGCCGCACGTCCGTGCCCCGGCCCGACAGGTGCACCGCGACCCCGGCCGGGGTCGACGGCTCCCACTCGAACTGGACGTCGCCGATGGTGACGGGGCTGCCGGGTACGGCGCCCTTGCGTGCCAGCACTTCCTCGACACCCAGCCGGTTGAGCCGGTCCGCGAGGTACCCCACGGCTTCGTCGTTGCCGAAGTTGGTCTGCCGGATCCACCGTTCCGGTCGGGAGCCGCGGATGATGAACGCGCCTTCCTCCTCCGGGTCGAGTTCGACGGTGAAGCCGGCGTCGTCGACGGCCATCGGCCGGAGCACGACCTTCGCCGGCTCGGGGGCGGGCTGGTCGGCGCGGTACTTCTCGACGACGGCGGCGAGCGCGTAGGTCAGTTCCTTCAGGCCCTGCCGCGACGCCGTGGAGATCTCGAACACGCTGAGCCCGCGGGCTTCCAGTTCCGGGCGCACGAACTCGGCGAGTTCGGCGGCGTCCGGGATGTCGATCTTGTTCAGCACCACCACACGCGGCCGGTCGGCGAGGTCGCCGCCGAGGCTCGGGGTGTAGCGGGCGAGCTCCTCTTCGAGGGCGTCGATGTCGGACAGCGGGTCGCGCCCAGGCTCGAAGGTCGCACAGTCGACGACGTGCACCAGCACCGCGCAGCGTTCGATGTGGCGCAGGAAGTCGAGGCCGAGGCCCTTGCCCTCGCTCGCGCCGGGGATCAGCCCAGGGACGTCGGCCATGGTGAACACGGTCGAGCCTGCGGTGATCACGCCGAGGTTCGGCACCAGCGTGGTGAACGGGTAGTCGGCGATCTTCGGCTTGGCGGCCGACAGCACCGAGATCAGCGACGACTTGCCCGCGGACGGGAAGCCGAGGAGACCGACGTCGGCGACGGAGCGCAGCTCCAGAACGAGGTCGCGGGACTCTCCCGGCTCGCCCAGCAGCGCGAATCCGGGTGCCCGGCGGGCCTTGGAGGCCAGCGCGGCGTTGCCGAGACCGCCACGGCCGCCCTGCGCGGCGACGAAGGTGGTGCCGGGGCCGACCAGGTCGGCCAGGATCTCGCCGTCCTCGGTCATCACGACGGTGCCGGACGGGACGCGCATCTCCAGCGTCTCTCCCGCCGCACCGGCGCGGTTGCCGCCCTGGCCCAGCTTGCCGTTGCCGGCGCGGGCGTGCGGGCGGAAGTGGAAGTCGAGCAGCGTGTGGACGTTCGGGTCGACGACCAGCAGCACGTCGCCGCCGTTGCCACCGTTGCCGCCGTCCGGGCCGCCGAGGGGCTTGAACTTCTCGCGGTGCACCGAGGCGCAGCCGTTCCCACCGTCGCCGGCGGCCAGATGGATCACCGCTCGGTCCACGAACCGGGACGCCATGACTTGCCTCTATTCACTCTCGAGAAAAAGGGGGATACATAAAACAAACGAGGGGTGGGCCCGGATATTCCGGCCCACCCCTCGTCAGAGGTTCTAACTCGAAGCCGGAACTCAGGCTTCGGTCGGCACGATGTTGACCGTCTTGCGGCCACGCTTCTCGCCGAACTGGACCGCACCGGCGGCCAGCGCGAACAGCGTGTCGTCGCCGCCACGGCCGACGTTCACGCCGGGGTGGAACTTGGTGCCACGCTGGCGGATCAAGATCTCGCCCGCGTTGACTTCCTGACCGCCGTAACGCTTGACGCCCAGTCGCTGCGCGTTCGAATCGCGACCGTTGCGGGAGCTGGACGCACCCTTCTTGTGAGCCATGGCTCAATCCTCTTTCTGACGAAGATCCGGAGAAAGTCCTACTTGGAGATGCCGGTGACCTCGACGCGGGTCAGCTTCTGCCGGTGACCCTGGCGCTTGTGGTAGCCGGTCTTGTTCTTGAACTTGTGGATCCGGATCTTCGGACCCTTGGTCTGCTCGACGACCTTGCCGGTGACCGAGACCTTCGCCAGCGCGTCGGCGTCCGTGGTGACGTCGCCACCGTCCACAAAAAGGACTGCGGGGAAGGTGTGCTCGGTACCCGGCTCGCCTTCGAGCTTCTCGACCTCGACGACGTCGCCGACGGCCACCTTGTACTGCTTGCCGCCAGTCTTGACGATCGCGTACGCCGACACGGAAGTCTCCTGCTTACTCGACAACGGGTGGGGGCTTGCGTGACCCGGCCCAACAAGAAGTTCTCGGTGGGCAGATTCTGCGCAAGGTGCCCGCCGCTAAGTGGCGGGCCGCTCTTTAGGTTACGTGGGGCTCCCCGGTGCGATCACACCGGGGTGCCCCTAGGTGTTCACTAGCTCTTTTCCGACGCCTTGACCGGCGGACCGGCCGGTCGTGAGGCCGCCCGTCGCGGACGACGGCGGGTCGTGGAGCGCACGGCCGGGGCCGGGACGTCCACCTCGGGCTCGGTCTCCTCCTGGGCCACCGGGGTTTCGGACGCGGAAACCTCTTCCGTCACAACGGTCTCAGCAGTCACCGGAATCTCGGGTGCTTCGGGCTCCGGGCCGGATTCCGCGACAACGGCGATCTCTTCTTCACGCACGGCCGGAGCCTCGTCGTCCGAAGTCGTCACCGGCTCACCGGCGAGTTCGGACGCGGGCGCCTCGGCGACCGGCTCCCGCACCGGTTCGGAAGCCGCCTCGGCCGCCTGTTCGACGGTCGCGTCGGCAATGGGCTCCGAAGCCGCCGTCACCGGCTCAGCAGGCCGCTCAGCCGCCTGAGGGGCGTGGCCGTTGAGCGCGGCGCTCTCGACGTTCTCGGTGGCCTCGTGCGAGTGCTCGCCCTTGGCCGCCTTGGTGGCGTTGGCCACGGCCTGGACCGCCGAAACCACCGACTCGCGCTGAGCCGGCGCCGTCGGCGCCTCGGTCTTGGCCGCGGCGGGCTCGTTCTGGCCCTGATCCTCGCCCTTGCCCCGGCCGCGGGACCGGCGCGAGCCCTGCTCCTTGCCGCCACCGCCACCACCGCCGCCGTGGTTGTGGCCGTTTCCGCCACCCCCGGTGCGCTGCGGCTCGGTCGAGACGACCACGCCGCGGCCCTTGCAGTGCTCACACGGCGTCGAGAACGCTTCGAGCAGCCCGGTGCCGATCTTCTTGCGGGTCATCTGCACCAGGCCGAGCGAGGTGACCTCGGCGACCTGGTGACGCGTGCGGTCGCGGCCGAGGCATTCGGTCAGCCGTCGCAGCACGAGCTCGCGGTTGGATTCGAGCACCATGTCGATGAAGTCGATGACGATGATGCCGCCGATGTCCCGGAGCCGGAGCTGGCGGACGATCTCCTCCGCCGACTCCAGGTTGTTCCTGGTCACCGTCTCTTCGAGGTTGCCACCCGATCCGGTGAACTTGCCGGTGTTGACGTCGATGACCGTCATCGCTTCGGTGCGGTCGATGACGAGGTAACCACCAGAGGGCAGCCAGACCTTGCGGTCCAGCGCCTTGGTGATCTGCTCGTCGATCCGGTGGTCGGCGAAGGCCGAACCGGTGCCCGTGTACCGCTTGACGCGATCCGCCAGGTCCGGCGCCACGTGCTGCACGTAGTTGTAGATGGTGTCCCAGGCCTTGTCGCCCTGGATCTCCAGCTTGGCGAAGTCCTCGGTGAACAGATCGCGCACGACCTTGACCAGCAGGTCCGGCTCTTCGTAGAGCATGACCGGGGCGCTGTTCTTCTTGCCGCCGTTGCCTGCTTCGGCCTTCTCCTTGATGACGTCCCATTGCGCCTTGAGGCGACGGACGTCGCGGTCCAGCTCCTCCTCGCTGATGCCTTCGGACGCGGTGCGGATGATCACACCGGCGTCCTCGGGGACGATGCGCTTGAGGATGTCCTTCAGGCGACGGCGCTCGTTCTCCGGGAGCTTCCGGGAGATGCCGGTGGCGCCGCCCGCGGGCACGTAGACCAGGAAGCGGCCCGGCAGCGAGATCTGCGTGGTCAGCCGGGCGCCCTTGTGCCCGACCGGGTCCTTGGTGACCTGGACCAGCACGGAGTCGCCGGTGGAGAGCGCCTGCTCGATCTTGCGGGCCTTGCCCTCGAGACCGGCGGCGTCCCAGTCGACCTCACCGGCGTAGAGCACGGCGTTGCGGCCGCGGCCGATGTCGATGAAGGCGGCCTCCATCGACGGCAGCACGTTCTGCACACGGCCGAGGTACACGTTGCCGACGATCGAGCCGGTGCCCGACGAGGTCACGAAGTGCTCGCACAGGACACCGTCCTCGAGCACGCCGATCTGCGTCGAGTCGCCCTTCTCGGCGACGACCATGGTGCGCTCGACCGACTCGCGACGGGCGAGGAACTCGGCCTCGGACAGGATCGGCGCACGACGACGGCCCGCCTCGCGGCCGTCCCGGCGGCGCTGGCGCTTGGCCTCGAGCCGGGTCGAGCCGCGCACGCTGCGGACCTCGTCCCTGGCGGGACGCTCGGTCTCGGCGGCCTTGGCCTGGCGCACGTGGACGACCGTGTTGGGCGGGTCGTCGCTGGTGGCCTCGGCGTTGTCGTCGTCCCCGCCCTTGCGACGGCGGCGGCGACGGCGGCGCTTGCTGCCACCATCCGAATCGCCCTCGGTTTCCGAATCGGCCTCGGCGGACGGCTCTTCGGCGGTTTCGGCGCCGGCCTCTTCGGCCTCGGCGTCCTTGTCCTTCGCGCGCTGCTGACGGTTACGCGGAGCTTCGGGCTGCTCGTCTTCGTTCTCGGACTCGGCCGAACTCTCGTCGCCGCCCTTGCCCCGGCCGCGACCACGACGTCCGCGACGACGGCGGCGACGGCCGTTGGCGTCGTCACCGTCCTCGTCGGGGCCGTGGCCTTCGGCCTGCTCGGTCTGCGTCTCGTCCTCGTCGGAGACGGTTTCCTCGCTCGGGGCGAAGGCGGGCTCCGGCTTGCGGACGGGCTTCGCCGCGACGGGCTCCGGCGGCAGGAACACCGGCGACGGCGCGGCGAACACCGGGACGTGCACGGCGGCCTTCGCGGGCCTGGTCGTCGGCTGCGGCGGCTCCGGCGTCACCGGGGCGGCGAGCGCGGGCGGAACACGCCGCGAAGGGGCCTCCACCTGGGAAGCGGGCTCCGGCTCGGCCTCGGGCCTGGTCTCGGGAGCCGCCGGGGTCTCGGCGACGGGAGCTTCGGCGGCAGGGACCGCCTCGGCGGTTTCGGGCTCGTCTCCACCGGCGAGGGCTTCGGCGAGCTTGTGCGCCACCTCACGGGTGACGCTGGACTGCGCGCTCCGGACGGTTTCGCCGAGCTCACCGAGCTTGGCCATCAGTTCACGGCTGTTGGATCCCAGCAGCTTCGCCAGCGCGTGCACCCGGATCCGGGGAGGCAGTTCGCCCAGCTGGCCTGCGATGGGTGTGGCGGTATTCCCGCCGGTGACGGCGGGTGTGTCCGCGTTCGACATATATCTCCTCCGCCCCCGGGCGCGTCGGCTGGCTCACACCGGCTCGACGCGGCCGCGCAGGGGCCCCTTTCTGTTCGTTCCGCCGTGGTGGTCACCAGCAGCGGGAATCCTTGCCCGGCACCGCGACGGCGCCGGGGTTGTCCGGGCGCCGCGCACGGCTGAAGGTCTGCTCGGCGGAGCGCTGGCCACGTTCGCGACATCGGGCCGCCCGCCACGTCGTCGAGCCGCATACAGCGGCGACGCGTGTGGAGGATGTGCAGCACACCACCGGGCCACGAGACCGCGAGCGCCACCTCTCACGTGTGCCCGTCGGCCAGCGGCCACCGCGAGTATCCCACACCCCGGCCCCACTCCGGTGTACTCGGTGCCACAGAGCAGGCTCCCGGGCGCGCCGCGGCCACCGGCCGAGCGAACTTCGCGGAAGAGCTTGTCGACCCGGCCGAGGGTGGCTAGCGTGCCGCTCGGGGGGTACCGACGTCCAGCCCAGCCCAGGCCGCGGTGCCCTCGTTGTCCGATGTTCTCCGGTGGGAGGTCCGGTGTCCCTGCTGGGGCGGTCCCTGCGAGCGGCCGTGTGCGCCTTGGTGGTGCTCTGCGGCTCGGTCGCCGCTGTGGCGACGGCCGAGGCCGCGCCATCGTGTCATCCCCAGGGACGGGCGCTGCGTTACGTCGTCGCCTTCGACAAGGGCACTTCCGAGGCCGAGGCCAGAGCCGCCATCGACGGCGGCTGTGGCAGCACGACGACCTACTACCCGCAGATCGCGGTGGCCGTGGCGACCTCGGCCGACCGTGCGTTCGCCGAACTGGTCCGGCCAGCCGCCGCGTTCAGCGCGCAGGCGGAACGGCTGGCGGTGCAGCGGGCCAACGGCTCGTCACCGGCCAGGTCCGCGCCCGCTCGCGCCGAACTCCAGCCGACGGATCCGGCGAAGGTCCCCTCCGCCGACCGCACCGGCGAACAGTGGGACATGCGCGCGATCGGCGCCGACAAGGCCCGCGTGATCGAGCCGGGCGACCGGGACGTCGTCGTCGGCGTCCTCGACTCCGGCGTCGACCCCGCCCATCCCGAACTGGCGAGCGCCCTCGACCCCGAGAAGTCCGCGGGCTGTCTGACCGGCGTACCCGACCGCAATTGGGCCGCGACGACGTCGGTGCACGGCACCCACGTCGCGGGGATCATCGCCGCGGCCGACGACGGCAAAGGCGTCACCGGGGTGGCGCCCGGCGTCCGGATCGCCTCGGTGAAGGTGATCGACGATCGCGGGTACGCCGACCCCGAAGCCGCCGTCTGCGGGCTGATGTGGGCCGCCTCACAGGGCATGGCGGTGACGAACAGCAGCTACTTCGTCGACCCGTGGTCGCTCTCGTGCGCCCACAACGACGAACGGGGCGTGGTGAACGAGGTCATGGCCCGTGCCGTCGAGTACGCGACCTCGGCAGGCACCCTCACCATCGCGGCGGCGACCAACGAGGCCGCCGAGCTGGTGCCGTCGCCGCGCTCGGGTGCCCGGCCCGACTCCGAAGGCTGCCAGGCGCTGCCCGCGGGCCTGCGTGACGTCGTCGCGGTGTCGTCCGTGAGCGAGGAGCGGGTCAAGGCCGGCTACAGCTCGTACGGACTGGGCGTGATCGACGTGGCCGCTCCCGGCGGTGAGGCCGGGCGATGCGTGCTTTCGACCGTTCCCGGCGGATACGCGCCGCTGTGCGGGACGTCGATGGCGGCGCCGCACGTCGCCGGTGTCGCGGCGCTGCTCGCGTCGAAGCATCCCGGCTACGGCGCCCGCCAGCTGAGGCGGACGCTGGACGCCCAGGCCACCCCGATCGCGTGTCCCGCCGACTACGACCTGACCGGTGACGGCTCGCAGGACGCGTACTGCACCGGATACGCGGGATTCAACGGCTTCTACGGGCATGGGATGGTCGACGCGCTGGCCGCGGTGGCGCCCCGGCGGACCGGCGCGAACCCGGCCCGGTGACGGGTCAGCGCAGCAGGAGCTTGCCGAACCGCTTCGAGGACGCGTAGATCCCGACCGCCGCCAGTGCCACCAGGTACGCCACGTTCCCGATCATGCCCCACGACAGGACGCCCACCGAGAGCCCGCGCATCAGCTCGATTCCGTGGTACAGCGGGAAGATCTGCACGATCCACTGGATCCCCGCCGGGTACACCGAAAGCGGGTAGAACGTCGTGGAGAACAGGAACAGCGGCATCAGCACGAGGTTGATGTAGTCGAACTGCGACACCGACCGCAGAAAGGTCACCAGCACGATGCCGATGGCCGAGAACGCCATCGCGATCAGCAGCGCCGCCGGGATCATCAGCAGGGCCCACCACGAGCCGGGCAGCCCCATCACGGTCATCACGCCGAGGAACGTCGCCGAGTAGATCCCGCCGCGCAGCACCGACCAGCCGACTTCGCCGAGCGCGATGTCCAGCGGCCCGATCGGGGTGGCGAGCATGGCGTCGTACAGCTTGGCGTACTTCAGCTTGAAGAACAGGTTGTACGTCGAGTCGAGGATCGCGCCGTTCATCGCCGACGCCGCGAGCAGGCCGGGCGCGACGAAGGCGACGTAGCTCATCGCCTGCCCGCCGGGCCCCGCGACCTCGCCGACGAGCTTGCCGAAGCCGAGCTGGAAGGCCATCAAGTAGAACAGCGGCTCGAAGACGCCGGACACGAACAGCATCCAGGCGTGCGAGTACGTCAGGAAGGTGCGCTCCAACACCGCTGTCGACCGGCCGCTGTACAGCGCGGACGGCAGGATGCGCAGCAGCACCCCACGCCGCGGGGCTTCGGTGAGGACCGCCATCAGACCACCAGCCGTCGGTAGAAGTACTTGTGCGCCAGCGCCCAGCCCACCCCGGCCAGCACGACCAGGAAGGCGAGGTGGCCCAGCGTGGCGAGCGGGCCGACGGTGCCGAGACTGACCGCCCTCGCCGCCTCGTTGCCGTGCCACAGCGGGGAGATCCAGGCGATCCACATCAGCGGGGCGGGCAGTTCGGTGATGGGGAAGAACGTGCCGGAGAACAACGTCATCGGGATCAGGATGAACCGGAAGACCAGGCCGAACCGGGTGCCCTCGTCGTAGGTGGTCGCGGCCAGCGCCATCACCGGGGTGCCGCACGCGATACCGGTGAGCGTCCCGATCAGGATGACGGCGAGCACGCCGAAGCTCGTCCAGGATCCGAAGAGCGCCGCGATGACGGCGTAGATCGTGCCGGCCAGGGTCAGCCGCAGGCTCACCCACATGATCTGGCTGCCGAGTACCTGCCCCGGCGTGATCGGGGTGGCGGTGACGGCGATGTAGTCCTGCTGCCACTTGAACCCCGAAAGCACCGGGTAGCTCGACTCCCCCACCGCCAGCTGCGCGGCACCCGCCACGAGCAGCGCGGGTGCGACGTACTCCAGGTACGAGAACCCGCCCGTCGCCGCTCCTGCCTGGACCTGTGAACCGAATCCGAGCCCCATCGCGGCCAGGAAGAGCACCGGTTGCAGGCCCGTCGAGTACAAAGTGGACACCCAATACCGGCGGTACCACATCCAATGGCCCTCGACCCGAAGCCAGGCTCCCGCCCAGCGCGAGACCACGCGGCCCGTCGACGCCTTCGTCTGCGCGGTGGTCATCAGTCCACCAGCGTCCGGCCGGTGAGGCGGAGGAAGACGTCCTCCAGCGAACTGCGGCGGACCAGGCTCGACAGGGGACGCAGCCCGCGCGCGTGCGCCTGCTCGAGGGTGGCCTCGCCGGTCATCGTGTAGAGCAGGACACGGTCCGGCAGTACCTCGACGCGTTCGGCGAGGCCCTCGATCCGCTTCGCGGCCGCCTCCTGCTCGCCGTTCGGGAAGCGCAGCTCCACGACCTCGCGGGTGGAGTACCGGCTGATCAGGTCCGCGGGCGAGCCTTCGGCGGCGATCCGGCCGTTGTCCATCACGACCAGCCTGTCGCAGAGCTGCTCCGCCTCGTCCATGTAGTGCGTGGTGATGATGAGCGTGGTCCCGCCCGCTTTGAGCCGGAACAGCCTGTCCCACAACAGATGGCGGGCCTGCGGGTCGAGCCCCGTCGTCGGCTCGTCGAGCAGGAGCAGCTCCGGGTCGTTGACCAGGGACCGCGCGATGGTCAGCCGCCGCTTCATCCCGCCGGAGAGCGAATCGACCTCCGCGTTCGCCCGGTCGGTGAGCTGGGCGAACTCCATCAGCTCCTCGGCCTTGCTCCGCACGTGCGACCGGGAAAGCCCGAAGTAGCGGCCGTAGATCTGCAGGTTCTGCCGGACGGTGAGCTCGGTGTCCAGGTTGTCCTGCTGCGGCACCACCCCGAGCCGGGCGCGGATCTTCGGCCCCTCGACGTCCGGATCCATACCGAGGACCCGCAGGTCGCCGTCGGTGCGCGGGGAGACGCTCGCGATCATCCGCATGGTGGAGGACTTGCCCGCGCCGTTGGGCCCGAGGAAGCCGAACGCTTCCCCCGGGCGGACCTCGACGTCGATCCCCCGTACGGCCTCGAAATCGCCGAACCGCTTGACCAACGCCTTCGCCTGCACCATCGCCGGTTCGTGCTCTGAGTCACCCACGGTAGGCACCCTAGGACCTGCCACCGACAAAACTCGACCGGTTTATCCAGCCCTTGTTGGACGGTGGCCGCTCGTCGATACTCACCGACCATGAGCCTCAAGCCCAAAATCGCCCTGTTGTCCGTTTTTGTCAGCGCCGGGCTCCTGGTGGCGCCCGCCGCGCGGGCCGAGACCACCGCGGCCACTGTGGACCCGCGGCCGTCCACCGCCAAGCTGGCCTTCGAACTGCACAAGCTGGCGGTGCTCAGCCACGGCAAGATCCGGGTGGACAGGATCGGCCGCAGCAACGAGGGCCGACCGGTGTGGGCGGCGAGGGTCGGCCACGGCAAGACGCGGATCCAGTACGTCACCCAGCAGCACGGCGACGAGCCGCTCGGCACCCCCGCCGCGCTCGAGTTCCTGCGCAAGGTCGGGGTCGAACACAGCCCGTGGGCGCGGAAGCTGCTGGCGAAGGTGACCGTCGACATCGTCGTGCGCGCCAACCCCGACGGGCACGAGCGCGACTGGCGCTACAACTACGAGCCGGACGCCACTCCCGAATACGGTGAGAAGGGCAAGGGGTACGACATCAACCGCTACCACGACCCGGCCGTGGCGCCGAAGGACAATCCGGCCACCGAAGCGGGCCTGATCCAGCGGCGGAACGCGTCGTTCAAGCCGGACATCATGGTCGACTACCACATGCAGGGCCGTTACCGGGACGAAGGCGGCAAGGAGATCACGGCTTCCACGATGTGGCCGACGCATCCGGGCGTGAAACAGTCCGATGTGGACTTCGCGAAGCAGATCGCGGTCGTGGTGCGGCGGTCGATCGACGCGAACGGCGGCCATGTCTCGCAGTATCCCGGCGGTTCGTACCAGGGCATCGCGCGCAACGGGTACGGGCTGCTCGGCGACGGCAGCGTGCTGATCGAACTGAGCCTCATCCCGGAGCGGGAGCAGCAGCAGATCCAGGACGCGCTGGCCTCGATGGTCGCGATCGCGCAGTCCGCGGCCGACGGTTCGGTGCGGAAGGTGGACCCGGCCGACGCCGAAGCGATCCCGCCGCGGGGTCCGGCGCTGCCGGGGACGGTCGAAGAGGCGCACGAAGCCGCCTGAGCCTCGTGAGTGGTAAGGACGGTTAGAACCGTCCTTACCACTCACGAGGTGGTTCAGCGGACGGTGACCGACAGGCTCCGCGTGACCCCGTTGACGGTGACCGAAAGGCTCGCCGTCCCGGGCCTCAGCGCGGCCAGCACCCCGGTCGCGGGATCGAACGACGCGACGTCCCACGGCATCGCGGGCAGGAACCCGCCGGCGACATGCGTGCCCCAGCCGCCCTTCCAGTCCGCGCTGACCGGGTACGAAACCGGCACCTGACGCGCTCCCTGCGTCACCACGGCCCGGATGTCCGCCTTCTCCCCGCGTGCCAGGGACGAGGGGCCGGACAGCGTCAGCGCGTCGACGTTCGGCCGCGTCTCGAACCGCACCGGCTGCGCCTTGTCCCCCGGTTCGAACCGGACCATCGTCCAGCCGACGAACCCGCCGTCACCCGGCGCCGCGGCGGGCGACTTCCCGGAGTTGCCGTTCACCAGGTACGGCACGCCGTCGACCCGTGAAAGGTTGAAAACGCCCGCGTGCGAAGCGATCGCGGCCGCCTGCTTCCCGGATTCGCGTTCGAAGGCGGTCAACCAGCCGGTCAGCATGGCGGCCTCCTTGCGGTCGGCCAGCTGCGAATTCCCGGCGGGGCTCGGATCCTTGACCGGATGGTGCATCGCGACGACCACGCCGCGGATCCGCCGGTCCGGCTTCGCCCCGTCCAGCGCCTCGCGCAGCATCCGGATCTGGTCGAACCCGCCCGCGCGCAGCGAACCGCGCGAGGAATCCATCAGCACCAGCCGGATCCCGGCGACGTCGGCGACGCGATGGGTCGCCCCGAACGCCGCCTGGAACTCCGCGAGCCCGTGCCCGCCGTCGGCTTCGTGGTTGCCCGGCACGTAGTACCACGGCGCCTTGCCGACGAGTTCCTCGTCGATGACCGACTTCGCCAGCACGAAATCGGCGGCCGTACCGCGGTCGACGAAGTCGCCGTTGATCAGCACGAGATCCGGTTTCGCCGCCACGGCCTCGCGCAGCGCGCGCCGGGCCTGGGCGACCAGCGGGCCGTCGGGCTGGTCGGCGGTGAACTGCGCGTCGCTGACCACGGCGATCCGCAGGCCACCGGTCGCCGCGCCGTCGGTGATCAGCGCCGGGTCACGCGGCGCCGGATCGGCGGGGACGGCGGCCGCGGGCGCGACCTCGAAGGTGAGGTCGTCGAAGACCAGCCGTCCTTCGTACTGCTGGGCAGGGACGTTCTCGACGGCGTAGAACTTCGTCAGCCGCTGCCCGTCGGGAAGGCCTGCCGGGATGGTCGCGCGCACGTAGCGCCAGCCCGTCCAGTCGACGCTCAGCGACAGGTCCACGACGGACGGGACGTTGGCGGCGTCACGGAGTTCCGCCCGCAGCCAAGCGCCCTTCGCGTCGCCGTTGACCCATAGGCCGACACGCTGGGTGCCGGGCGGCAACGCGATCGGCGCCGCCGAGTTGACGTAGGCCGCGCGCGTGGCGTTGGTCCCGTTCAGCCGGTAGTCCAGCGCGAGACCGCGTCCGCCGTCACGGCCGGGAGCCTCGGAAAGCGCGGCGCCGACGACGGCCGGGAACACGCTGGCGGTCCAGCCCGCCGGGCCGTCCAGCGGCGCAGCCACCCGGGATTCCGTGCCGACGGACGCCGCCAGATGCGTCACCTTCCCGCCCGCGGTGGCGGTGATCGCCGAAGCGCCCGCGGCCTTCAACGCGGTGATCGCGAACCCGCCGCCGGACGGTTCGATCTTCACCACCGCGGGGTCGTAATCGAGTTTGACGTCGTCAGGCTCGATCCACGTGCCGTAACCGTCGGCGTCGTAGCCGAACACCTTGAACGTGCTCTTCGCGCCTTCGCCGGACAACGCGACCTGTTCGGTGCTCGTGCCAAGGCGTGCCGGTGAACCGAGGACGTTCAGCGTGGTCTTGCCCCTGACGCCGCCGCGTTTCGCGTAGACGTCGACGTCCGCGGGCGCGTCCGGCCGGAGCCGGTCGGCGTGCGCGGTGAACACGCCGTCGGTCACGGTGCCGCGGAAGGGATTCGTACTGAGCCACTGGACACTGCCGTCGACGGCGGCGCCGGTCTCGTCGTGACCGCCGGCGGCGAGTTTCCGCGTCAGCCCGGAAAGCACACGCGTCGCGTCGGCGGTGTCCTGCGCGGGACGGGGCGCGAATCCGGTCAGGCGTCCGCTTCCCGGCGTGGTCGCGACACCGATCCCGTTGGGCACCAGGCGTTCCCCGCCGTCCGACGGTGAGTTGCGGATCAGCGGTGCCTTCTCGCCCTCCTCGCGGGCGAGCATGGTCGACGAGCCGCCGCCGTCGAGGTTGAGGGCGTCGTCCGCGCCGAGCGACTTCATGTGCCGGGCGAGTTCCAGTTCGGTCATGCCGCGGCTGTCCGCCTGGCGGCCGTCGACCGTCGCCAGCCACATCTTCGTGCCGTCGGCGGAGAACCCGACCGCCGTCCGCGGGTGCATGGCGACGTTGTCGACCGGCTGGACCGCGCCGTCACGCAGCAGGATCTTGTTCCCGCCGACCGAGACGGACAGCTTGCCCGCGTCACTCTTCGGCGCGTACGCGACGCCCACCTTCTCACCGGGCTTCAAGCCGGACAACGAGTCCACACCGCCGTCACGGGCGAGCAGGATCGTCGCTCCCGCGGCGATCGGGCCGTCGGCGGGTTGCGGCCGCACCTGCGTGACGACGCCGTCGGAGACCTCGACCTCGACGACGCGCTGGGCGCCCGCGACCGAGGTCCGCCGCGAGGACGCGCCCCACAGCGGGGTGTAGACGCCGATCGCGGCGCCGCTCAGCACGGGGCTGTTGAAGTTCGACGCGGGCACGACCTTGCCGTCGGGCAGGGTGATCGACGCGTCGAGGAACACCTCCGCGAGCCGTGCCTTGCCTTCCTCCGTGATCGACGCGGTCAGGTTGTGGCCGCGCGCGGGCGCCGTCTGGAGTTTCCCGGCGTCGATGCCGACGCCGATGGGCGCGCCGGAAGCGTTGATGTCGAAGAAGTCCCCGTTGACCCCGGCGACCGCGCCGGCCCTGGACACCTGCTGCGAAAGCGGTGTCCGCGCCGAAACCGTGCCAGGGCTGAGGTACGTCGGCTTGAGGGTCTTGCTGGTGAGATCGACGGCGAGGGTGTCGCCGCGGATCCAGCCCGCCGGGTCGTACCGGTCGAACTCGGTGAGACTCAGGCCCGGCGCCACGCGCGAAGTCGCGCTGGTGGTGACGAGACCGTCGTCGGGCGCGGCCACGGCGTACGCGGACGGCCCCTCCTTCGCCGACGAGGCCGCTGGGGCGGCTTCGACGGGCGCCGGACCGAGCGGAGCGGCCAAGGGATCGGCGTGCGCCGGTGCGGCGACGAACAATCCGGGCAGCAGGGCAGCGAGCAGCAACAAGCGTGAATTTCTCACGAATTACCCCACGATCGAGTGACAGGCAGCATCGCTCAGCACAGCGGACGCGAACCGCTAGGAGAAGACCTCGGGGTGAACGAGAACCGAACGGCGTAGGGCGCGAAGGTCAGGGCGTGACCGGCCCGGCGAGGAAGGTCTTCGCCGCCGTGGCGTCACCGGTGATTTCGAGGCCCGCCCCGTCGAGCTCGATCCGTTGCCACAGCAGCAGATCCAGCCCTTCCGCGGGCCCTTCGACGACGGCGCCCGCCGCTTCGGCGGGGTCTGCCCGCCGCGAGCCGGGGACGTCGGTTTCGCCCGGCGGTGTGATCAACCAGGCGTGTCCGGTGTCGGAGGTCTTCAGCAGCAACGGAACGGTGACCGCCGGCGGGGTGTGCCACCGCTTGACCTTCGGCAGCATGCCGAGGAGGACCTCGTCCACGCCGTCGGCGGCGAGGGACGGGTCCAGGGTGTATTCGGTCCCTGCCGCGCGGTGCGCGTCGAGCAGGTGCACCGCGGTCTCGTGGACCTGGCGGCGGAACCAGAAGGCCTTGGTCTTGGCGGCGGCGGTGAAGTTCCAGGCGCCGTCCTCGGGAGATGCCTCGCGCAGTGCCTCGATGAGGTCTGCCGCACTTTCGCGGTACCAGGCGGCGAGGTCCATGCCGGGTTCGTCCTCGAAGCTCTGCGGGCCGAGTTCGCCGGTGCGCACGATCCCGGCCGCCCAGCGATGGACGTTGCCGAGGTGCACGACCAGGTCACGCAGGCGCCAGTCGCCGCAGCACGGCACGGGCGCGGCGTGGTCCCCGGTGCTCGCCACGTGCGCGAAACCGGTGGTGAGCTCCCGCAGGCGCTCCAGGTACTCGTCCGGTGTCATCGAAACTCCCCGCTTCGTGGACGGCACGGTGATACCGCGCCGTCCACGAGTGTGTCAGACCTCGGGGAACCAGAGCTTGAGCTCGCGCTCGGCCGACTCCGGGGAGTCCGAACCGTGCACCAGGTTGTACTGGGTCTCCAGCGCGAAGTCGCCGCGCAGAGTGCCGGGGGTGGCCTTCTCGACCGGGTCGGTGCCGCCGGCGAGCTGACGGAAGGCGGCGATGGCGCGGGGGCCCTCGACGGCGATCGCGACCAGCGGGCCCGAGGTGATGAACTCGAGGAGGTCGCCGAAGAACGGGCGCTCCTTGTGCTCGGCGTAGTGCTCCTCGGCGACCGACCGCTCGACGGTGCGCAGTTCGAGGGCGGCGAGCTTCAGGCCCTTGCGCTCGATGCGAGCGATGACCTCGCCGACGAGGCCGCGCGCGACGCCATCGGGCTTGACGAGGACCAGCGTGCGTTCAGTCACGGCGGTATTTCTCCTTGGGTGGGATTCGTGCTATTCGCCCGGAGCCTACTGGGTGCTTCGCCGCTCACTTCACGTCGGACCAGGGAATGGCCTCGATGCGTTCGAGGTGCTCCTCGCCCCACTCCCCGAGTGCGGCCATAGCGCTGTTGAGGGAATCCCCGAATCCGGTCAGCGAGTACTCCACCTTCGGCGGAACCTGGTGGTAAACCTCGCGATGCAGCAGTCCGGTGGTCTCCATCTCGCGCAGTTGCAGGATCAGGACCCGCTCGCTGATGCCGGGCACCGCGCGCCTCAGCTCCCCGAAGCGCAGCGGACCGTCCTGGAGCGCGAACAGGATGAGCCCTTTCCATTTGCCGCCCATGACGGCGATCGCGGCGTCGAGGCCGCAGGTGAACGTCCGATTCTTGGTCATCGCTTCACATACCTTTTTGTCAGTACCCGGCAAAATAGTAGGTACTTGATCGAATTTACGCGACCGCCCAGCATGGAGTCATCCCGAAGATTTCCTTTGACTGGAGCGAAAAATGCCGAAGACGCCGGTGACCGTCGTGGGCCTCGGCTCGATGGGCTCGGCCCTGGCGGACGCCTTTCTGGCGGCCGGGCATCCGACCACCGTGTGGAACAGGACGGCTTCGAAGGCCGATCACCTCGTCGCGCGCGGAGCGATCCTGGCCGCGACGGCCGGGGACGCGGTGCGGGCGAGCCAGTTGACCATCGCCTGCCTGACCACCTACGAAGACACGCGCGCGGCTTTGGAGCCCGCTTCCCTGACCGGACGCGCCTTGGTGACTTTGAACAGCGGCTCACCGGCGGGAGCGCGCCGGATGGCCGAATGGGCGAAGGAGCACGGCGCGCGATACCTCGACGGCGCGATCAAGAACGTGCCGTCTGCCGTCGGAGCGCCGGACACGCTGCTGTACTACGGCGGCGACAAGACCGTCTTCGACGAACACCTGGACACGTTGCGGGTGCTGGGCGGCGACACCGTCCACCTCGGCGAGGAGACCGACCTCGCGGCGCTGTACGAAACGGCCGTCGGCGGCACCCTGCTGCCCGCGCTGGTCGGGTTCTTCCAGGGTGCCGCCGCGCTGCGGTCGCGCGGGCTCGAAGCCGCCACGCTCCTGCCCTACGCCACCAAATGGTTCGAGATGATCATCTCGGTGCTTCCGATGTACGCCAAGGAAATCGACAGCGGCGACTACTCGGATCCCGCGGCCTCGGTGGACATCTTCCACGCCGGCGCCGCCGCCGACCTCGAACTGGCCGAGGAAGGCGTCGACGTCGGCTGGCAGTCGCCGATGCACGACCTCGTGCGGCGGGCCGCCGAGGCCGGGCACGGCGACCGCAGCATCGCGGTCCTGACGGAACTGCTCAGCGTTGGGGCCGCAGGGTCTTCGACCACAGCGAAGCGCCCGTAGCGTCCCTCAGGTCGACCGTGAGCACGCCGCTCCGCCCGTCGATGTTCACTTCGCCGAAGTGCTGGAAACCGTCTGCGGGCGAGGTGTTCGCGGCGGGCGGGGCGTGCACGAACACCGCTTCCGGCCCGAAGGTCGGGTCGAGGGTGTTCGGGCCGAACGCGCCGGCGTTGAGCGGGCCGGACACGAACTCCCAGAACGGATCGAAGTCAGAAAACGACGCGCGATCCGGCGAGTAGTGGTGCGCCGCGGTGTAGTGCACGTCGGCGGTCAGCCAGACGACGTTGCGCACCCGGCGTCGCGAGATCTCCCGCAGCACCCAGGCGAGTTCGGTCTCGCGGCCGCCGGGGGCGCCGGGCAGGCCGTTGGCGACGCCCTCGATGGCCTTGCCGTCCGGGACGGTGAGACCGATCGGGAGGTCGGCCTGGATGATCTTCCAGGTGGCGGTGCTGCGGTCGAGCGCGTCGACGAGCCATCGGGCCTGGCGGTCGCCGAGGACGCGGCCGGGTTTGGTCTGGTCCGAGGTGTTGGCGTCCTTGTAGGTCCGCATGTCCAGCACGAAGACCTCGGCACGCGAGCCGTGCCGGAAGTTGCGGTGGACGCGGCCGTCGACGGCCTGGTGCCGGTCGATCGGGTGCCACTCGTGGAACGCCTGGAACGCGCGGGCGGCGAGCACGTCGACGCGTTTCTCGGTGTATTCGGGGCGGTCGTTGAGGATCTCCCCTGGGTACCAGTTGTTCACGACTTCGTGGTCGTCCCACTGGACATAGGCGGGCACGTTCGCGGTGAAGCGCTTGAGGTTCTCGTCGAGCAGGTTGTAGGCGAACTGGCCGCGGTACTCGTCGAGCGTCTCGGCGACCTTCGCCTTCTCCGGGGTGACGATGTTGCGCCACACACGCCCGCCGGGCAGCGCGACGGTCTCGGTGAGCGGCCCGTCGGCGTAAACCGTGTCTCCACAGTGGAGGAACAGATCGGGGCGGCGATCGGCCATCGCGCGGTAGATCGTCATACCGCCGAGTTCGGGGTTGATGCCCCAGTTCTGCCCGGCGACGTCGCCGGACCACAGCAGCCGGACGTCCGAGCGGCCGACCGGAGCGGTGGCGAAGCGGCCGGTGACGGCCTCGCTGCGAGTGCGGCCGTCGAGGTCTTCGGCGGTGACGCGGTAGTGGACCTCGGTCCCCGGCAGGAGGCCCGCGATGCGGACCTTGCCGGTGCCGCCGGTCTCCGGGCTCATCACCGGGCCGAGCACGCGGCGCGCGTGCCGGAACGACGGATCCCTGGAGACCTCCACGATCAGCCGCGAAGGCCGGTCGGCGCGTGACCAGACGATGCCGGAACCGGTGGTGACGTCGCCGGACTGGACACCGTGGGTGAGCACCGGACGGTCGCGGCGGAGCAGCGGGACGGGATTCGCGGTCGCGGTTCCGGGGAGGAGCAGGCCGCCCGCGACGGCTCCGGCGCCGGTGAGACCGGCTTTGAGCAGCGTGCGGCGGTTGTGGTGGGAAGCGGTCATGGCGCGGTTCTATCCGGCGGCCACGGCCGGTGGGCCAACGGCGGTTGACCTGGTGATGAACGAACGGAAGGTAGCTGTTCCGGTGGTCTCCGCGACTCTATTCGGCTTGTCACCGAATGACGTCCTTCGCGCGGCAGCCGCTCCTTCAAAACCGGCCGTCTCCGGACGGCGACGCCGTTACTGCGGTTGCTGCTGCTGGCTGGGCAGGGTCCCGGCCGCCATCCGCCGCGCCACGTCCCGCCGCAGCCACAGCAGCCACAGCCAGATCCCGAGGAAGATCACCCCGAGGATCGCCACGGCGGGCAGCGCGACGAAGAAGGCGATCAGCGCGACCTGCAACACCAGCACCGCGGGCACCGCCCAGGGCTTCTTCAGGAAACCGCACAGCACTATCAGCGCGACCGCGATGACGATCACCGACCAGCCGGTGAGCGAGCCGACGCCGCCGCCGAGTTTCGCCACCACCGGCAGCGCGAGCGCGACGGTGATGCCCTCCATGATCAGGGAACCGGCCATCACGCCGCGGAAGGACTTCATCGGGTCCTTGGCGGGCGGCTTCGGGGTTTCGTCGGTCACGCCGGCTCCTTACCGAACAGGGTCCTGGCCTCGCCCGCGGTGACGACCGAGCCGGTGACCAGCACGCCGCCGCCCGCCAGAGGCTCCTCGGGGTCGTCGCTCTGCTCGACGAGGCCGATGGCGGTCTCGATCGCGGCGTCCAGGCTGGGCTCGGCCACGACACGGTCTTCGCCGAAGATCGAGATGGCGATGTCGTTGAGCTCGTCGAGCGGCATCGCGCGCGGGGACGAGTTCTTGGTGACGACGATCTCGGACACCACGGGTTCGAGGGCGTCCAGGATGCCGCGGGCGTCCTTCTCCGCCATCACGCCGACCACGGCCGCGAGACGGCGGAAGGCGAACTCCTCGGCGACGGTGGTCGCGAGTGCCTTGGCACCGTGCGGGTTGTGGGCGGCGTCGAGCAGCACGGTCGGCGCGGCGCGGACGCGCTCCAGCCTGCCGGGGGTCTCGACCTCGGCGAAGGCCTCGCGGACGGCCTCGATGACCAGTTGCTTGTCCTTGCCCGCGCCGAAGAACGCTTCGACTGCGGCCAGCGCGAGCGCGGCGTTGGCCGCCTGGTGCGCGCCGTGCAGCGGCAGGAAGATCTCGTCGTACACCCCGCCGAGGCCCTGCAGTTTCAGCATCTGCCCGCCGACGGCGACCTCGCGCTCCAGCACGCCGAACTCGCTGCCCGCACGGGCGACGCTCGCGTCGACCTCGACGGCGCGTTCCAGCAGGATCTTCTGCACTTCGGGGTCCTGCTCGGCGATGACCGCGACGCTGCCGGGTTTGATGATCCCGGCCTTCTCCACCGCGGCTTTGGCCGGAGAGCCGCCGAAGTACTCGACGTGGTCGACACCGATCGGGGTGATGACGGCGACGTCGCCGTCCACGACGTTGGTGGCGTCCCAGGAGCCGCCGAGGCCGGTCTCGATGACCGCCGCTTCGACGGGCGCGTCGGCGAAGGCCGCGAACGCCATCCCGGTGAGCACCTCGAACTTGCTCATCGGCACCGCGTCCTGGCCGCCGGCGTTGTCCACCATGTTCACGTACGGCGCGACGTCGCGGTACAGGTCGACGTACGCGGCGGCGGAGATGGGGGCGCCGTCGAGCGCGATCCGCTCGGTGACCAACTGCAGATGCGGGCTCGTGTACCGGCCGACGCGCAGGCCCATGCGGGTCAGCAGCGCGTCGATCATCCGGGTGGTCGAGCCCTTGCCGTTGGTCCCGGCGACGTGCAGCACCGGGTAACCGCGGTGCGGCTCACCCATCAGGTTGACCAGGGCCGCGATCCGGGCGAGGGACGGCTCGATCTTCGTCTCGGGCCAGCGCTGGTTCAGCTCGGCCTCGACGGCGAGCAGTTCACGGCGCGCCTGCTGCCCGTTGGGGTCGGACGGGGCGAACTCGTCGCCCTGGTCGTCCAGTTCGTGCAGTTCCACGTCCTCCGGGGCGACGAGGTCCGGCACGGGGCCGAGCGCGAGGTTGTCCCCCAGCTGCCCGATCCCGCCGATGCCGCCTCGTGAACCGCCGCCCGCCTGGTACGCGGCGTCGGGTGCGTCCAGATCCGGGTCGGTGTCGTCGGACGGATCGTGGGCGCGTGCCCCCAATTCGTCGACACCGGCGAAACTGTCCAGATCTGCCAGGTCCGGGGATTCCCTGAAATCTTCGGAATCCCGGCCGTCACCTCGCGGCACGAACTCTCCTCTTACCCTTGCTGCCTGTCGGGCCGAGTCTACGTGCGGCTTTTCCTGGCACTCTCGACGCATGGGGTTCAACCACAACGACCACTACCACCCGCTGCTGCTCGACCAGCTGCCTCCCGGCCCCGGCGTGGCGCTGGACGTGGGCTGCGGCGGCGGGCGGTTCGCGCGACGGCTCGCGGCGACCGGGATGCACGTCGAGGCGATCGACCGGTCCGGCCCGATGATCGAACTCGCCAGTGCCGCCGGTTCCCCGGGGCCCGGCACGATCTCCTACCGGCAGGCCGACGTGGTCGCCGAAAAGCTGCCGGAGGCGGCGTACGACTTCATCTCCTGCCTCGCGTCGCTCCACCATGTGCCGTTCGACACGGTCACCAAGCTGCGTGACGCGCTGGTCCCGGGCGGTGTGCTGGCCGTGCTCGGCCTCGGCAGGCCCAGCACGTTCGCCGACTACGCGCGGGCCCTCGTGGCCTCCCCGGTGAACGCCGTGGCCAGGGTGATCGTGTACGCGGGCGACCGGCTGAACGGCGGGGTCGATCCGCTGCCGACGGCGCCGATCGCGGAGACCTTCCCGCCGATGAACCGGATCCGGCGCGACGCGGCCCGGCTGCTGCCGGGGAGCAAGGTCCGGAACCTGCTCTTCTACCGCTATCTCCTCGTCTACCGCAGGCCCGAAGACGATCACCCGATGTGACACCCCAAGCGGGTGAAACCGGCGCCCGACCACCCGATCGGCGGCGCCGAGCAGGCCGGATCCCGTTCATTTTTGAGAGGCCATCCAGTCCGGAGATCGGGGTCCTCATGCGCTTCAGACGCGTCCTGTTCGCGGCCGTCTCGACCGTCGTCCTGCTGATCGCCTCCACCACGGCGGCCACCGCCGCCACGCGGTCCTACCGGAATTACGTCGCGCTGGGTGATTCCTACACCTCCGGACCGCTCATTCCGCTCCCCCGCCTCGACCCGCTCTTCTGCGGCAAGTCGACGCAGAACTATCCGTCGATCCTCGCCTCGGCACTGCGGGTCCGCTCCTTCACCGACATCAGCTGCGGTGGCGCCGACACCACCAACATGACACAGCGGCAGAGCGTGACCCTCGGCAGCAACCCGCCCCAGTTCAGCGCCCTGAGCGCGAGCACCGACCTGGTCACGGTCGGGATCGGCGGCAACGACTACGGCGTCTTCGGCACGCTGGTCGGCACTTGCCCCACTCTGCGCGCGAGCGATCCCGCGGGGACCCCGTGCCAGGACAGGTTCACCGTCGGCGGTGTCGACACCATCAAGGCCAAGATCGCCGACACCGGCAAGAACGTCGAGAAGGTGCTGGCCGGGATCCACGCCCGCTCGCCGCACGCCGACGTGCTCGTCGTCGGCTACCCGCGGATCGCGCCGGAACGCGGCTACTGCCCGAAGATCCTGCCCTTCGCCGAGGGCGACTACGCCTGGCTCAACGACGTCGAGAAGGCGTTGAACTCAGCGATCGAGAAGGCCGTCGCGGCCGACGGCAAGGCGACCTTCGTGGACACGTTCGGTCCGTCCACCGGGCACGACGCCTGCGCGCCGAACGGCGCGGCGTGGATCAACGGGCAGCACACGAAGCTGCTCGCCGCGGCGGCTTACCACCCGTATCGCACCGGGATGGCGGGGGTGGCCGGAGTGGTCCTCCGTCACCTCCGCTGAGCCACCCCACGCGCAATGAAGGGGCCTTTCATCGCAAAATTTGCGATGAAGGGCCCCTTCATTGCAGTCGTCAGGAGGCGGGCAGCGTCGCCAACCGGGCGTTGATGCGCTCGATGTCCGCGACCGCGGTCTCCCTGCGGGCCCGGATCTTGCCGATCACCGGCTCCGGCGCCTTGTCGATGAAGGCCTGGTTGCCGAGCTTGGCCTCGGCCTGCGCCAGTTCCTTCTCCGCCGCGCCGAGGTCCTTCTGCAGGCGCTTGCGCTCGGCGGCGACGTCGATCGTGCCGGACAGGTCCAGTTCGACGGTGACGACACCGGCCGACAGCCCGACCTCGAGCGACGCGCTCGGCGCGAAGCCGTCTTCGGGCCGCGTGAGCCGGACCAGCGAGCGGATGGGCTCGTCGTGCCCGGTGATCTCGGCGAACCCGTCGCCGGACAGCCGCGCGGCCACCTTCTGGCTGGGCTTGAGGCCCTGGTCCGCGCGGAAGCGGCGGACCTCGGTGACCAGCTTCCGCACGTCCGCGATCCGCTTGTCCGCCAAGGGATCGGCGTACGAGGCGTCGGCCACCGGCCACGGGGCGACCACCAGCGACTCGCGGCCGGTCAGCGCCGTCCACAGCTTCTCGGTGATGAACGGGATGAACGGGTGCAGCAGCTTCAGCACCGTGTCGAACACGTGCCCCAGCACCGCGCGCGTCGCCGTCACGCGGGCCTCGTCGCCCTGGAAGACCTGGACCTTCGACAGCTCCAGGTACCAGTCGCACAGCTCCGTCCAGGTGAACTGGTAGAGCGTGTCGGTGGCCTTCGCGAACTGGTAGTCCGCCAGGTACCCGGTGACCTCGTCGACGACGTTGCCGAGCCTGCCGAGGATCCAGCGGTCGGCCTCGGTGAGCTCGGTGGCCGGGGGCAGCGGGGCGTTCGCGTCCGCGCCGTTCATCATCGCGAACTTGGTGGCGTTCCAGAGCTTCGTGGTGAAGTTCCGGGAGCCCGCGACCCACTCCTCGCCGATCGGCACGTCGGTGCCCGGGTTGGCGCCCCGCGTGAGGGTGAAGCGCAGCGCGTCGGTGCCGTACTTGTCCATCCATTCGATGGGGTCGACACCGTTGCCCGCGGTCTTCGACATCTTCTTGCCGAACTGGTCGCGGACCATGCCGTGCAGCGCGATGGTCTTGAACGGCGCCTCGCCGGTGGCGTAGAGGCCGAACATCATCATCCGGACGACCCAGAAGAACAGGATGTCGTAGCCGGTGACCAGCACCGACGTCGGATAGAACTTGTTCAGGTCCGGGGTCTTCTCCGGCCAGCCGAGAGTGGAGAACGGCCACAGGCCCGACGAGAACCAGGTGTCGAGGACGTCCGGGTCCTGGGTCCAGCCCTCACCCGAAGGCGGCTCCTCGTCCGGTCCGACGCAGACGACCTCGTCGTTCGGGCCGTACCAGACCGGGATGCGGTGGCCCCACCACAGCTGGCGCGAGATGCACCAGTCGTGCAGGTTGTCGACCCAGTCGAAGTAGCGCTTCTCCATCTCCGGCGGGTGGACGTTCACCCGGCCGTCGCGCACCGCGTCGCCGGCGGCCTTGGCGAGCGGGCCGACCTTGACGAACCACTGCAGCGAAAGCCGCGGCTCGATCGGCTCCTTCGACCGCTCGGAGTGCCCGACGCTGTGCAGGTACGGACGCTTCTCCGCGACGATGCGGCCCTGCTCGCGCAGCTTCTCCCGCACCGCGACACGGGCTTCGAAGCGGTCCATGCCGTCGAACTCGGTGCCGGTGCCGTCGATGCGGCCCTGCTCGTCCATGATCGTGATCATCGGCAGGTCGTGCCGCTGGCCGATCTCGAAGTCGTTCGGGTCGTGCGCGGGGGTCACCTTGACCGCGCCGGTGCCGAACTCCGGGTCGACGTGCTTGTCCGCGACGATCGGGATCTTGCGCCCGGTCAGCGGCAGCTCGACCTCGGTGCCGATGAGGTGCGTGTAGCGCTCGTCGTCCGGGTGGACCGCGACGGCGGTGTCACCGAGCATCGTCTCCATCCGGGTGGTGGCCACGACGATCGCGTTCTCGCCGTCGCCGTAGCGCATCGAGACGAGTTCGCCCTCGACCTCTTCGTGCTTCACCTCGGCGTCGGACAGCACCGACCGCAGCTCCGGCGACCAGTTGACCAGCCGCTCGGCGCGGTAGATCAGGCCGTCGTCGTAGAGCTTCTTGAAGATCGTGTTGACGGCCTTGGACAGGCCGTCGTCCATGGTGAACCGCTCACGGGTCCAGTCCACGCCCTCGCCGAGGCGCTTCATCTGGGCGAGGATCTTGCCGCCGTGCTCGTTCTTCCACTGCCAGACGCGCTCCACGAAGGCCTCACGGCCGAGCTCGCGGCGGCTGGTGCCCTCGGCGCGGAGCTGCTTCTCGACCAGCGCGTGGACCGCGATGCTCGCGTGGTCCATGCCCGGCAGGTACAGCGTCTCGTCGCCGAGCATGCGGTGGTAGCGGGTGATGGCGTCGATCAGGGTGTGCTCGAACGCGTGCCCGATGTGCAGCGAACCGGTCACGTTCGGGGGCGGGATGACTACCGTGAACGGCGGCTTGTCCGACGTGGGGTCGGCCGTGAAATAGCCGGCGTCTACCCAACGCTGGTAGAGCGAGGCTTCTTCGTCGGCCGGGTTCCAGGTACCCGGAAGGTCGGTCTGCTGCTGCTGGGCGTTCTCGGTCACAGTTGACAAGTCTACGAACCCCCTCTAACGAGTTCCTCACCGGCCGTAACGCCCGCCGCTCCCAGCCGATGAGGGGATGTCGTGACGCACTGGGGAGGGGCGGGCTCTTGGAAGACCGGCGGCTGGAGACGCATCCGGATCTGATGGATCCGGATTGGCGCGAGCACGCGGAAGTGGACGCCTGGCTCGGCGCGAAGAAGGACCTCAAGAAGCGGCGGAAACAGTCGTCGCGCCGCGGTTTCCGGGTGTCCGGCGGTCCGGTCCTCGTCCTGGCGCTGATCGCGCTCGTAGTCGCGGCGGTCGTCGTGCACCGGGTACAGGGCCGCGGCGTCAACGACGTCCCCGGCTTCGGGCAGCCTCCGAAGGCTGTCCCGGTGTCCGGCGGGGTCGACCTGAACCGGCCTTATGACCGCACCCCCGCCGCGAACTGGCGCGAAGGCATCGACGGGGTCATCGTGCCGCCGGGGCAGGCCGTCGGCGATTTCACCGCCGAGGAGGTCGACGCGGCGTACCGGACCGTGACGGAGGCCATCGCGGCCGCCCGGCTGGGTTCCAGGGCGCTGCAGTACGCGGACGGTTCGGAGCTGCTCCGCTTGCTGGCGCCGAACGAACGCGTCCGGCTCGAACCGGCGCTCACCAGCGCGCTCACCGTCGAAAAGGGCAAGTACCTCACCCTCATCGGCCCGAACCGCCTGCTGCAGGTGAGCCCGCGCATGACCGGCTTCCTGACGGCGAAGCCCGGCGAAAAGGGCGAACTGGTCGTTCACGCGAGCTACACGACCGCGTACGCCTTCGACGCGCATCCGGGCGAGGCCCGGTCGCCGTCGGATATCGTCCCGTTCGTCCGCGACGAACAGGACTACGTGATCCGCAAGGCGCCGCCGTTCGCCCAAGCCGACGCCGGGCTCAGCTTCGGCGAAGGCGCGCGCTATCACTCGAACATGGCGTGCGACGCGTCCAAGGCCGGCCTCCTCGCACCCCAGTACGCTGACAAGAGCAAACCCGTCGACGGAGCGCCCGTGGTCGACGAAGTGGACACCTATGACCCGACGAAACCCCTCCCATCGACGGGTAACTGCGGGTAGCCGGCCGACACGGGGGAAGAGGACGAGATGGGGGAATGAGGACGAGATGGACGAAGAGGACCGGCGGATCGAGACCCACCCGGACCTGGTCGACCCGAACTGGCAGAAGCACGCCGAGCTGGACGCCTGGCTGGGTGCGAAGAAGGAGCTCAAGAAGAAGCGCCGCAAGCAGCGCAAGGCGGCCGCGGCCTCCGGTGGCGGCTACTCCGCGCCGGGGACGAGCCGGTGGCCGGGCATCGCCGCGATCGTCGGCCTGATCGTGCTGGTCGTGGCCGCGGTGACGGTGAACGCGGTGCAGGAGCGCGGCGTCAACGAGACACCGTGGTTCCCGCTGGACGAATCACAGATCACCCGGCTCGTCACCGACGCCTGACCCCTCGGTCGCGCGCGGGAGCGGCAAGGCGCACGATGGGGGCATGACCCGCGAAGCACCCGCGAACGACGTTGACGAGACACAGCTCGAGGTCGGGAAACCGAAGAGCTGGGCGGCCGGGATCCCCGGGGTCGCAGTCTCCCTGATGCGCGGCATGGAACAGATGGGCGCCGCGCGCACGGTGAAGACGCTGCGCCTGCTGAACCAGCGCGACGGCTTCGACTGCCCCGGTTGCGCCTGGCCGGAGCCGCGCGAGGTCGACGGCGAGCACCGCAAGCTCGCGGAGTTCTGCGAGAACGGTGCGAAGGCCGTCGCCGAGGAGGCGACGAAGCGCCGCGTCGGCCGCGAGTTCTTCGCCGCGCACTCCATTCAGGAACTGGCCGGGAAGACGGACTACTGGCTCGGCCAGCAGGGCCGCATCACCGAGCCGTTCGTGCTGCGCGAAGGCGCGACGCATTACGAGCCGATCTCCTGGGACGACGCGTTCACGCTGGTCGCGGACGAGCTTCGCGCGCTGCAGGACCCGAACGAGGCGATCTTCTACACCTCCGGCCGCACCAGCAACGAGGCCGCGTTCCTCTACCAGCTGCTCGTGCGCTCCTACGGCACCAACAACCTCCCCGACTGCTCCAACATGTGCCACGAGTCCTCCGGCGCGGCGCTCGCCGCCACGACCGGGATCGGCAAGGGTTCGGTGTCGCTCGCCGACATCCACAAGGCGGACCTGATCGTGGTGGTCGGCCAGAACCCGGGCACCAACCATCCGCGCATGCTGTCCGCGCTGGAGGAGGCCAAGGGCAACGGCGCGAAGATCATGGCGGTCAACCCGCTGCCCGAAGCCGGGCTGATGCGGTTCAAGAACCCGCAGAACGTTCGCGGCGTGGTCGGCAAGGGCACCCCGCTCGCCGACGAGTTCGCGCAGATCCGGCTCGGCGGCGACCTCGCGCTGTTCCAGGCGATCGGTCATCTGCTGCTGAAGTGGGAAGCGGAGACTCCCGGCACGATCGTCGACCGCGCGTTCGTCGAGTCGTCCACCGAGGGCTTCGAGGACTACGCGAAGCATCTGCGGGAGGTCGACTGGACCGAGGTCGGCGCCGCGACCGGGCTGCCGCGGGAGCAGATCGAGCGGCTGGCGCGGATGATCGCGACGTCGAAGCGGACCATCTACTGCTGGGCGATGGGCCTGACCCAGCACAAGCACGCGGTGCAGACGATCTCCGAGATCGCGAACCTGGCGCTGGTGCGCGGCATGATCGGCGAACCGGGCGCGGGCCTGTGCCCGGTTCGCGGGCACTCCAACGTGCAGGGCGACCGGACGATGGGTATCTGGGAGAAGATGCCGGAGTCCTTTATGGACAGTCTCGACGCCGAGTTCGGCATCAAGGTGCCGCGGGAGCACGGCCACGACACCGTCGCCGCGATCCGCGCGATGCGGGACGGCAAGGGCAAGGTCTTCTTCGCCGTCGGCGGCAACTTCGCGTCCGCCACCCCGGACACGGAGCTGACCGAGAAGGCGCTCAAGTCGTGCTCCCTGACCGCGCACGTGTCGACGAAGCTCAATCGCTCGCATGTCGTCCCGGGCAAGACCGCGTTGATCTTGCCCACCCTCGGCCGCACGGAACGCGACGTCCAGGCCGGCGGCGAGCAGTTCGTCACCGTCGAGGACTCGATGTCGCAGGTGCACACCTCACGCGGCAGGCTGGCCCCGGCCAGTGAGTACCTGCTCTCCGAAGTCGCGATCATCTGTCATCTCGCGGAAGCCCTGCTCGGTGCCGGGCACGCGGTGCCGTGGCGAGACTTCCACGCCGACTACGACCTCATCCGCGACCGGATCGCCCGCGTCGTCCCCGGCTGCCATGACTACAACGCCCGGGTGCGCGAGCCCGACGGGTTCGTCCTCCCGCACGCGCCGCGCGATTCCCGGCAGTTCAACGGAACCGCGAACGGCAAGGCGAACTTCACCGTCTCCGAACTCGAATACCCCGAGGTGCCCGAAGGCAGGCTGCTGCTGCAGACGATGCGCAGCCACGACCAGTACAACACCACCATCTACGGCCTTTCCGACCGTTACCGCGGCATCGAGGACGCGCGGCGCGTGGTGCTCGTGAACCCCGAGGACCTGGTCTCGCTCGGGCTCGCCGACGGCGCGATGGTCGACCTGGTCTCGGAATGGCGGGACGGCGACCGCCGGGCCCCGCGGTTCCGGGTGGTCTCCTATCCGACGGCGAAGGGCTGCGCGGCGGCGTACTTCCCCGAGGCGAACGCGTTGGTGCCGCTGGATTCGGTGGCGGACAAGTCGAACACCCCGGTGTCGAAGGCGATCGTGGTGCGGCTGGAGCCGGTCGCCTGAGCGGTGCTGAAGGGGACTTTCCCCGCATGCGATGCGGGGAAAGCGCCCTTCACCGCGTGAGACGAGGGGAAAGTCCCCTTCAGCACCGGCTCGCTCAGTTGATGCACCCGGTGTCGTCGGAGGTGATGGGCTCTTCGGTCCGGACCCCGGCCGCCCCGCCACCCGAAGACACGCCCGGTCCCTTGTAGACCTGGCCGAGGACGACCTGGACATGGCCCTCCGGAACGGAATCGGCCTTCTGGGTTTCCAGCCCGCCGAGCAGCTTCGCGATCTCCGTGGCGGGCCCGGACGCGTCGCTGAACCGGACGACGGAGGTCCGTCGTCCGGTGTCGGCCGTCGCCTCGCCCTTGCCGAATCCCTTCTCCGCCAGGAGATCCGAGACGCGAGCGGCCAGGCCGTCCTTGCCGCTCGCGTTGACGACGTCGACCTTGGGGCCGGCGGGCGCCTGCGGCGTCGTGGGCTGGGCACCGATCAGGGACGCGGCGAAGGCCCGCACCTGGGCGGGGTCCACCTGCACGGCGGTCGCGGTCGGTTGCCTGGGGTTGTAGCGGTAGTCGGGGTTGACCACGGGGATCGTGTCGAAGGCGATGCCGCCGCCGGTGACGCCTCGCATCTGCCGGACGAAGTCGAGCAGGTCCCACGAGCCGTCGAGCACGACCGAACGTTTCACCGCGTCGATCAGTTCGGAGAGACGGGCCGGGTTGGCGAGCGTCCCGGCGGAGAGCACCTGCTTCGCCAGCCCGGCGAGGAACACCTGCTGACGGCGGACGCGGTCGAGGTCGCTGCGGGGCAGATCCTCGCGCTGGCGGACGAAGGCGAGCGCGTCGGCGCCCTGGATCGTCTGCTTGCCCGCCTTGAAGTTCGCACCGGACTTGATGTCCTTCGTGTCCCGCTTCAGGCACACCTCGACGCCGCCGACGGCCTTGCTGATGTCGTAGAAACTCTGCAGGTTGACCTCGGCGAAGTGATCGATCTTGACGCCGGTGAGGTCCTCGACCGCCTTCAAGGTCGCCTTCCGCGCGGCCGTGATCGCCACCTTGTCGATCTCCGCCTTGTCGGTCTTGCCCGCCTCGCGCTGCGCACTCGCCGAGGCGAACTTGGCGTGACCGAAGATCCCGTTGATCTTGGTCTTGTCCTTCGTCCCCGGCTCCGCGACCCAAGAGTCGCGCGGGATGGAGAAGGCCTTCACCGCCTTCTGGCCATTGGGGATGCGGAGCACGATGAGCGTGTCGGTCAGGTCGTCGCCGTTCGCACCCACGCGCAGTTCACGCAGCATCTCCGGGGACAGCGGGTTGCCGTGCTCGTCGGTCCGCGAATCGCGCCCGACCAGCAGGATGTCCAGCGAACCGTCGGCGGGCTGTTCCCCCGGGTCCGGCGCTTCGATCACGTCTTCGCGGGTCACGCCGTCCAGCGACTTCATGGTCGAGTATCCGTACGCGGTCCCCCCGAACACCGTCACCGCCAGCGCGGCGACCAGGACCTTCCCCAGCTTGTGCACGTTCCTTGGACGCGCGGGAGGCCGTCAGTGCTGCATGGGTGATCCAGTTCACATCCGCAGATGCGACGCGCCGTTCAGGTCGAGGATCGCGCCGGACGCCCACGTGGCCTCGGCGGAAGCGAGATAGACCACCGCCGCCGCGACCTCCTCCGGCATGCCGACCCGGCCGAACGGGCTCTCACCGCGCGCGCCTTCGACCTTCGCCGCGACCCGGTCCGTCGCGGTGAAACCGGGCGCGACCGAGGTCACCGCGATCCCATGCGGGGCGAGGGCGACGGCGAGCGACTGCCCGAGCGAGTGCAGCGCGGCCTTGCTCGCGCCGTACGCCGGGAACTCGGGCTCGCCCTTGAAGGCGCCCCGCGAGCCGATGTTGACCACCCTGCCTGCCACCGCGCGATCGATCATGTGCCGGGTCACGCAGTAGGTCACGTTCGCGGTGCCGAGCACGTTGACGTCGAGCATCCGCCGCCAGGCCCGCTGCCAGTCCTCATAGGACACTTCCGCGAGGGAATGGGCGACCGCCGCGGACGGCGCGAAGGCGGCGTTGTTCACCAGGACATCGACACCGTCCACCAGCGCCTCCGCCTCGTCGGCGACCCGCTGCGCCACTTCGGGATCCGAGAGGTCGCCCTGGACGAGCCCGTGGCCGGAACCGCGCAGCTCGCCGAGGGTCCGCTCGGCGTCCTCCCGCTTCGAGGCGTAGTGGACGGCGACTCGGTCGCCCTTTTCCGCGAAGGCCCGCGCGATCGCCCGGCCGATACCGCGCGACGCCCCGGTCACCAGAACTCCCACGAGCAGACCTTAGCCGCCGAAGAGCTGGACGACCTTCCGGAACAGTTCGTAGACGCCGTAGGCGAACGGAACCGCGACCCACAGCCAGGCGAAGACCATCAGTCCGGTGCGGCGGCGTTCGGGGGCCTGTCCGGTCATCGGGCCTCACTCCTCGCGGGCTCGCCGGACGACGCCGGCTCGTGGTACTTCGCCTTGACCGGGCGCACCAGTTCGTTGGCCACGAAGCCGACGATCAGCAGGCCGATCATGATGAACAGCGACGTCGTGTAGAGGTCGGGGCCGACCTTGCCCGCCGCCTTCTGGCTGTCGGAGATGGCGTTGACGATGAGCGGCCCGAGCACCCCCGCCATCGACCACGCGGTCAGCAGCCTGCCGTGGATCGCGCCCACCTGGTAGGTGCCGAAGAGGTCCTTCAGGTACGCGGGCACGGTCGCGAAGCCGCCGCCGTAGAACGACAGGATCAGCATGGCGCACAGGACGAACACGAGCTTCGACGCGTTGGTGGTCAGCGCGATCACCAGGTACAGCAGCGCGCCGGCACCGAGGTAGAGCCGGTAGATGTTCTTGCGCCCCACCAGATCCGAAGTGGACGACCAGACGAACCGGCCGAGCATGTTGGTCAGCGAGAGCAACGCGACGAACCCGGCCGCGGCGGCGGTGCCGACCGGTGTCGAGGTCTCGCGGAAGAAGTCCGCGATCATCGGCGACGCCTTCTCCAGGATGCCGATGCCCGCGGTCACGTTGAAGCACAGGACCACCCAGAGCAGCCAGAACTGCGGCGTCCTGAGGGCGTTGCGCGCCGACACGTTCGCGGTGGTGATCATCGCGTTGCCGTGGTCGGTCTTCGGTTCCCAGCCGGACGGCTTCCAGCCGTCGGCGGGAACCCGGACCAGCAGGATGCCGAGGGTCATGAAGACCGCGTAGACCAGGCCGTGCACGAGGAAGGCCGTCGCGACGGTTCCGACCGACCACGGCGCCGCGCCCAGCATCTGCGAGGACCACGGGGAGGCGATCAGCGCACCACCGCCGAAGCCCATGATCGCGATCCCGGTCGCCATCCCCGGCCGGTCCGGGAACCATTTGATCAGCGTCGACACCGGCGAGATGTAGCCGATGCCGAGCCCGATGCCGCCGATCCCGCCCCAGCCGAGGACGACGAGCCAGTACTGCGACGTCGCCACGCCGAGCGCGGAAAGCAGGAAGCCCGAGCTGAAACAGACCATCGAGACGAACATCGCCCAGCGCGGCCCGTTGCGTTCGACCAGCGTCCCGCCGAACGCGGCCGACAGCCCGAGCATCACGATGCCGAGCTGGAACGGCAGCGCGCTTTCCGTGCCGCTGAGCCCGAGGGTCTTCTCCAGCGGCGGTTTGAAGACGCTCCACGCGTACGCCTGCCCGATCGACAAGTGGACGGCCAGCGCGGCGGGCGGCACCAGCCAGCGGCTCCAGCCCGGCGATGCGACGATGCGGGAACGGTCCAGGAAGCCGACAGCCATCCGGCGCCTCCGTACTCTGAGGATGTGCACTGGGAATGTATTACTTAATTCCCGACGTTGCAGTACTCAAGTGTCGAACAATCGGTCAGAAGGGTGGACAAGTGGGCAGGGTGACGGTGCGGCGTCCGGTGCGGAAGATCTCCGCGGCGAAGGACGTACGGCGGCCCGACGCGCTCGCGGCCGAAGAACCGCTGGAGATCCGCGTCTGCGGCAAGGCACTCGCGGTCACCATGCGGACACCCGGCAACGACGTGGAACTGGCGCACGGGTTCCTGCTGTCGGAGGGCGTGCTCACCTCGCGCGAGGACGTCGCGGTCGCGCGGTACTGCGACGGCGTCGACGACCAGGGCCGCAACACCTACAACGTCCTGGACATCGCGCTGGCCGATGGGGTGGCTCCGCCGGAGACGGGCGTCGAGCGGAACTTCTACACCACGTCCTCGTGCGGCGTCTGCGGCAAGGCCGCGCTCGACGCGGTGAAGCTGAAGAGCCGGTTTTCGCCGGAGAAGTCCGAGTTCGCGGTGAGCACCGGAGCGCTGTCGAAACTCCCGGACACGCTTCGCGCACACCAGAAGGTCTTCTCCAGCACCGGCGGGCTGCACGCGGCCGCCCTGTTCGACGGCGACGGGAACCTCGCCGTCGTCCGCGAGGACGTCGGCAGGCACAACGCCGTCGACAAGGTCCTCGGCTGGGCGCTGCAGGAGGGCCGGATCCCCGCGTCGGACGTCGGACTGCTGGTCTCCGGCCGCGCCTCGTTCGAACTGGTGCAGAAGGCCGCCATGGCCGGGATCGGCCTGCTGGCGGCGGTTTCCGCGCCGTCGTCGCTGGCCGCGGAACTGGCCGACGAGAACGGCATGACCCTCATCGGTTTCCTGCGTGGCGACAGCATGAACCTCTACAGCGGCGAACAGCGGGTGCTCGGCCTCGTGAGTGGTAAGGACGGTTAGAACCGTCCTTACCACTCACGAGACTGATAAATCCTGAGCATCCGTTTGACAACACCGTTTTCGCGGGGCCATCGTCCTGGGCATGAGCGCTTACACCCGGCAGGCGATGGCGCGGCTGTTCGATCGGACGGCGGAGACCTACGACGCGCTCGGCGTCGACTTCTTCGGCGCGTTCGCCGCGGAACTGCTCGACCGGGTCGGGCTCGTTCCCGGTGAGCGCGTGCTGGATGTCGGCTGCGGACGGGGCGCGGTGCTGTTCCCCGCGGCCGAGCAGGTCGGCCCGGAAGGATCGGTGCTGGGGATCGACCTTTCCGCGGAAATGGTCGAGCGCACCGCGAAGGATATCGAGGCACGTGGTGCCAACGCCTCGGTTTCCCTTATGGACGCCCAAGAACCGACGCTGGACGACGCCGCCTTCGATGCCGTCCTCGCGTCGTTCGTGGTGTTCTTCCTGCCTGATCCGGTCGACGGCCTGCGGTCTTGGCATCGCCTCCTCGCACCCGGCGGCCGGCTGGGTGTCACCACGTTCGGCGCCGACGATCCCCGGTGGGCGGGCGTGCGCGAGGTGTTCAAACCGTTCGTTCCGCCGGAGCTGGCCTGGACACTGGCCGTCAGGGCGGGACTGTTCGCCACCATCGAAGGATTCGGCCAGGCCGTGGCGTCGGCGGGTTTCACCGGTGTCACGTCCGTGGAACGCGTCTATCCGGTGAAGTTCGCCGACCCCGGGCACTGGATCACCTGGTCGTGGTCGCACGGCCAGCGGATGTTCTGGGAGCTGATCCCGGAAGACCACCTCGACGCCGTGCGCCAGGCCGTGCTCGCGGAGCTCGAACCGCTCCGCGAGCACGACGGGAGTATGGTGCTGGCGCAGACCGTGCGCTACACCCTCGCCCACCGCGGTTGACCGGTCACAACGCGAGCCTCGGCCAGGACGCCGTGTCGCGTGACAACTGCCGGTCGTGCGTGGCGATCACCACCGCGGCCGGGGTCGTTTCGAGCGCGGCGGTCAGCTCGTCGACGAGTGCGGCGGAGAGGTGGTTGGTCGGCTCGTCCAGCAGCACGACGTGCGGACGGCGGGCCAGCATCAGTGCCAGGTCCAGCCGACGCCGGGCGCCGACCGACAGTTCGGCCACCGGCCGGTGCCGGTCGTAGCCGGCGAGCAGGCCCAGCTCGCCCAGCCCCGGCCCGGGGATCCCGGCCCTGGCGAGCTGTTCGTCGTACAACTCCATCGCCGTCCGCCTGCCCGGCAGCTCGGATTCCTGGCCCAGCCTGCCGATCCGCGCGGACCGCGAACGCGTGACCGTGCCGGTCCCGGGCTCCAGCTCCCCGGCCAGCACGGCCAGGAGCGTCGATTTACCCGCGCCGTTGCGGCCGGTGACGACCAGCCGGTCGCCACTTTCCAGCGCCAGATCGACCGGACGCGCGAGCCGTCCGGCCACCGTCACCCCGGCGGCGCGGAGGAGCGTCGCGCCTCCGTGCGCCGGCAGCTCGGGCATGGCGAACCGGGCGGGTGGCGGCGGAACGGCGACCACGTGCTCGGCCAGTTCTTCCTGCCGCCGGTGGACCGCGCGGACCAGCCCGGGGGCGCGAGTGGCACGGACGTGCCTGCCGGTGCCCTTGGGCGGCCGCCAGTTGTCGCGCAACCGGTTCCGCGCCGCGGACAGGTCGTCGGCCAGCCGTTGCCGCTCGGCGATCTGCTCGGCGTGCGCCGACTCCCAGCGGGCGCGTTCGGCTCGCCGGGCCTCGACATAGGCCGCGTATCCGCCGCCGTAGACGCGTGGCCGTCCGTCGCTCGACGGATCGAGGTCGATCACCGTGGTGGCGACGTCCGCGAGCAGGGCCCGGTCATGGCTGACCAGGACGACCACGCCCGGATGCGCGCGCAACCGCTCGGTGAGATGGTCGAGCCCCGCCGCGTCGAGATGGTTGGTCGGCTCGTCGAGCAGCAGGACCTGGTGCCCGGCGCCGAGCAGGCAGGCCAGCCGGACCCGGTGCCGCTGCCCGACCGACAGTGTCCCGAGTGGACGGTCGCGATCGTCGACGGCGTTCAGGGCAGCCAAGGACACTTCGACACGCCTGTCGGCGTCCCACGCGTCGAGGGCCTCGGCTTCTTCGAGCGCGGCGGCGAACGCGTCTTCGGCTCCGGAACGTCCGTCGCTGAGCGCCTCGGTGGCAGCCTCGAGCCGGGCCAGCGCGCCGCGGACGGCGGCCAGTTCGAGGTCGATCAACGCGCCGACGGTGTCGGTCGCCCCGAGCGGGATCTGCTGGTCGGCGACGCCCGCCGAACCGGATCGGTGCACCTCGCCGCGGTCGGCGGCCAGGTCACCGGCGAGTACCCGGAGAAGTGTGGTCTTGCCGCGACCGTTCTCCCCGACGATGGCGACACGCTCGCCGGCGGCGGCGACGAGGTCGACCCCGGACAGGACGGGCCGTCCCCCGAAGGAGAGGTGGACGCCGGACAGGCGGACGTGCGCCGCGCGCACAGGCGCGGGCGAAAGAGGGGATGACATGAAGGAACTGCCTCCGGTGAAAGTGATGAGCGGGAAGAACGAACTCCGGTACCGCGGCTCGCGGCACCGGTGGAGGCGTCGTTCCTCAGAGGAACAGCAGTTGCTGCATCACGTTCACGAGCGTAGGTCACACCTTCGGAACCCCGCATCCGAATTTCGGAACCACACGTTCGCGCCATCCCCCGCGACTACGTGTCACCCCACGGAGACCCCCCTTCACTCGCGAAGACACGTCGCTCCTAGCCCGTGATCGGGGCTTCAAACCACCACTTTCCGGGGTCACCCACAGGGGCACCACGACGGTTGCCATGATCACCGGCCCGTTCGACGGTGGGCTTCTCAGCAGGCAACTTCCGAGAGGAGCGGGACCGATGGCGAAGACCATGCAGCCGCAGGAGCTCATCGACAGTGCCGTGGTCGACCCGACCGGCAACAAGCTCGGCAAGGTGGGCAACGTCTACCTCGCCGACGCGACGCGCCAGCCGGAATGGATCACCGTCAAGACGGGCCTGTTCGGCACCAAGGAGAGTTTCGTCCCGCTGTCCGGAGCGCACGCGGACCAGGACGGCGTCCACGTCCGCGTCGACAAGGACGCGGTCACCGACGCACCCCGCATCGAGGCCGACGGCCACTTGTCCGCGGAGGAAAGCGCGCAGCTGTACAAGCACTACGGGCTGCCGATGCCGCGGACCTCACCGGACGGCCGGATGGACGACCGGGCGCAGGGCCGGGGCGACGCCGGCCGGACCCAGGCCGGTCTGGACACCGGCAGGAAGCACCCGGACGCCGAACCGACCATGACACGGTCCGAGGAGCGGCTGAACGTCGGCACCGAGCAGGTCGAGACCGGCCATGTCCGGCTGCGCAAGTACGTCGTCACCGAGGAACAGCAGGTCACCGTTCCGGTCAGCCACGAGGAGGTGCGCATCGAACGGGAACCGATCACGAAGCCGGGCGGCGAGCGCGCCGAGATAGCCGAGGACGAGCAGGAAGTCGTGCTCCACGCCGAGAAACCGGTGGTGAACAAGGAAACCGTCGCGGTGGAACGGGCGAGGCTCAAGACCGAGACCGTCACCGAGGACCAGACGGTGTCCGGCAAGGTACGCAAGGAACAGTTCGAGGTCACCGACGACGAAGGCAAGCACCGCAAGTCGTGAGCCGGCCCCCGGGGTCAGCGCATGCGGCGGGCGCGGGCGGCCGCGACCACGAAACCGGCCGCCACGGCACCCGCGATCGAACAGCCGACGCCGAACAGCACCGCGGGCTCGTGCACTCGCAGCACCGAGACGCACAACCACGCCGTCGCGCCGAAAAGCAGACCCAGCACCGGACCGCCGACGAGCGCGCCCCGCCACCGGTGACCGTTCCGGATGGTCCGCAGCCCGGATTCCAGGTACGCCAAGGCGAACAGGGCGAGGATCAGGCTGCCCGCGCCGAGCGCGCTCGCGAGCGGATGCTGCCGCGTGACGACGGTGAAAGTCCTCGGGACGCCGTCGGCCGTCAAGGTCGCGGTCGCGGCTCCGCCGGCGAGCCAGCGGGTGAGCCCGGGAAAAGCGAGATCGGCACGGAAACCCTCGCCGTCGGGTTTCGGCACCGCCGACGCGGAACCGAGCGGGATCCCGGCGGCCGAAAGGTCGAGGGTCACCTGTTCCGGGCGCCCCGCCCCCGTCACGGCGAAAGTCTTGCTGAGATCCACGGGCGCCGACGAGGCGGCGACACCGTCGATCTTCAGTGTCGTGGCCGCGTGCGGCAGCCGTTCCGGCGTGAGCAGGGTGAGCACCACGAGCGCGATCGCGGCGGCCGCCGCGGTCACTCGGAACCAGAGCACCGCGCCGGACCGGGACTCGGGCTCGAAGCTCGCGCGGGTCGCCGACAGCGTCGGATCCGGTGCGGGGCGGTGCACCGGTCTCGTCGGGCCGTCTCCGGCCGGGATCGGCGTGCCGAACGCGGAGATCACCCGTGGGGTGAGGTGCCGCACCGGCACCCGGGAGCGTTCCAGCCAGCCCGGTCCGTACACGGCGGTGGCGGCCGAGGCGAGGTCGGCCGCGAAGGTCTCCGCGTCGCGGTACCGGGAGTCGAGCTCACGCGAGATGCTGCGCATGACGACCCCGGCGATCGGCGACGGCACGCCGTCGATCGGGCGCGGATCGGTGAACATGTGCTGGCGCATCATGCTGATCGCGCCGCGAGTGTTGTCGAACGGCAGCTTCCCGGACAGCAGTTCGTAGAGCACCGTGCCCGCCGAGTAGACGTCGGCCGCCGGGCTCAGCGCGTTGCCCATCGCCTGCTCGGGCGCGATGTAGGCAGGTGTGCCGAGGACCTCGCCGCCGTGCGTGACGAGGGTGGCGCCCTCGCTGATCACCTTCGCGATGCCGAAGTCGGCCACCTTCATCACGCCTTGTGTGGTGAAGAGCAGGTTCTTCGGCTTGACGTCGAGATGCAGCACGCCCGCTTCGTGCGCCGCGTGGAGCCCGGCGAGCATCGCCAATCCGATCGCGCAGGCCTGCTCCCCGCCGACCTCCCCGCTGCGGAAGCGGCTGTACACGGTGCCGCCGTCGAGGCGTTCCATCACCATCAGATGCTCGCGGCCGGTGCGGACGTAGTCGTACACGGGCACGATGTGCGGATGGTCGAGGCTGGCCAGCACACGCGCTTCGCGGTCGAAGAGCTCACTGCTGGCGGCGTGGTTCAGCACGTCCCACGGCAGCTGTTTGATGGCGACGTCGCGGCGCAGCGAACGGTGGACGCCGGCGAAGACGACCCCCATCCCGCCCTGGCCGATCGCGGGCCCGATCTCGTACTGCGGCAGCGCGGCGACGACCTCGGCGGGTGCGCTCATCGGTTGAATTCCTTGGTGGAGTCGGGAAAGCGGACCGTCTCGTCGCCGGCGGGCCCCGGCGCGGGATGCGGGGTCAGGTAGCCGAGCAGGAACGCGATGACGGCGGCGCCGAGCACCACCGGGATCTCGATCGCGGGCTCCGGCGGGACGAGCCGCAGGACCGACAGCGAGACGACCGCGACGAGGCCGGTGCCGAAGCCGGCGGGCAGGAAACGCAGGCCGCGACGCCACCGGTTGGCAGGGAGGCGATGGCGGGCGAGCGCGAGCAGGGCCGTCAGCCACGCCAGCACGGTGAGCACGAGCATCGTGAGCCCGAAAGCGCCGTAGACGGACCAGAAGGATCCGCGGATGTCGGCGACCGTGGTCGCCTCTCCGAGGGTGCCGCGCCGGCCGTCCAGCAGCTCGACCGTCGACGGGAGCAGTCCGATCGCCTGACCGGACAGGTCCGCCATGTCCAGTACGAAGGTCCTGGTGACGCGACTGTGCGCGGGTACTTCGAACGGCGCCGTGGTGTCGTAGGCGAAGAAGGTCAGGGCGAGCGCCACTCCGGACACCCGCACGCTACGGACCTTGACGGCGGTACCGCCGCTGTTGGTCGCCGTGACGGTGAGTTCCAGTTGCTTCGCCGGATCGATCACGACCGTGGCGTTGGTGATCGGCCGGTCGTCGAAGGTGACCGCCAGGTCGAGTCCGCCACTGTCCGCGACGGCCGGTGGCGAGCCGAGGAGGACCGCGCACAGACCCAACGCAACCCCTGCCGCGATGACACGTCCCATTTTGCGCATCCCCTGTTTTCCTTATCCGACTGGTCCGGAATGCTACAGCGAGTACTTACCGGAGAGGGACGTCCCAATGCGTATCGTGGTTCGCCTGATATTCGGCACCGTGACCGGGTTGTTGTTCCTGCTTTCCCACGTGGGAGCGGGAAACGCACAGCAGTCCCCTTATCAGTCCACGGTTGGTTTGAAACCTTCGAGCGGTCCCGCCGGGAGTTCGTTCACCATTTCCTGGAATTTCTCTCCGTGCAAAGGCCCGATTTCTTTCACCTGGGAAGGAACGGCCATTACGTCGGTCAGCGCCCCCAGTGGACAGACCGGGGCGACGGTTCCGGAGAACGCGTCACCCGGCGGCCACACGGTCACGGGCACCTGCACGAACGCGCGGACCGGTCAGCCGTTGACCGGAAACGCGACCTTCCGGGTGACCGGGACCGTGACGACGGCGCCACCGACGACGAAGGTGCCCCCGACGACGAAGCCGACCGTCCCGGTGACCACCACGACCAGACCCGGAACGACCACCACCCCGTCCACCCGGGTCACCACGACGCCGCCGCCCACGACGAAACCACCATCCACAACGGACACTCCCCCGCCGGCGACGGACGTCCCCTCGTCCAGCAGCACGCCGCCGGGCCCCGATGACCTGATCCTCGATCGGCCGACCGTGAAACCCGGCGACGCACTGTCCGCGACCGGCAAGGGGTGCACGCCTGGCGAGCGGGTCACGCTGACGTCGGACGGCGAGCGCGTCGGCGGCGCCTATGCCGACGCCACCGGCGCCTTCACCGCGGCCGTCGAGTTCACCCGGATCGAGGCGGGCAGGCATACCGTCGTCGCCGACTGCGGCGTGCGGCTGACCGGCGCCGTCGAGCAGGTGGTGACCAGTTCGTCAGGCGGGCACAGCGGCACCCTGGTGGTGCTCGTGTTCTTCGTGCTGGCCGGCATCACCTTGATCCGCTTCCCCTGAGGTCACCGAGGTGGCCGCATCGCCGCGAAGACCAGGAACACCGCGGCGAGGAAGAGGGCGGCGATCGCCAGGTCGACCAGGAAACCGACGACGAGTGCGGTGATCATCGCTCACTCCTGTGCCGTCCTGGCGGCGTCGCGGCGGCGCGCGTACAGACTGGTGAACGAAACCGTGACCAGGACGGCGATGATCACGCCCAGCGACGCCGGTGTGGGGACCTGCGGAACCGACGGCCAGATCCCGTGTGCCCAGTGCAGGACCAGCTTCACCCCGATGAAGGCGAGGATGATGGCGAGGCCGTGGTTCAGGTGGACCAGCTTCGCCAGCGCCGAGTGGAGCACGAAGTACAAGGCACGCAAGCCCATCAGCGCGAAGGCGTTGGTGGCGAACACGAGGTACGGGTCTTCGGTGATGCCGTAGACCGCGGGCACCGAATCGACCGCGAACACCACATCGGTGGCGAACACCGCGACGACCACGACCGCCAGCGGGGTGAGCGCGCGGCGCCCGTGTTCACGCACGGTGAGCCGGGTGCCGTGATAGTCGTCGGTGACCGGCATCAGCCGTCGCAGCAGCCGGACCGACCGCAGCTGCGAAAGATCCAGCTCGTCCTTGCCGCCGGACATGGCCTCGCGCAGGATCTTGACCGCCGAGACGAACAGGATCACGCCGAACACGAGGAACGCCCAGGTGCCCGCCGACAGCATCGCGGCACCGGCCGCGATGAACACGCCGCGAAGCACCAGCGCGCCCACGATGCCGTACAGCAGCACGCGTTGCTGCACGGCCGCGGGGACCGCGAAGGCGGCGAGCAGCAGCATGAAGACGAACAGGTTGTCGACCGACAGGGACTTTTCGACGACGAAACCCGTCATGAACTCCAGTGCCTGGCCGCTACCGAACTCGAGCCACAGCCAGAGCCCGAACACGACCGGGAGCGCGATGTAGAAGACCGACCAGCCGACGGCCTCCCGCATCGACACCTCGTGGGGACGGCGGGTCACCACGAAATCGACGACGAGCAGCGCGACCAGGACGGCGATGCTGATCGCCCACAACCCCGGCGATCCCACGGTTGCCACGGACTCGGGCATGAAGCCTCCTCGAACTCGAAGTTCGAGGTCTCCTTCACCCCTGCGGGGCGGTCTCCCGGGGACACCAGCGGAGTGTCCGTATTGACCGGGCAGACCCTTGGGAAGTACTCCCCTCGCCGGTCCAGTATCGCACTTGGTAAAGAGTTATTAAAGGCTGGGTCAAGCCGGACCCTCCCGCAGCACGCCGCGCACCGCGTCGACGGACAGGTCGTCCCAGGGAAATTCGGCCATCCACCAGGTCGCGCCCGCCCGTTCGTAGGGCGCGAGATCCGTGCCCGCGGGGACACCGATGGCGAAGTCATACGGCTTCTCGTCGTCTTCGCGCAGTGAGGTGATCTTCTCGACCGCCTCGGCGAACTCGTCCGCGTGCGGCAGGTTCACCGGGAAGAACCCGTCGTACCGCGCGGCCCTGCGCATCGGCTTCGGCTTCCCGGGGAAGCCCGCCAGCCATACGGGAATCGGCCGCGCCGGGCGCGGCAGGAAGGTGATGTCGTCGACCGTGTAGTGCACACCGCGGTGCCGCACGGGCTCCCCCGACCAGGTCGCGGTGAGGATCTCGAGCGACTCGTCGAGCATCTCGCCGCGTTTGCGGTCGTCCACTTCGTCGCCGGTCTTCGAGAACTCGCCGCCGAAGCGGTCACTGCCGAGCCCCGCGCCGAGGATCAGCCTTCCGCCGCTCAACTGGTCGAGGGTGGCCGTTTCGCGCGCCAGCTTGACCGGACGGCGCCTGGCCAGCGGCGTGACCATCGGACCGATGGCGAGGTTCTCGGTGGCGGACGCGACGGCGGCGAGGGTGATCCACGGATCGGCGATCGCCCGCACCGGCTCATGCCACCGGACGTGGTCCCACACGAACAGGCCGTGCCAGCCCGCTTCCTCGGCTTCTGCGGCGAGACGCGCGATGATCACCGGATCGGCCAGTTCGTCGAAGATCGGCAGCCAGAGTGCTGAGCGCAGAGTCATGAGTGCGACCGTACGGACCGGCACCGACACTCGCGGCGAGTTCCCGACGTGCGCCAAGCCGTAACTCGCGTGCTTCCAGCCGTAACTCGCGTGCTTGGAGGCGGAACACACTGCACCGGGCGCGTTACGCCTCCAAGCACGCGAGTTACGGGTCTGGACACGCGAGTCGCGCCTCACCGCTTGACACGACCACTACAGTTCAACCAATACGTTGATTAACCTCGTGGTTGATTACCCTGTGGAAGAGACTTCGATGACCGACCTGACGATCACTCGCCTCCTCGACGCTCCCCGCGAGCTCGTCTTCCGGGTGTGGACCGACCCGGACCATCTCGCCCGATGGTGGGGCCCGGCAGGCTTCACCGCGAAGTCCTGCACCGTCAACCTCACCGAGGGTGGCAGGTGGCGCACCTGCATCAGCGACGGCGAGACGGAGTTCTGGGCGTCTGGCGTCTATCACGAGATAGTCCCGCCGGAGCGGCTCGTCTTCAGCTTCGCCTGGGAGGAACCGGAAGGCTCCCGCGGCCATGACACCCTCGTCACGGTCGTCCTCTCCGACCTCGATGGCAAGACCGAAATGGCTTTCCACCAGGCGATCTTCGAGACCGTGGCGGAACGCGACAGCCACGTCGAAGGCTGGCAGTCCTGCTTCAGCCGCCTCGCCACCCACCTCGCGGAGCAACGCTAGCCGAGTTCCCGCAGGACCTCCCGCGCCCGCGCCACCCCGTCCTCGTCCCGCAACCGCCCGGCGACGTACTGGGCGCCGCGGCGGTACAGCAGGTTGCCGGACAGCTCCAGCAGCCGCGCGGTCAGCGAGTCCGCGGTGAGGCCCCGGAGCGGCAGCGGTCGCGGCCCGGCACCGAGCCGGAACACCCGGTCTCCCCAGTAGGGCTGGTCGGAGAACACCGGGCAGACCAGCGCCGGGACCCCAGCGCGCAACGCGGCCGCGGTCGTGCCCGCGCCGCCGTGGTGCACCACCGCCGCCGTGCGCGGGAACAGCCACGCGTGCGGGACGTCCCCGACCGTCAGCAGATCGTCGTCGCCGGACGCGGCATCGGTACCGAGCAGGCCGCGTAACCCCGCCCGGCGCAACGCCGTGCGGACGGCGGCGAACGTCCGCTCCGCCTCCGACGGCCGCATGCTGCCGAAGCCGATGTACACCGGAGGCGGTCCGGACGCGAGGAAATCCCGCAGTCGCGGGTCCGGCCGCCACGCGGCGGGCGCCTCGAGAAACCAGTACCCGGTGACGTGCACCCTCGACGGCCAATCCTTCGGCCGTGGCACGACCGCGTCGGAAAAACCGCACAGCACCGGGGTTTCCGATCGCCGGGGTCCGCGGAGACCGGCCGCGGGCAGCCCCAGCGACCGCTCGCGCCACCGGTCCACCTCCGGCCTCAGCACCTGCCAGGCGACGGCGTCGACAGCGCGGAAACTCAACCGCCTGCCGCACGGCCCGGCCTTGGCCGCCCACGGCACCAGCGGATGCGCGAACGCCCGTGTCGGCACGCTGGGCTGGTAGTGCAGCTCGACGTCGGGGACGCCGAGCGAGGCACCCAGGTGCGCGCCGAGGAACCCGAGCGTCGGGGCGAGGACGAGGTCAGCCCCCGCCGCTCCTCCCTGGACGTCGGCCAGCAGACGCTCCATCACCGGGGCCAACGCACCGCGCAGCCCACGCAGGAAGGTCGCGGACGTGCGCCCCTCGGTCCATTCGCGTCCGCCGTCCGATCCGAGGATCTCGCTCGGGTCGGCGGAGAGCGGCGCGAAATCCAGGCCGTGCCCGGTCACCAAGGTGCGGAACCGCTCGGCCGCCAGCACCCGGACCCGGTCGCCGTCGAGACCACGCCCCAGGGCGATGCACGGCTGGACGTCGCCGCGAGAGCCCGGAGCGACGATCACGACGAGCCTGGTCATCGCTTCGCCGCCGTCAACCGGTAGCGGAGGCGGAACGGCAGGTTCGCCAGTACCGCCGCGATATGCGCGTCCCTGCCGACCAAGTACCGCGGCGCGACCCGCCGGGCGGTCAGCGCGTGGACGACGACCCTCGCCGCCCGCTCGGGCGGCACACCGTTCCGCGCGGACCGCTCCGCGCTGCGTTCGGCCTCGTCCAGTTGCGCCGCATACCTTTCCCGCGCGGCTTCCGGCAGGGCGGCACGCACTTCTCCGGCTGCGGCGCGGGCGCGCGGCCAGATCGACGTGGCGACGGCACCGGGCTCGACGAGGACGACGCCGATCCCGGACGGCGCCAGTTCGGCCCGCAGGCTGTCGGTCAAGCCGACCAGGCCGAACTTCGACGTGTGATACGGCCCGACCATCGGCCCGGCGATCCGCCCGCCCATCGACCCGACCGTCACCACCCTGGCGGCGGGCGCGGCACGCAGCGCGGGCAGCATCGCCTGCGTGACGGCCAGCTGACCGGTGACGTTGACCTCCAGCTGCTGCCGGAAGTCCTCGAGCGGGACGTGTTCCAGCGGTCCCGGCCGGGCCATCCCGGCGTTGTTCACCAGACCGCGGAGCGGGCCCGCCGCCGCGACCTTCTCACCGCACGCCGCGATCGACGCCGGATCGCGGAGATCCATCCGCAGTACGGTGACGGCCTCGCCGTGAACACGGGCGAGTTCCGTTTCGTCCGCGTCGGTACGCACACTGGCCCAGACGTGGGCGCCCCGCCGGACGAGTTCGGCCACGCACGCCCGGCCGATCCCGCTCGACGCCCCGGTGACCACAAAGGACGGACGGGTCATGTCGCCTCCCCCGGCTTCGCCGGCGCGGAAAGCGCCCGCAGCATCCTCGGCCAGGTCTTGTGCAGCTGGTCCTGCCAGTACGCCCAGTGGTGCGTGCCCGGCCCGTAGAAGTCCGTCATGACCGGGACGCCGAGCCGGTTCAGCCGATCCGCCATCGCGGTGGTCTGGCCGGAGCACAGGAATTCGAGCAGCATCGCGCCGGGCAGCACGTCGATCGGGAGTTTCCCGTCGAACGGCCCCGGCAGGCCGTTGCCCGTGGACAGATACAGCTCGGTGCCGCGAAGGCGGTCGGCGTTCACCAGCGGATCATGGGCGTCCCACCGGGACGACTCGCGCCTCCGGTCGCCCCAGAGTGCTTCGGGATCCTGCCGGGCCGAGGCGACGATCGCGCTGGTCAGCAGCTCGCCGAACGGGCCGGTGGGGTTGAGATTGCCGCTGAACGACCCGGCGAAGCGGAACACTCCCGGCCGCCGGGCGGCGAGTTCCACCGCGCCGTATCCGCCGAGCGAGAGCCCCGCCGCGACCCGCCGCCCGTCCCCGCGATAGCCGCGATCGATCAGCTGCGGGATCTCGACCGCGGTGAACGTCTCCCACTGGTTGAGCACGACGTTCTTGCCGTAATTCCACCAGTCGGAAAAGAACCCGGCGGAACCGGAACCCGGCATCACCACGAGCGCACCCGAGTCGTCGGCGAGTTTCCGGATGTCGGTATTGGCGGTCCACCCGCGGTAGTCCTGGAGGCGCGTCTCACCGGCGAGCAGGTACACCGCCGGCCACTTCCGCTCCGGATCGGCTTCCCACCTTGACGGCAGGATCAGCCGGACCATCGCGTAGCTCCCGACGCCGACCGAGCGCACGGTGAGATCCAGCATCCGCGGGTCACCGTCCACAGTGGTCTGGGCGACGACGTGCGAGCCGTCGTCGGCACGGGCGTCCGGGACACCGCTCTCGGCCCGCGCCGGTGCGGCGGCGACGCTCGGCAGCAAGCACGCCGCGACCGTCAGCGACGCGACGGCCCGCAGCCGCCTCGAAGTAGTGCGCATACGTAATCCTTTGTCCCGGTCGTTCGATCGAATTCGAAAATGTGACGGCGATTACCCGAGAAAGAAAATCAGAGGTAGCGACACGTTAAGCGGACGGACCCCTTCCAGGCAATTGTCCTGCCCACAATCCGGGAGGACAATATGAATGCCAGGGAAACAAGAAATGCACCCACCTCCCCCATCAGGGTGACCCGTCGCTCACAGACAGTAAGGAACTGTGGCACGGGAGTACCAGACCGGCTCGCATACCAGCGAAAATCCCGGAACTCGCAGGTCACACCCTGTACACGAAGGACATTTACGTTCTCTTGACACCTTCCGGTATTCGATTTCCCGTCGTAGCCTTCGTCGTGCCGCCCGGGTTCGGCGTCCCCTCACGCGACCCGGCGCCCGCGTCCCACCGAAGGGACCACACCTCCCCAAGGACCCTTCCGAAAGGGCTATTCATGGCTGCCCGAATTCGCGCGCTCGTCTTGTCCACCGCAGCGTTGGTGACCATTTCCGGCGCGCCCGGAGAATCGATTCAGGCGGCACCCGCACCGCCTTCCCCCACGGTTCCGACCGCCGCCCTGCTGCCTCCGGAAACCGTCCCGAACGCGTCCGCGCGCGACGGTTTCGACGTCGCGTCGGCACTGTCCACCTCGGACCGCGGGCGGAGCGGCAGGGTCGACGTCGGCGGATGCGAGGACGTCGTCCACGGCAGGTTGGTCGGCGCCGGTGCCACCGGCCAGGGCTTCCAGTCCGCCGTGCCCGGCGGCCAGGTCTCCGAACTCGTCGCGCGCACGACGAACCCGCCCGATCTGGCGGCATGGGCCGCGCAGGCCGGGCGGTGCTCGAAGGTGACGGTCGACGACGCGGCCGGTACCGCGGTGTCGACCGTCACCGTCCACCCCGCTCCCGCCGTTCCGGGGGCGAGAACCCTTTCCTACCAACAACTCTTGACGCTACCCGGCCAGCCCTCCGAGCTGCCGGGGCTGCGTCTGCGCACCGTCGCCATCGCCGCCGACGACGTACTGGTCGTGCTTCGTGACGCCGGAACGACCGGCCTCGATCTCGACGCCCTCGCCGTCGCCGCCTGGCGGCACGCCGCAGGGCCGCTCGGCCGCTGAATCCCCGCACCCCGACCCATCCCCGAGGAGTTGCCATGTCCCTGGCCCCCGAAAACCTGCCCGCCACGGCCGGCCCCACCCTCCCCGACTGCCTCCGGCATTGGGCGGACAGCGACGGCGACCGGGCCGCGCTGACCTTCGCCGACTTCTCGGCCGATCGCGCCGGACGCCGGAGGACGCTGAGCTGGCGGCTACTCCAAGAGCGCGTCGACGCCGTCGCGGCGGCTCTCCCCGTCGGGCCCGGTGACCGGGTGGCGGTGCTGTGCCCGCAGAGCGCCGATTACGTCGTCGCCTTCCTCGGCGCGATCACCGCGGGCGCGATCGCCGTGCCGCTGTTCGATCCCGGGTTGCCCGGGCACGCCGGACGGCTCGCCGCGGTGCTGACCGACTGCTCCCCCACCGCGGTCGTCACCACGTCCGCGTCGGTGGACGCGGTCCGCGAGTTCCTGGTGGGCCTGCCCGGCGGCGAGCGCGTCGCCGTCGTCGCGGCCGACAAGCCCACCGGGCCCGGCCGCGCCTGGCCCGCCCCGGCCCCGGCACCGGACGACGTGGCGTACCTGCAGTACACGTCCGGTTCGACCCGCAGCCCGGCGGGAGTGGTGCTGACCCACGCGAACGTGCTCGCCAACGTCAGCCAGGCGGTGCACGGACTCGGGATCGACCCGGCCGGGACCACGGTGTCGTGGCTGCCGCTGTTCCACGACATGGGTCTCGTCCTCGGTCTGATCACGCCACTGGCCATGGGCATGCGGTCGGTACTGATGGACCCGCTGGCCTTCATCGAGCGTCCGGTGCGCTGGCTGGAGTTGCTCGGCGACCACAACGCGAGCTGGAGCGCCGCCCCGAACTTCGCGTTCCACTACGCCGCGAGCCGGGTGCGCGAGGAGGACCGCGCCAAGCTCCGCCTCGACCGCGTCGCCGCGATCGTCAACGGCGCGGAGCCGATCAACCCCGGAGTGCTCGACCGGTTCCATGACACCTTCGCCGAAGCCGGGTACACCCCGGACAAGACGCGGCCCGCGTACGGGCTGGCCGAAGCGACCGTCTTCGTCACCACTGGCCCCGGTGTTCCCCCGCGTGTCACCACGTTCGACCGCGTCGCGCTGGGCGCGGGAACGGCGCGGCGGGCGGACACCGGTCTCCGGCTCGTCGCCTGCGGTGTCCCGGTGGGTCAGCTTGTGGCGCTGGTCGACCCGGAAACCGGCGTCGCGCTCGAAGACGGCGCGGTCGGCGAGATCTGGGTCCACGGACCCAACGTCGGCACCGGCTACTGGCAGAAACCGTTGGAGAGCACCGAAACCTTCGGCGCCCGGTTGACGGGCGACCACGGGGAACTTCCGGCTGGTCCGTGGCTGCGCACCGGCGACCTCGGCGTCCGGCACGACGGTGAGGTCTACATCGCGGGACGGATCAAGGACCTGCTCATCGTCGACGGCCGCAACCACTACCCGCAGGACGTCGAAGCGACCGCCGCCTCGGCCGACCGCGACATCCGCCCCGGCAGTGTCGCCGCGTTCGCCGTCGAAGGCACCGACACCGAAGCCGCGGTGGTCGTCGCCGAGCACCGCGGTCACACCGCGCTGACCACGGAGGACGAACGAGCCCTCGCCGCCTCGATCCGGCGGCTGGTTTCCGACGCGCACGGCCTCGCCCTGCGTGACGTCGTGCTCGTCCCGGCGGGCCTGGTCCCGCGGACCTCCAGCGGCAAGATCGCGCGGAGCGCCTGCCGCGACCGCTACCTCGCCGGCGATTACGGAAAGGCCTTGGTGCGATGAGAAACCCGACGTTCGACGCCCCGGCGCTGCGCCGCTGGCTGCTCGACACCGTCGCCGAGCACACCGGTGTCGACGCGGCCCGGCTCGAAGCCGACCGCCCGCTCAGCGACTACGGCCTGTCCTCCCGCCAGGCCGTCGGGATCGCCGCCGACCTCGAAGATCTGCTCGGCACCCCGCTCCCGGCCACCCTGCTGTGGGAGAGCCCGACCATCGATCACCTGGCCCGCTCGCTCACCGGCGGTACGGAGCCCGAGCCGGCGCAGACGGGCACGGACCGCCGCCGGACCGACCCGATCGCCGTCGTCGGGCTCGGCTGCCGGTGGCCAGGCGCGGACGGCCTCGACGAGTTCTGGGATCTGCTGCGCAGCGGACGGGACGCCGTCCGGACCGCTCCGCCGGGCCGCTGGGACGCCGACGCGGCCCCGATCGTCGGCGGCTTCCTCGACGACGTGGCCGGTTTCGACGCCGACCACTTCGGCATCACCCCGCGCGAGGCGTCCACAATGGATCCGCAACAGCGGATGCTGCTGGAGGTCGCCTGGGCCGCGCTCGAACACGCCGGGATCGCCCCGGCCACCCTGCGCGGCAGCCGGACCGGCGTGTTCACCGGGATCTCGACCCACGACTACGGGCATCTCACGATGTCGCGCGGTGGCGTCGATCTCTGGACCGCGACCGGCGCGGCCGGGAGCATCGCGGCCAACCGGCTCTCCTACGTCTACGACCTGCGCGGGCCGAGCATGGCGGTGGACACCGCTTGCTCCTCGTCACTGGTCGCGGTGCACCACGCGGTGCGCGCGCTGCGCGACGGCGAGGCGGATCTGGCCTTGGCCGGCGGAGTGAACCTCATGCTGCTGCCCGGTCCGACCGCCGCGTTCGCCGCCGCCGGCCTGCTCGCCGGGGACGGGCGGTGCAAGACGTTCGCCGCGGACGCCGACGGCATCGCGCGTGCCGAAGGCTGCGGCGTCGTCGTGCTCAAGCGGCTGACGGACGCCGAGTACGACGGCGACCGGGTGCTGGCGGTGATCCGCTCCACCGCGGTCAACTCCGACGGCCGGTCACAAGGTATGGCGGCACCGAACCCCGTCGCCCAGCAGGACATGCTGCGCACGGCGTACCACGGCGCCCGGCTCGATCCGTCCACTGTGGACTACGTCGAGGCACACGGCACCGGCACGCTGCTCGGTGACCCGATCGAGGCCCGCTCGCTCGGCGCCGTGCTCGGCAAGGACCGCCCGGCAGACGCCCCGCTGCTGATCGGCTCGGTGAAGACGAACATCGCGCACGCGGAGGCGGCCGCGGGGATCGCCGGGCTGATCAAGGTCGTCCTGGCGATGACCAGGGACGAATTGCCACCACAGCTGCATTTCACCGCCCCCAATCCGCACATCCCGTTCGACGACCTGCGCCTGAAGGTGGTCACCGAGCCGACGCCGTGGCCACGCCGGTCCGGCCGTGCCACGGCGGGAGTGTCCGCGTTCGGGTTCGGCGGGACCAACGCGCACGTCGTCCTCGAACAGGCGCCGCCGCTGGAACCGGTGCCGGATCGGGCCGACGTCCGGATCGGACTGCTGTCCGCGCGCACCCGCGACCGCCTCACCGAACGGGCGGCGCAGCTGGCGGACTGGCTGGACTCCACGCCGTCGCTTTCCCTCGCCGACATCACCCACACGTTGTCCCGGCGTGACAACGGCGGATCGCACCGTGCCGCCGTCGTGGCAGGCGACACCGCCGAACTGGCGGCACTGCTGCGGGCCGTCGGTTCCGGCGCCGATCCGCTTCCCGCGGGCGCCGTCACCGGCACCGCCGTGAGCACCGGCGGCCCGGTCTTCGTGTTCTCCGGTCACGGCTCGCAGTGGCCGGGGATGGGGCAAGGGCTGCTGCGCGCCGAACCCGCGTTCGCCGCGCAGGTCGACAAGCTGCACGACCTGTTCACCGAGCACACCGGCCGCTCGCTTCGCGCGCTGCTCACCAGCGCGGACCCCCTGTCCCTGCCCGAAACCCAAACGGCCATCTTCGGGACGCAGGTGGCGCTGGCCGGCCAATGGGAAGCACTCGGGGTCCGGCCATCGGCCGTCGTCGGGCACTCGCTCGGCTCCGCGGCCGCCGCCGTGGTGAGCGGCGTGCTCACCCCCGACGAGGCCGTCCACCTGGTCGCGACCCGTGCCCGGCTGCTGGGCACCCTCGGCCCGGGTGGCACGATGGCGGCGGTCGAACTGGCGCCGGAGGAACTGGAGCTGTACCCCGACATCGAACTCGCCGTCGAATCCGCGCCCGGGCAGCTGACCGTGGCCGGAGACGCGACCGTGCTCGACCTGCTCGTCGCGGAACTCGAAGCCGCCGGGCTGGCCGCGCGGCGGCTGCCGGTCGAGGTCGCCGGGCATTCCGCCCGCGTCGATCCGGTGCTGCCCGCGCTCCGGGAGGCGCTCGTCGAACTGGGCGGCCGTCGTCCGACGGTGCCTTGGTACGACACGGTTCTGGCCGATCCGCGGGAGTTGCCGGACTTCGACGCCGGGTACTGGGCGGCGCACCTGCGCCGTCCGGTGCGGTTCCGCCAGGCCGTGGCGGCCGCCGCCGCGGACGGGCACCGTGTCTTCCTGGAGGTGTCGCCGCATCCGATCCTCCGGGGCTCGGTGGCGAGAACCCTCGAAGCCGAGGGGATCCACGACGCCGTCGTCACGGGAACCCTGCGCCGGGGCCAGGACGAGGTCCGCACGCTGGGCGCCGCCGCGGCCGGGTTGTACTGCGCGGGCACCCGGATCACCACCGCCGATCCGGACGACGGTGCCCGGCTGGTCGACGTCCCGCCGATTCCGTGGCGGCACGAACGCCACTGGTACACCACCGCCGAAGCACCACCGGCGTTCGCGGCACGCACGCCGGAACCCGAACCGGTGCGCACCGCCGGGGGCGACCGGCTGACCGAGATCGTCGCCGCCGTCATGGGACTGCGTCCCGATCGCCTCGACGCCGACGTCCCGCTGGTGGAACTCGGGCTGGATTCCCTGATGGCGAACAGGATCAGGGAAGCCGTCCGCCGGGAGTTCGGCACGGAACCCGACGCCGTCAGCGTCCTCCGCGGCGCCACCCTCGCCGATCTCAGCCGCGATCTCGCGCCCCGGGAGAACGAGGAACCGTTGCCGTCCCGTGGCCGAGCCTGGGACGCGGCGGATCGCCTCGTCCTGCGCCTGTGGCAGGAGCACACCGGGACGGAAGCGACCGGTACGCAGATTCGGCTGACCGAGACCGGCACACCCGACCGGCTGGCCGAACTGCTCGCCGAGGGGCTCAGCACCGAACTCGACACGCCGGTCACCGCCGCCGAACTCCGGCGGCACGACTCGCTCGCGGCCATCGCCGACGTCGCCCGCGCCATCCTCGACACGAGGGAGGAGCGGGGGCCGGTGCACGTCCTCGCTCCCGGCGAAACGGGGGTCGCGCCGCTGCTGCTGTTCCACCCCGGAGGCAGCACCTGCACCGTGTACCGGCCGCTGCTGGACCGGTTGCCCACCTCGGTGCCGTGCGTCGGGTTCGAACGCGTTCCCGGGGTCAGCATCGAAGATCGGGTCGAGCAGTTGCTGCCGTTGGTGCGAGCTCAGCGTCGCGACCGGCCGTACCGGCTGGCGGGCTGGTCGTTCGGCGGGGCGCTGGCCTACGGCGTCGCCGCGCGGCTCGCCGAAGAAGGCGAAGAGGTCGAGTTCGTCGCGCTGATCGACACCATGCTCCCGCTCCCGGAGCCGGACCTCGATCCGAGGGCGTCGTCCGCCCGGCGGTTCCTGCGGTTCACCGGCTACGTCGAGGGAACCTACGGCCGCGAAGTGCGGCTCGGTCACGAAGAGTTGGCTCCGTTGCCCGAAGAGGAGCAGATCGAGCTGACCATGCGGCGCGTCGCCGAGGCGGGCTTGCTCAGCCCCGGCGTACTCCGGCACCAGCGTCAATCCTTTTTGGACACGCTGGCGGCCGAACGCGGTACGCCCCGCCGTTACGACGGACGGGTCGTGCTCTACCGGGCGACCGAGCAGTACGCGGCCGGGCTGGCGATGGAGCCCCGGTACTCGCGCACGGATCTCGCGGCGGGCTGGGCGGAGTTGTGCCCGGGGCTGGAGATCGTGCCGGTCGAGGCGCATCACCTGTCGGTCGTCGACCCGCCCCACGTCGATGTCGTGGCGAGGCATCTGACGGGACTCCTGTGACCACGGCCCGGGCCGAGCGAGCGGTCGACCGCGCCTGGCCGCTGCTGGCGGTACTCGGCGCCGGGCTCTTCCTCGTCGCGGTCGACGCGACCGTGCTGCACGTCGCGTTGCCCGACCTCGTCCGGCAGCTGCGGCCCGGCGCGGCGGCTCAGGTGTGGATCGTGGCGATCTACCCGCTGACCGCCGCGCCGCTGCTGCTGCCGTTCGGGACCCTCGGCGACCGGTACGGACGGCGACGCGTGCTGGTCACCGGGTACGTCGTGTTCGGGATCGCGTCGCTGGGCTGCGCGTTCGCGCCGAACGTCCCGGCACTGCTGGGATTCCGCGCGTTGCTCGGCTGTGGCGGCGCGATGATCATGCCGGTGACGATGTCGCTGCTGCGCGAACTGTTCCCGGAGCAGAAGCATCGCCGCACGGCGATCGCGGTGTGCAGCGGGATCGCGGGCACCGGATCGGTGTTCGGGCCGATCCTCGGCGGAGTGCTCGTCGAGGCATGGGGCTGGCGGGCGACGTTCCTGCTGAATCCGCCGGTGATCCTGGCGGCGGTCGTGCTGGCACTGCGGTGGCTCCCCCGGAACCCTCCGGGACGGGGCTCGTGGGACGCGCTCAGCGCCACCCTCGCCGCGGGCGGTGTCCTCGGGATCGCTTTCGCCGTCGGGCATCCGGGCGCGTGGCCCACGGCCGTCGCGTCTGGTGCGACCGGATGTGTCCTCATCGGACTGTTCCTGCGCCGCCAGCGCCGGACCGATCCGCCGCTGCTGGACCTCACCCTGTTCCGGCGGCCGGGAGTGCGTGCCGCGGTGGGCGGGGTGCTGCTGGTGATGAGCACACTGGTCGGGCTGGGCCTGCTGTTCGCCCAGTACCTACAGGTGGTGCTCGGGCTTTCGCCCACCGCGGCGGCGAGCCGGTTGCTCTTGGTGCTGGGCGCTTCTGCCGTCGGCAGTGTCGTTACCCCGTCGCTGCTGGGACGCTATGGCAACGCGCGGGTCCGCACGGCCGGGTTCGCCGTCGCGGCGGTGTCGTTGCTGGTCCCGGCGGCGGGATCGGCCGCGCTCACGTCGCCGGTGCTGCTCGGCGCCGGGCTGACGGGGCTGGGCCTGGGGATGGCTCTCGCGCTCACGTCGAGCACCGACACCCTGCTTTCGGCGACTTCGGCGGACCAGGCAGGCGGCGCCGCGGCGGTGGAGAAGACGGGCTACGAACTGGGCGCGGGCTTCGGGACGACGGTGTTCGGTTCCCTGGCCGCCGCGGTGTACGCGGGGCACTTGGCCGTCCCTGCCGGTGTACCGGAACCGGCGCGGCAACTGGCCTTGTCGGGGCCCGCTCAAGCCGAAGCGGCCACGTCCGGTCTCACGCCGCGTTTGGCCGGCGAGTTACTCGATGCCGCGAAGGCCGCCTGCACCACAGGATTGCAGGTGTCGGCGGCCGTCGCCTGTGGACTGTTCGTGGTGGCCGTCGTCGTCAGCGCGGGCGTGCCTCGTCGGTGAACTGCTCGGCGAACTCCCCGGTCGGCGGGATCTCCTGGATCACGTCGATCAGCACGCCGTTGGGGTCGGCGACGATGAAGTGCCGCTGCCCGAAATCCTCGCTGCGCAAGGAAAGCGCCTCGGGCAGCCCCGCCTCCACGATCAGCCGCCGGTGCTCGGCGTCGACGTCATCGACCTCGAAGTTCAGCAACAGTCCCTGCACGGGTTTGCCCGCTCCGGCGGGAATGGTCTCGTGCCCGGGGGCGAGGATCGCCAGCTCCCACTCGCCGCGTTTGAGGCTGACATACCAGTCGGCTTCGAAGGTGAGCTCGAAGCTGAAGTGGTCACAGTAGAAGTCCCGTGTTTCGGTGATCTTCTCGGTCATGAGAACGGGGTAGAAGCTGGTCAGACGCATGATGCCACCTTGCTCACGAACAATACCGACCGTCGGTTTGTTTCTCTGAAGTTAGCCAACCGACGGTCGGTATGTCAAGATTCCGGCCATGGCCCGCACGAAGCAGCAGCAACGCGAAGAGACGATGGAGGCGTTGACCGCCACTGCCCGGCGACTGTTCGCCGAGCACGGGTACGGCAAGGTGGGGCTGGAGACCATCGCGCAGACCGCGGGCGTGAGCAAAGGCGCGCTCTACCACCACTTCAGCAGCAAGTCGGACTTGTTCCGGCACGTGCTCGGCGTCGTGCAGCACGACGTCGGCGAGCAGATCGCACGGGCCGCGGACGCCGCGCCGGACCCGTGGTCCGGGCTGCTCGCCGGCTGCCGCGCGTTCCTCGCCGCGGCGACCGATCCGGTGACTCAGCAGATCATGCTGCTGGACGGCCCTTCGGTGGTCGGCTGGCAGGATTGGCGCGAACTGGACGCGGAGTCGTCCGCCCGGCACCTCGCCGAAGCGCTGACCGAACTGATGGCCGAAGGTGTCCTGGCGAAGCGGCCCGTCGAACCGTTGGTACGCCTGCTTTCCGGCGCGATGAACGAGGCCGCCGTCTGGCTCGCCCACTCCCCCGACCCGAAGGCCGACCTCGCCGCGACCATGGACACGCTCACGCCGATGATCGAGGCGCTACGGCTTCCGGCCTCGCCCGCCTGAGGTTCCCGCTTGGTGACGTACTGGCCCGAGGGTCGCGAAAGCCACTTTCGCGCCACCACCCGCGCGCCCAAGACGCCCTTGCCTGACCGTCCTATCGCTCACGAAACGCGAAAGGCCCCACCCTCGCCGGGTGGGGCCTTCACTGCGGTGGGCGATACTGGGATCGAACCAGTGACCTCTTCGGTGTGAACGAAGCGCTCTCCCCCTGAGCTAATCGCCCGCGGTACGAACTCCGGTCCACCGGGGAAGCGAACCTGGTGCGCGATACTGGGATTGAACCAGTGACCTCTTCCGTGTCAGGGAAGCGCTCTCCCGCTGAGCTAAACGCGCGTGGTGTTTCGTTCGTACTGACGATAGCTTAGCGGACCCCGTTTCCGGGGCTGTCACAGGGGGTTGCCTACCCGCGTGGCTCAGGGTTTCGGCAGCCGCGAGGCGACCGAACCCGCGATCTCCTTCGCCCGGTCGCAAGGGCTTCCGCTCCCCTCACGCGCCAGCAAGCGGACCGCGACGTGTTCGGCTTCGCGGTCCGGCAGCGGGCGATGCTGCCAGGTGACGGCGCAGTTCGAGTCGCCGAACTCCCGCATGTCGCCGGTGACACCGCTGCCGAGATCGACCGGCGAACCCTCCGGCGCGTAGGAACCTCGCTGCAACTCGACGGTCAGGGTGTCCCCGCCGCCCACCCACTCGCAGATCCGCAGCGTCCGCGGGGCCGGCTGCGCGTTGGGCATGGTCTTGCCGAGCACCGCCGGGTCGGCGATCGTGCACGGATCGAGCGGGAGAAGGCTCGCCGGATCACCCGCGCGGTCGACCTCGTGCGTGCGCAGCCGGGTGAGCGCGGCGGTCAGCATGTCGTCGGCCGCCTTGCAGGGATCACCCTCCCGGCCGGGGTGGGAGACGACGACGCCGAGCCGCCGGTCCGCGGGCAACTGGGCGACGGAGTCGCATCCGCCGCTGATCGTGCTGCGCAGCAACGGAAGTCCTTCGGCCGTGCGATCCGTCCGTTCGAGGCTGCTGGTGCTCACCCCTTCGCCGAGCCGGAGTTCGAAGGTGACGCCCTTGAGACCGGTGTACTTGCAGCGGGCCGGGTAGATCGGGTCGGTATCCGGTTTCAGGGTGCCGAACTCCTGCACGAACCGGCCCGCGAGCACCTTGCACGGATCCACCAGGCGCAGGCGTTCCGCGCCGAGCGCGTCGGTCGCCGACAGCGAAGTCGTCCCGGGGTTCTCCGGCTTGGCGTAGTCCGCGATGGTGAGGCCTAGCGCGACCATCCCCGAAACGACGAGCAGGACGACCGCGGCGAGCGAGCCGAACAGGATCTTCTTCGTCCGCGGCGCCATCTTCTTGGGCGGCGGGCGCCAGATCGGCAGCGGCAGGGCCAGCACCGAGCGTACTTCGGCGTCCTGTTGCCGGATCCGGGCGTGCACGGCGGGCGGCCAGGGCACCGCGCCCGGAGGCACTGGGCCGAGGAAGTCCAGAATCTGTTCCGGAGCCGGCCGTCGTGCGGGGTCCTTGGCCAGACAAGGCTCGGCGATCCGCCGGATCTCGTCCGGGACGTCGCTGAAATCCGCCGCGGCGTGCACGACGTTATACAGGGTCTGCGGCGCGGTCGGGCCGGTGAAGGGGCCGCGTCCGGTCGCGGCCATGACCAGGATCGCGCCGAGGGAGAACACGTCGCTCGCGCCGGTGATCCGCCCACTGCCCGCCTGTTCCGGCGACATGAACGCGGGCGAACCGATGATCGCGCCGGTTCCGGTGAGATCCTGCGCGTCCTCCGCCACCCGCGCGATACCGAAGTCGATCACCCTGGGGCCGTCACTCGTCAGGATGATGTTGCTGGGCTTCAGATCTCGGTGGATCAGTCCGGCGCGGTGGATCTCGGTCAACGCCGCGGCGAGCCCGGACGCCAGCAGCCGCACCGACTCGACGGGCAGCGGCCCGGCACCGTCCACGGCCTCCTTCAAGGACGGTCCGGTGACGAAGACCGAGGCGAGCCACGGGCTTTCCGCTTCCGCGTCGGCGTCCATGACGGCGGCCGTGTAGGCGCCGGAGACGAGCCGCGACGTGGCGACCTCCCGCCGGAACCGTTCACGGAAGCGTGGATCGTGCGCGAACTGGGCGTGCAGCTGTTTGACGGCGACGAGCCTGCCGTCCGGGGCGAGGCCGAGCACGACGCGGCCCATCCCGCCTTCACCGAGTTCGGCGATGATCCGGTACGGGCCGATCTGCCGGGGTTCGCCGGGGTTCAACGGTTTCACTGGTCAGCCCTAGGATTTCGGAAGTTTCGGCAGCAGGGCCCCGGCGAAGCCCTTCGCCTTTTCACAGGCTTCGTCGGCGGTCATCTTCGTACCACTGGTCCCGACCGTCAGCTCGACGTTCTCCCCGTCGCGGTCGCTGACGGACCGGTGCTGCCAGGTCAGCGAGCAGGTGGAGCGCGCGATGCCGTCGTCCACCTTGGCCAGGTACACCTTGGCGCCGCCGAGATCCAGGGTGGCGGCCTCCGTGTAGTACGAGTCCTTCGATTGCGCGGGCGGGTACGCGCGCACGAAGCTCAGGCGGACGCTGCCCGCCGCGTCGTACCGGCATTGGTGCAGGTGTTCGCGGATCGTTTCGACGACCGGGCCGATCAGCCGGTCCGTGGTCGCGGGGCCGAGCAGCGCGCACGGGTCCAGCGGAGCCAGTGTGCCCGCCGGGAGTTCGCGTTCGTGGCCTCCGGCGCGGATCCGTTCGACCGCGTCGGCGAGCGCCGCCTTGACCACCGAACACGCGTGGTCCTTTGTGGGCATCGAGTTCACGTCGACGCTGAGCTTGGTGTTCGGCAGGCCGCTGACCGGGACGGCGACCGCGCACGCGTCGTCGGACCCCTTGACGCGCAGCGGAAGCCCTTCCAGCTCGCCGCCGGCTTCGCCCTCGACCAGGTCGCCGCCGACGCTCAGCTCCAGCCACTTACCCGACGGCGAGGAGTACGTGCACGAGTCGAACTGGATGTCGATCTCCGTGCTCAGCTTGCCGAACCCGGGCACGTCCCGGCCCGCGAGCACCTTGCACAGGTCGACCCGGCGCAGGTTGTCCGGGCCGAGCGGATCCTGGTTGACCGGGGTGGCGACCGGTTCGTCCGGTCGCGGTGACGAACTCGGCGCGATGGCGGCCGGAGGCGGGTCGTCCCCGGACAGCGAGATCGCCGCGACGGTGCCGCCGACCAGCAGCACCACGGCGGCCGCGGCCAGTCCCGCGTACCGGCGGGATCGCTTCGGCGGCGGCGGGTTCAGCAGCCGCCGGACCTCGGCCTGCTGTGTCTCGATGAGATGCGACACCACCGGCGGCCACGGGCCGGTCGTCGGCGGGATCGGGCCGAGCCGCTCCAGCACCCAGGCGGGTGACGGCCGGTCCGCCGGGTTCTTCGCCAGGCACGGTTCGACGATCTGCCGCAGCTCAGGCGCCAACTGCCGCAAATCGGGCTGGAGGTGCACGACGTTGTACAAGGTGTGCGGAGTGGACGTCCCGGTGAAGGGGCCGCGTCCGGTCGCGGCCATCACCAGCAGCGCGCCGAACGAGAACAGGTCGCTCGCCGGGGTCAGCGGCTTCCCCTCGGCCTGTTCCGGGGACATGAACCCGGGCGAACCGATGACGGCGCCGGTGTGCGTGAGCTCGGAGTCGCCTTCGACGGCGCGCGCGATCCCGAAGTCGATCACCCTGGGGCCGTCACCGGTGAGAATGACGTTGCTGGGCTTCAGATCGCGGTGGATCAGCCCGGCACGGTGGATGTCGCCCAGCGCCAGCGCGAGCCCGGCGGCGAGATGGCGGACCGCCATCGGCGGCAGCGGGCCGGCGGCGGAGACCGCCTCCGACAGTGCGGGTCCGGGCACGAACACCGACGCCAGCCACGGTGTCGGCGCGTTCGGGTCGGCGTCCATGACCGGTGCGGTGTACGCGCCGGACACCAGACGGGACGTTTCGACCTCCCGGCGGAACCGCTCGCGGAAGCCGGGGTCCTGGGCGAAACCCGGGTGGACCTGCTTGATCGCGACCAGGCGCCCGTCGGCGGAGATCCCGAGCAGCACCCGGCCCATCCCGCCCTCGCCGAGCGCGGCGAACACCCGGTAGCGCCCCACGCCGGTGGGTTCGCCGGTGTTCAACGGCTTCACGAAGGCCCCCCTTGTCCCGAGGGGCGATGGTACAAAACCACCCGCAAGTGTCACGCGGCGCGTCGGTCCGCCCGGCCGAAGTCCTTGAGCCGGAGGCTGTTGGACACGACGAGCACCGACGACAGCGACATCGCCGCCCCGGCGATCAGCGGGTTCAGCAGGCCGAGCGCGGCCAGCGGGATCGCGGCGACGTTGTACCCGAACGCCCAGGCCAGGTTCCCCCGGATGATCCGCAGGGTGCGGTCGGCGAGCCGGATGGCGTCGGGGACCACGCGCAGATCTTCGCGGACCAGCACCATGTCGGCCGAGCGCACCGCGATGTCGCTGCCCTGCGCCATCGCCATGCCGAGATCCGCGGTGGCCAGCGCCGGGCCGTCGTTGATCCCGTCGCCGACCATCGCGACCCGCGCTCCCCCGGCCCGCAGTTCCTCGATGACCGCGGCCTTCTCCGCGGGCAGCACTCCGGCGCGCACGTCGGAGACGCCGATCTCGTCCGCGACCACGCGGGCGGCGGCTTCGTTGTCGCCGGTCAGCAGCACGGTCCGCAGGCCGAGCGCGTGCAGGGCGTCGACAGCGGCTCGTGCCGACGGCTTCACGACGTCCCGGACCGCGAGCTGCCCGGCGATCCGGCCGTCGACCGCGACGAGGACCGCCGTGGTGCCGTCCTCCGCCGTGAAGTCGTCGGGGACGGCGATCCCGCGTTCGGCGAACAAGCGCGCGTTGCCGACGAGGACCTCCTGCCCCGCGACCTCGCCCTGCGCGCCGAGCCCTGGCAGTGCGCCGAATCCTTCGACCGGGGGCAGATCCGGCAGTTCCGCCCGCGCCGCGGTCACCACGGCCGCCGCGATCGCGTGCTCCGAACCGGCCTCCACGGCCCCGGCGAACCGCAGCACCTCGCCGAGGGTGAACCCGTCGGCGGGGCGGCACGCGGTGACGGTCATCTTCCCGGTGGTGACGGTGCCGGTCTTGTCCAGTACGACGGTGTCCACCGTGCGGCTCGCCTCGAGCGCGTCCGGCCCCTTGATGAGGATGCCGAGCTGAGCGCCGCGGCCGACCCCGGCCATCAACGCGGTCGGCGTCGCCAGCCCGAGCGCGCACGGGCAGGCGATGATGAGGACGGCGACGGCCGCCGCGAACCCTTCGCGGGCGGGTGCCCCGCCGAGCAGCCAGGCCGCGAGCGTCACCATCGCCACGCCGAGCACGGCGGGGACGAACACCGCGCAGATCCGGTCGACCAGCCGTTGCACCGCGGCCTTGCGGGCCTGCGCGCGTTCGGCCAGCGCGGTCATCTGGGCCAGCTGCGTATGCGTGCCGACCGCGGTCGCGCGGACGACGAGCCTGCCGTCCCGGTTCACCGAAGCACCGACGACCCGGTCCCCGGTGGCGACTTCCGCGGGCACCGGCTCACCGGTCACCGCACTCACGTCCACAGTAGACAGTCCGCTGTGGACGACTCCGTCGGCGGCGATCGACTCCCCCGGCTTTACCACGAACAGGTCCCCGACGGCCAGTTCGCCGACCGGGACCATGCGCTCGACGCCGTCCCGCAGCACCCGGACGTCCTTGGCGGCCAGGGCGTCCAGCGCGGCCAGGAGTCCGGCGGCACTGCGCCTGGACCGGCTCTCGAAATACCGGCCCGCCAGGAGGAAGGTGGTCACACCGGCGGCGACGTCGAGGTAGATCGCGTCGGCGCCGGCCGCCGTCGGGCCGAAGCCGATCCAGTACCCGGGTTCCGTGCCGCCCGCGAAGGCGGACCACGCCGACCACGCGAACGACGAGAGCACGCCCAGCGACACCAAGGTGTCCATACTGGACGATCGATGACGGAGGTTCCGCAGCGTGGCACGGTGGAACGGCAGCGCGGACCAGAACACCACGGGAACGGCCAAGGCGAGGCACAGCAGTTCCCAGCCGGGGAACCGCAGCCGCGGCACCAGCGCGAGGGTGATCGAGAGGTTCCCCAGCGGGATCGCCAGCAGCGCGGCGACGACCAGCCGTCGCCGGAGATCCCGGACCCGGGCGAAGCCGATGTCGGGATCCTCTTCGCCGCGAAGCTCCGCGGTGTAGCCGGATTTGCGGACCCGCTCGATGAGCACGTCGTCAGCCAGCGCCGCGGGCACCTGCACGGTGGCGCGCTCGGTCGCGTAGTTCACCGACGCGCGCACCCCGTCCAGCTTGTTCAGCGTGCGTTCCACCCGCGCCGAACAAGCGGCGCAGGTCATCCCCGACACGGTCAGTTCCACCGTGCGGACGGCGGCCTCCGGCGCGGAAATCGTCATTTCGTGGCACTCCCAGGATTCACCAGTGGTTCCTCGGTGGCGGAACAGGTGTCCGGGTCGTGTCGCGAGGCAGATTACCGCCGCCGGGAACCGGAGCCGCCGTCGGCCCGACTACTGCGGTGGTGGTGGAAACAGATGTCCGGGTGGTGCCGTGGGTGGCCGAGGGCTGAAGGGGACTTTCCCCGCATCGCATGCGGGGAAAGCTCCCTTCAGCCCCGCGGGGTCAGCGCGAGTTCGAAGGTGTTGCCGTCCCCCTGGACGAGTGTGCTCACGTAGGAGGTGAACGCGCCACAGCCGGTCAGCGGCGCCAGCGAATAGGTGCCGCTGAGCGCGCCGCCCTTCGCCATGGTGAAACCGTCGCCGGTGCGCAGTTCCGCCGTCGACGGGGCCGACGTCCGGCAGCCCGGCCCGGTGCTGACCGGCATGCCGACGAGCGTCACCAGCGGGAGGACGGTGGTGAACTGGGATCTCGCGACGAAACCGGTCCCGGTGAGGTCACCGCCCTGCGGTCCGTCGGCGACGAACTCCAGATCGGCCGAGCCCGGCAGGAAGCCGAACAGCCGGAAGTCGGTGTGTGCCTTGTCGAACACCGGGCCGCCGCTGAAGACCGTCGCCGCGGTCGGGCTCAGCTCGAAGGCGCCGGTCAGCGGCGCGTCGGCACCGAGTGCCTTGATACCGGTCTTCCCGGCGATCGTGAACCGGTGCCCCGCGGGCTTCTCGCCGAGATCGAAGGAGAGCAGGATCGGGTCCTGGCCGTGGTCGAGCGTGCAGTCCGAGGTGAAGGAGCCCAGCCCGGTGAAGGAGCCATCGGCCTTCTTCGGAGTGAGCCGGGTGGTGAAGTCGCCGACGGTCAGCGTCGTCTTGCCCGGTTTCGCCAGCGTGATGGTGGGCACGGAGCCGGTCGCCACCGGGCTGAACGTGCCGGACGGCGGGACGTCGGTCTTGGCGACGTTCAGCGGGATGCGCACGGGAAGCGGGTTCGCGTCGCCGTTGACCAGTGTCACCCCGGCCGCCGCGGTGCCTTCGATGGTGGTGGCGCCGACGAGGTTGAGGCCGCGCGCCGCCTTGTCCGGCACCGTCACGGTGATGGTCAGGCCGGAGGTGGTGAGCGTACCGCCGGGCGCCGTCGGCACCTCGAAGTCGGCCTTGATGTTCACGTCGAGCTTCTGCATCCCGATCAGCGGGAACGGGCAGGTGAACGACAGTTTCTTGTCGACGGGCGTACCGGCCGCCGCGCCGCGGACGGCGACGAACAGCAGGCAGCCCGCCGTGAGCAGGACGGTGAGGCCCGCCGCGAGCAGCATCCGGACGTTGATGCGAAGGGGCATGGTCGCCTTCCTGGACGGCACGGAAACGGCACCGGTCCCCGTCACGGAACGCGCGACGGGGACCGGCTGCCTGACTTACTTCTTGGTGAGGTTCAGATCGAGCGTGTTGCCGTCGCTCTTGGCGAACGCGCTGACCCAGTCGTTCAGCTGACCGCAGTTCTGCAGGGCCGACAGCGAGTAGGTGCCGGTGAGCTTCCCGCCCTTGAGCAGGTCGAAATCCGGACCGGTGGTCATCTCGCTGGTGGACGGGCTGACCGTGCCGCACTTCGGGTCGTTGCTGATGGGGATCCCGAAGATCTGCACGCTCGGCAGGAACACGTTGAACTTGATGTGCGCCTTGAACCCGGTGCCGACGAGCTCACCGGTCTGCTTGCCGACCTGCTCGACCTTGATCTCCGAACGGCCGTCGATGAACCCGAACAGCTTGAACTGGGTGGACGACGGGTCGAGCTTCAGGTCACCGGTGAACGTCTTCGACGCGAGGTCCACGTCCGCGTCGAAGCCACCGTTGATCGCCGCGGTGCTGCCGAGCGACTTCAGCGCGGTCTGACCCTTGATGCCGAACGCGTACTTGATCCCGCCGCCACCGGGCGTGGTGGTGGTAGTGGGCGGGGTCGTCGGCGTGGTCGGCGTCGTGGGGGTGGTGGTGGGCGTGGTCGGGGTGGTGGGCGTGGTCGTGCCGCCACCGCCGTCACCGATCTTGATCGTGGCCAGCGTGTTGTTCTGGCCAGGATCCTGCTTGCACGGCGCGTCGATCGTGCCGTCCGGCGTGATACCGGTGACCGAACCGTCAGCCTTGCGCGGGGTGACCTTCAGCCGCAGGTCGCCCACGGTGATCTTCGCCTCGCCGGGCTGGTTGAAGGTCAGCGAAGGCGTCTTGCCCGCCGCGTTGACCGTCATCTCGCCCGAGGTGGGGATGTTCTGCTTGGCGATGTCGTTCGGGACGTTGACCGGGAGGTTGAGCCCCGGTGCCGCCACGGTCGCCGCCGCGACGGCCTGTCCTTCCAGCGTGGTCGCACCGATCAGGTTGAGCCCGCTGACCGTGTCCGCGTTGATCGTGGAGACGGCCTTGATGTCGAACGTGCCGGTCGGCTGACCGGTCTTGACCGACAGCGGAAGATCGGTGTTGATCACCACCTTCAGCGACTGCGACCCCACGAGCGGCAGGTCGCAGTGGTAGTTGAGCGGGAGCGAGATCGGATCGGCGACACTGGACTGTGCCCCGACCACGAGTACCGCGGCGGCAAGCCCCACGGCACCGGCAGCGGCGGCGGCGACCGCCTTCTTGGTTCCTCTACGGTGACTCACGATCGTCCTTCCGTGGTATCAACGATGATACGAAACGGCGTACAATTCCCCAGAGCAATGAATATCGGCCCGAGAGAATTCTCCGGGTAGCGACGATGTCTGACGGATCGCAACCGAACAGTAAACTAACGACGCGTCCACACCGCTATCAAGTGCTTCACCGGAAAAGTTGACCGGCCACGGGTAAATTGTCACGCAGGCACGGTACAACCGACTGGTTCCTAGTAGCGGCACATGGGTTTCCCCAGTTCAGAGCCAGATAAGACCGCTCGCGGAACCGCTGACGAGAGTGACAATCTCACCACTGAAAACTATCTCGCGCGTGCCAATCGCCCTTTTCGGTGTCGCGGCCGTCTTGCCTGCCTGAATCTTTCGTGAGTAACCTCGCGGTTCAGCAAGCCGGTCACCGCCGACCATCGCGGAATCCCGCTCGTCGTGCCGGGGCAGGCCCTCTTTCGCCGAATTCGACGGGGAAACCATGAAAAGAATGCGCCGCAAGGCAGCGCGAATCGCGTTCGCCGCCGTCTCCACGACCGCCGCGGCGGTCCTGTTGAGCGCCTGCGGGTCGGACGAACCCGCCGACGCCGGCAGGCACGCCGATCCGGCAGCGCTCGCCTGGGTGGACAAGGTGTGCTCGGGCGTCGCTACGGGCTCGGCGAAGCTGTCCAAGCCGCCCGCGTTCGACCCCGCCGACCCACAGGGGACCAAGACCGCCATGGTGGGTTTCCTGAATTCGCTGTCCGCCGCGCTCGACGACATGGCGGGCGGGATCCGGAACGCCGGTGTGCCGCCGGTCCCGGATGGACAGTCCGCTGTGGACAAGGCCACCACCACGCTCGGCGAGACCAAGTCGAAGGTGTCCGCCACCCTGACGCGGATGCAGGACGCGAAGGTCACCGACCAGGCGAGCCTGCAGAAAGTGGTCGCCGACGCCGACAGCACGATGAGCGGGTTGAGCGAGCCGGAAGGCCCCATCAAGCATCTGCGCGCCAACCCCGAACTGGAGCTCGCGTTCGCCGAGTCCACGACCTGCCGCCAGGTCTACGGCGGCACCGCCTGAGCGGACACCCTCGAAGCCCGTGGCAGGAGTTCACCACCGTGATCGGTGGTGTCCTCGGGGGGAGCACGGCATGAGCGCGATCGANGTGCTCTTCCGATCTGGACACCAGAGGTCCCGAAAGTGGCTTTCGCGACGCTCTGCCCTCACCCAGCCCACCGCCTCTGGAGGCCCGGCCGTGCCGACCCCGTTCCCCCGCCCGTCCCGCCGGACGCTCGCCGCCGCGCTGGCGATCGTCCTGTCCGCCGGTCTTCTGACCGTGCTGAGCGGGAGCCCGGCGAGCTCCGCCGCCCCGGCGGCGTCCGACGACTCGTTCTACACCCCGCCGTCCCCGCTCCCGGCGGGCAAACCGGGTGACATCATCCGCTCGCGTGTCTCGAAAGCCGGTCCGCGTAAGGATTCCGTCAACGCGTGGCAGGTGATGTACCTGTCGACCGACGCCCTCGGGCGGCCGGACGCGGTGACCGGGACCGTGCTGGTGCCGAAGAACGTGGACCCGGCGAAGGCGCCGATCGTCTCGTTCGGCGCCGGTACGCACGGCCCCGCCTTCCACTGCACGCCGTCGAAGATGATCGACATCGGCGCGTTCTACGAGCAATCCGGCCTCGACGACGCGCTCGACGCCGGATTCGCCGTCGCGCTCACCGACTACGAGGGCTATCGCCAGGATCCGAAGACGACGTACGTGGTCGGGCGTTCGGAAGGACCGGCGATGATCGACGCGGTCCGCGCCGCGCAGCGCCTGCCGGAGGCGAACCTGTCCACCGACGCCAAGGTGCTCTTCCGCGGGTACTCGCAGGGCGGCGGGGCGGCGGCCTGGGCTGGCGAACTGCAACCGGCCTACGCGCCGGAGCTGAACCTCGTCGGTGTCGCCGCCGGCGGCGTGCCCGCCGACCTCGTCCAGGTCACGCTGCAACTCGACGGAAAATTCGGTTTCGGCGTCTTCGCCTACGCACTGATCGGCCTCGACCACGCCTATCCCGAGCTGAAGCTGGATTCGTTCCTCAGCGACAACGGCCGCGTGAAGCTGGCGGAGATGCAGAAGAGCGCGTGCACCTTCGAGCTGCTCACCACCTACGCGAATCAGAAGATCGCCGACTACACGACCAGCGCCGGTTACGTGCGGCCGGAATGGGTGAAGCGGCTCAACGAGAACAAGCTCGGCGGCACTCCGCCGAAGGTCCCGGTGTTCCTCTACCACGCCACCCAGGACCAGCTCGTGCAGTTCGCGCAGGCCGAGGCGCTGCGCAAGGCCTACTGCGTCGCGGGTGTCAAGACGACCTGGAAGACCTTCGACACCGACCACATCACGGCGGTCTACACCGGTAACGCCGACGTGCTCGCCTTCCTCAAGGACCGGGTCACGGGCGCCCCGGCGACGTCGAACTGCTGAGCCGGGCGGTGCTCAGAACCGCCCCGGCGTCCTTTGTGGACGATGGTGCGCGGACCGGCGAGCGGCGTGAGCTGCTCCGGTTCGCCACCGTCGGCCTCGCGGCGTTCGGGCTCACGCTCGGGGCCAACTACGGGCTGAAACTCACTGTCCTGCAGGAGAAACCGGTCACGGCGCTCGCGATCGCGACCGTCGTGGCCACCGCCTTCTCATATCTGCTGTCCCGGCGCTGGGCGTTCCACACCCGCGGCGGCAGACGCGGCTTCCCGGAAGCGGCGCTGTTCTTCACCGTGAACGCGATCGCCGTGACGATCAACCTGTGCCCGCCGCTGATCTCGCGCTACGTCCTGCGGCTCGAGGTGCCCGAAGTCGGTTTCCTCGTCCAGGAGATCGCCGACTTCGTCAGCGGGATGGTGCTGGGCACCGCGGCGGGTTCGGCGTTCCGCTGGTGGGGCTACCGCCGCTGGGTGTTCCCGGTGGCGGGAGCGCGTCAGACGTCGGCGGGCCGCAACCGTTCCGCGCGCAGCGCCAGCTCGATCCGCAGCCGCTGATCCGGATCGTCCAGCCGTTCGCCGAACAGCTCCGTGAGCCGCCGCAGCCGCGCCCGCACCGTCTGCGGATGCACGGCCAGCCGTCGGGCGATTTCGGGCGCGCTCCCCCGCGTCTGCACCTGCGTGAGCAGGGTCGCCGCCAGTTCGTCGTGCTGGCGCGGCGCCAGCCCCGACAAGGGTTCGAGCGCCTCGCCGGCCAGCCGGTCGAGCAGGAACTCGTCGGCGAGCAACAGCAGCGTGGTGATGTGCTCTTCGCACCACAGCACCGGGCCGACCGTCGTGATCATGCCCCGCTGGGTGAGTTCGGACGCGCGCCGCGCGATCCGGAACGACTCGGCGGCCTGCGCGACCGGGACGGACACCCCGACCGTCGCCGACCAGCCGGACGGCAGGTCCCGCAGGCCGCCGAGGTCGGCCTCCGGACAGGCCACGAGCGCGCCGGGCGCGTCGGAGACGAGGTCCACCGGGACCGCCGCGGGCAGCAGGCCCGGCGGGAACGAGGGCGCGCCGGGCGCCGCGGTGAAGACGACCGCGGTGATCCGTTCGGGGATCCGCCAGCCGATGGCGACGGCGAGCGCGCCGGCGTCGGCCTGGCTGTATCCGGAGCCACCGGTCAGCAGCCGGAAGAGCCTGGCCCGCTGCTCAGCGGGGCCCGTCGCCTCGGCTTGGGCGGTGTTGTACCCGTCCGTCAGCGCCATCGTCACTTCGACGACGTCACCGAACAGACATTCCGCCGCGCCGTAGAGGACGTCACCGGGCAGCTGGAGCTGGCGGCCGATCGCGGCGATCGAGCGCCACAGCACCCGGCTCGAGACCCGGAACGCCGCCTGCGCGGCCTCCCGGCTGAGTCCTTGCTGGAACGCGATCCGTCCCTGGGCACGGAAATCGGCCAGCAGGTCGTTCTGCAGGAGTTCGGGGACGCCGACCCGGTCGATGGCGCGTTCGATACTGCGCCTGGTCAGCTCGACGGCCGCGGCACGGGCCTCGCCGTCGCGGAACACTTCGGCGCATTCGCTCACCTCGGCCACCACGCCTTCGACACAATGCCGGGCGATCGCCGGGATCCGCGGACGAATGGCGTCACCGAGTTCCCTCGGCAGGCGTTCCCACAACGCGCCAACGGGCTGCCAGCTCACGTGTGCGATCCCCCGCTGTGAAGTAGGCCGACGATTTCGGGCACCCAATCCCTTTCGTCCGCGCGCCACCGGCGCACTCGAATGCACGGAGCGTAGGACCGCCGACACATCCGTGTCAAAAGACGTCACACCGAAACGCCCGCTCGTTGTCACATGGCTGAGCGTCGCGACTTTCCGTCGCAAATTCAACGTCACATTCGGGGTACAGGCCGTCCGCCGATCCAGTACAAACGGCCCCGCACCGTTCCCGTCGATCCGACGCGATTATGCAAACGGATTCATGTTTCCCTTCCTGGTTCGAAGAAAATCAAAGGGTGGTCTTGGTGGTCGAGTACCGCGGTTTCGGCATGCTGGCGACGTTGCCGCGTTCGCTCGGCGAAGAACTGCGTCCGTATACCGGTCACGCCGCGGCCGCCATGGTCAAGCAGGTGCAGCGCTCGGTCACCGCGTATTCGCAGCCGTTGCGCGGTGTCTTCGGCCGCGTCCTGGTCGTCTCCTGCGAACGGGCGGTGCGCCACTACGTCGAGTGCATCGGCGATCCGGACTTGCCCCACGACCGCTGGATCGACTTCTACCGTATGCGCGGGCGGATCGAATTCACCGAGGGCCGCAGCCTGGAACCGTTGCACGACAGCGTGACCATCGGCGCACGGGCGGCATGGCGGGCGATGCGGCCCATCGTGCGCGGGCTCGGCGTGGGACTCGACGTCATCGCGCTCGCGGCCGAGTCCGTCTTCGTCTACGTCGACGAACTGTGCGCCACGACGATCGAGGGGTATCAGGAGGCGGAGGCCAGGGCGGCGGGCGCGATCCCGCTCCGGCGCCGCCGCCTGCTCGAACTGATCGCCCAGGCGCCGGAAGGTTCCGCGTGCAGCATCGCCAGCCTCGCCGACGGCGCAGGCTGGCGGGTTCCGCGGGCCGCGGCCATGGTGGCACTCCAGCGCGGTCCCGGCGCGCCCGCCTTCCCGGTCCACCTCCTGGACACCACCGTGCTGGCCGACCTCGACACCGCCGAGCCGTACCTGCTCACCGCGGATCCGGACACCGATCTCGCACCGCTGAAGGACGCGCTGGACGGCTGGCGCGTGGCGGTCTCCCCCGTCGTACCGCTCGCCGACGCCCCGGCCGCCCTCCGCACCGCCCGCCGTGCGCTACTGCTGAACAGCGAGGACGCGCCCGGCCCGGTCATCTGGTGCCGGGACCACCTCGCCACACTGTGGCTGCTGGCCGAGGACTTCCTCGGCGCCGAACTCGCCAAACAGAGCCTCGACCCGTTCACTTCGCTGAGCGGGAAACAGCAGGAGCGGCTCAGCGAAACCCTGCTGGCGTGGCTGGAAACGCGCGGTGGCGCGCCGGAGATCGCGCAGCGGCTCGGCGTGCATCCGCAGACCGTGCGGAACCGCCTCCGTCAACTGGAGGACCTGTTCGGCGACCGCCTCAAAGACGCCGACGACCGGCTGAACATGCAACTCGCGCTCCGCGCGCAGCGGCTCATGCGCGCCCACCGCCGCGACGAAGGGACGCCAGGGAGCTGACACGCCGGACCCTGCGTTCCGGCGGCCGCACGGTGGGGAGCACCCAGCGGAGGCCGCGGCGGGCACGCTTCACCCTCGGCTGATCGACGTGGAAGTCCGCCCGGCAGGCCATCGCGTTCTCCGTCGTTACGGGTGTTTACCGACGCTTTCCTGAATACCGGGACGGTGGGAAAATGTCGATGCGCAATTGCCCCGCCCGCGCGGTTTTGGCATCCGGCTCGGGGTCGGCCCCGGCATTCTTGTCACCCGGGTCGCAATTGCCGGACGTGTCCGGCGACACGCTGACGAACCCGGCGTTCTACACGTTATTTTGACGCCTGACAACGGAAAGGCGGGACATGGCCCTCGAAGCGCGCACACTGACCCTGCACGGGCGGGAAATCCGGCTACGGGAATACGTTCCGTCCACAAAGGACGCAACGGGTGAACAGCTCGTGCTGCTGCACGGAATCTCGGGAAGCAGCGAGACGTGGGTCCCACTGCTCGACCACTTCGAACGGACCGGGTTCGGGCGCCACGTCCTCGCCCCCGATCTGCCTGGCCACGGTGATTCGGCCGCACCTCGGGCCGATTACGGTCTCGGCGCGATGGCCAGCGTGGTCCGCGACGTCCTCGCGTTGACCCGGAACCGGCACGCGACCATCGTCGGGCATTCCCTCGGCGGTGGGATCGCGATGCAGTTCGCCTACCAGTTCCCCGAGATGTGCGCCCGGCTGGTGCTCGTGGGCAGCGCCGGGCTCGGCCCGCAGGTGACCCCGGTGCTGCGCGCGACGGCGCTGCCAGGGGCCAACGCGACGCTCACCCTCGCGGTCAACCCGGTCACCGTCGCGATCGCCCGCGGGATCGCCGCCGCCGGGCGCACGCTCGGCGGAAAGCTCTCTCCCGAGACCCGGGAGCTGACCCGTCACTTCGCGTCACTGGCCGACCCGGGCAGGCGGCGGGCGTTCCTGTTCATCGCGCGCAGCCTGATCGACCTCCGGGGCCAGCGCGCGAGCGCGATCGACAAGCTCTACCTCGCCCGGGAGGTTCCCACTCTCGTCGTCTGGGGCGCGCACGACCCGCTCATCCCGGTCGCCCACGGCCGCGAGGCCGCCGAAGTGCTGCCGGACAGCCGATTGACGGTGTTCGAAAATGCGAAACACTTTCCACATGTGGCCGACCCGGCCCGGTTCGGTGACGAGCTCGAACGCTTCCTCACTGAGACCGCGCCGGCCCGGTTGAGCCTGGACGAGGTCGTCGAGGTGCTCATCCGCGCCAGCGAGGCGGCGGAAGCGCCCGAAAACGTCCCGGAAAAATTGTCATCCGGACGCCATCTCAGGCCTGCCTGAATGTCACCCACCATCGGATCGGACCACCCGTTCGGGTGTAGTCCATCCAGGTGGCCGATCAAGCTCCCGCCAGCCGTTGACAGTCCTCTCGGCCGGATTTTATGTTGCGTGAGCCACAAAATCTGGATCGGCTTCACCGTTGAAGAGGCTGATTTTGTTGCCAGCAAGGATAAAAAACATGACCGACTTGGATACCGGATTCTCGCGGCACGATCTGCGGACCGCACGACCCGACCCCGGCGTGCGTCACCCCGCCACCCCGCTCCGCCAGCCACCGGGTCCGGTCCAGCGACCGCGCGCCTTCACGCCGGCACCGAGAACCCCAGTGGAGAACCGACCTGTGCGCAGCACCGGTGCGAATGGCCTGTGGGCGTCACTGCCCAGAGACCTCGGCGAGCGGTTCCGGCCGCGGGCCGACCCCTTGGCACGAGCCATCCTGCAGGAGGTGCAACGAGCCGTCCCCGAGTACGCGCAGCCGTTGGAAGGCGCGTTCGGACAGATCATCACGCAGGGTATCCGGCAGGCGATCCTGCACTGCCTCGACACCGTCGGTCAGGGGACGGCGCCGCTCGACAAATGGTCGGCGGTGTTCCGCAACCTCGGGAAGGTCGAATTCAACGAGGGCCGCAGCCTCGACTGTCTCCAGACGGCCTACCGTGTCGGCGGCCGCGTCGCGTGGCGGCACGTTTCGGAATTCGGGCAGGCGATCGGAGCGGACGCCGATCTCCTGTGCACCGCGGCCGAAGCGATTTTCGCTTACGTGGACGAGATTTCCGCACTGTCCATCGAGGGCTACACGGCCGCGCAGGAGCGGGCCGCGGGCACCAGGGCCAGACGCAGGCGCAGGCTGCTCGAACTGATGCTCTCCGATCCCCCGTCCTCACCGCAGTCGATCGCGTCCCACGCCGCCAACGCGCAGTGGGCGCTGCCGACCGAGATCACTGTCGTCGCGCTGGAGCGACGGCTCGGCCCGCTTGACCCCGACAGCGCCGACCTGGACGCCGACGTCCTCGTCGACTTCGAAGGCCCCAAACCCTGCCTGGTCACCGGCGACCCGGAGAAGCATCTGAAGGATCTCGCCGAACGGCTCCCCGGCTGGCGTGCGGTGATCGGCCCGGCCGTGCGGCTCACCGAAGCGCCGCGCTCCTTGCTGTGGGCCCGCCGCACGCTGCGGCTGATCCAGCGAGGAGTCCTTCCGGACAATCCGGTCACGCGGTACAGCGATCACCTGTCCACCCTGTGGCTGCTCGCGGACGAGTTCCTGGTCCGTGAACTGTGCACGCGCAGCCTCGCCCCGTTCGACGACCTCACCCCCAAACAGCGGGCGCGGCTCGGCGAGACGTTGCTGATCTGGCTGCAATCCCGGGGCAGTGCTCCGGAGATCGCGAAGAAACTCAAGGTACATCCGCAGACCGTCCGGTACCGCATGCACCAGCTCATCGATCTCTTCGGCGACCGGTTGAACAACGCCGACGACCGGCTCGACATGGAGATCGCCCTGCGCGCGGAGGCCTTGCTCGCCGAGGACTGACAGATCAGCGTTTCCCACTCACGACGAGGTGACGAGGTGACCCGACCGCAGGACGCCCGCAGCGGGGTCGAGGCGACGTACGGTCCGCTGCTCACACCTGCCCGGCCGGGTGGGCCGAGCGGGCGCCCGGTCCAGCTCTGGGCGTTGCTGCCGAGAGAGCTGGCGACGGTGTTCAGACCGGTGCTGGCCGACGTGGCCGGGGAAGTGGTCCGCGAGATCCAGCGGACCATCCCCGACTACGCGCGGCCGCTGGACGGCGCGTTCGGGAAGGCGCTCAAGACGGGCGTCCAGATGGCGTTCCTGCAGTTCGTGGAACGGATCGGGAACCCGGAAGCGCCGTCTGAGGACCGACGGAGTGTGTTCCTGAGCCTGGGTGTCCAGGAGTTCCATCAGGGCCGCAACGTCGACGTCCTCCAGGCGGCGTACCGCGTCGGCGCCAGGGTGACCTGGCGCCGCGTGGCCGAAGCGGGCCGACGCGCGGGAGTTCCTTCGGCGACGCTGTGCCTGCTCGCGGAAGCCATCTTCGCCTATATCGACGAACTGTCGGCGCTCTCGGTCGAGGGCCATGCGGAGGCACGGGAGAAGGCCGCCGGCGCACTGGAGCGCCGGCGGCACCGTTTGATGGAACTCCTGCTCGCCGAGCCACCGTCACCGCCGGACGTCGTCAAACACGCCGCCGACCTGGCCCGCTGGCAACTACCGGACCTGCTCGTCGCCGTCGCTCTCGACCGGCCGTCGGACGAAGCACCGGCGGCCGCGCCGACCGCGCTGGCCGACTTCGAGAGCGCCTCGCCCTGTCTGCTGCTCCCCGCCCCCGAACCGGACGAACGGGACCGGTTCGCCGAAGAACTGACCGGCTGGCGGGCCGCGATCGGCCCCGCCGTCCCACCCGTTTTCGCGGCACGTTCGCTGCGGGCCGCACGCGAAGCCCTGCGGCTCGTCGACTCCGGCGCGCTCGCCGACGAGCCCGTGACGTGGTGCGTCGACCATCTTTCCCGCCTGTGGCTGCTCAAGGAGCCGTTTCTGGCCGCCGAGCTGGTCCGGGAACGCCTCGGGCCGCTGGCCGGGTTGACCGGGAAGCAGCATTCGCGGCTGGCGGGAACGCTGCTGGCGTGGCTGGAGACCTGCGGCAACGTCCGCGAGGTGGCGGAACGGCTCGCCGTGCATCCGCAGACGGTGCGGTCCCGTGCCCAGGAGCTGGAGGCGCTGTTCGCGGACGGGCTGCGGGACCCTGAGCGACGGTTCGAGATGATCCTGGCCCTGCGGGCGGCCCCTTCTTGAGCCTTAGCGCGTCACTCGGTTCACTTGAGGGGGCCTTGGTTGCGTTGAGTGAGGGATGTGTGGAAATAGGGACACTCAACGTCTCTATTTCCACACACCCCTCACCAATGCGACCGCCCACACCGGGCTCATGCGGGACCGTGTGGATTTCTGGTCATCCAACGCACCAAAATCCACACAGTCACCACCTACGGCTCCGTGACGTCAACATCAGTCGGCGACCACGACAGGCGAAGACCGCCGCCCGTCCCGTCAGACGGCCTGCACACACCCCTCGAGTACCAGCCGGTGCCATGGCCTCCCTACCAAGTACATGAAGGCTCCCCTCCTTGCGCCTGGCGCAAGGAAGGGAGCCTTCATGTACTTCCGAATCGGTCAGGCGGCCGCCAGGGCGGTCACCCGCCACCTCCCCTCGGCCCGTTCCGCGCTGACGCTCAGCTGAGCCGCACCGGTACTGCGTTGCCCGTCCCCGCGCACGCCGGTCTGGTCCAGGAACACCAGCAGCGACGCCCGGTCCCCGTCGAGGACCTTCACTCCCGAGACCACCGCGGTCGAGGTCACGACCAGTTTCTGCTCCGCCGCGAGCCCCCGGACCTGTGCGAACAGCTGGTCGTACTGTCCCAGCGCCGGACCGGTGAGGACCTCTTTCGCGGCTTGCTCGCTCTTGGCGGGGTCGTCGTAGCGGTAGGAGAAGACCGTGCCGAGCGCCTTGCCGATCTGCTCGCTCACCTCCGCGGTGGTGGCGACGTCGGTCAACGCCGTGTTGTGCGCCAGCACCGCCGTGGTGTCCCGCGCCTCGATGGCGAACCACCCCGCGAGGCCCGCCATCACCAGCGCGACCGCGCCCAGCACCACCGCACCGCGCCGCCGCACCGGAGCGACGGCGGGAGCATCCTCGGGTACGTCAAGCACAGCAACCCGCGTGCTCGCGCCCATCTTCCCGGCGACCTTCACCGCGCGCCGCGCCGGTTTGACGGCTCGTTTCGTGGTCATCCCGTCCTCCGTCAGGGCTTTCCGGTGTCGGTCACCGGCACCTGGCCGAGCGACGTGACCCGCCACCCGTCCGGTGTCCGGTTCAGGCCGGCGCGGAACCGGTTGTGCTTGGTCACCGCTTCCCCGCCTTCGGGCCGCACCTCGAGTTCGACCGAAGCGATCACCTCGGCCGTTCCACCGCCACTGTCCACTTCGGTCACCGCGGCGTCGACGACCCGGCCGGTGGTCACGGTCTTCGCCTGGCCGATCCGGCCGAGACCGCCTTCACGGTCGCGCGCCAGTTCGTCGTGCAACGCGCCGCCGGACAGGTTCAGCCAGTTCTGGTAGCCCTGCTCCGCCTGCCGGTAGTCCAAAGTGGTCAGAGCGGCGACAGCCTGTTTGCCCACCTGCAACGCTTCCTCGCGGACCGTCGCCCGCGCGACGCCTTCGTCATGGCTCGCGTTCCACCACGAGTAGCCGAACCAAGCCGCCAAAACCGTGGCGATCGCGGCGAGGAACGCGGCGATTCGAGTCATGGCCTTCACCTTCCCGGCACGTTCTGCGAGCCGCGCACGTTCGTGGGGTTGCCCTTGGGCAGGGCACAGCGCGCCGCGGTGTTCAACGGACGCGGCGAAGTGTCGAGTCCGTCGCGGTAGGCGGTCCCGTAACCGGTGACGCACGGCGGCGGATCGAAGAACGTCAGCGAGAGACCGACGCGCGCGCCGTCGGGTCCCATGATCGCGTGCCCCGCGGCGACCGCTTTCGGCGCGGTGACCAGCAGTTGTTCGAGGCCGTCCTGGCGCGTTTCCAGCACGTCCGCGGTGGTCAGCAGGTTGGCCAGCAGGATGCCGAGGCTGGGGCCGGTCTCCCGCAGAAGCGTGCTGACCTCGTTCGCGGCCGCGGGGACGGCCGGGATCAGCCGCCGCAGATCGCCGTCGGTGCTCTTCAAGGTCGCGGCGAGCAGTTTCGCGTTGGCACCGAACGAGCGGATCGCGTCCGCCTGCGAGACCTGGGTGTCGAGCACGGTCTGCGCGTCGGTCACGAGCCGGGTCAGCGGGCCGACATGCGCGCTCGCCTCCTGCACGAACTCGATCCCCCGCCCGACGAGCTGGTCCAGCGCCGGCCCGGCGTCGGACGTCGCGTTGTACAGCTCGTCGACCACGGTCCGCAGGGCGGGCTTCGGCACCGAATTGGCGAAAGAGTCCACACTGGACAGGACGATGTCCACCGGCAGTGGGATCTTCGTGTCCGCCTCGGCGATCACCGAACCGTCGCGCAGCATGGCGCCGTCGCCGCGGCGCGGCCGCAGATCGACGTACTGCTCGCCGACGGCGGATCGGTTGGCGACGACGGCTTCGGTGTCCGCGGGCACTTCCGGGCCGCCTGGCTCGATTTCGAGATCGACCTCCATCCCGGAGGCCGTCAGCCGCAGTTCACCGACCCGGCCGATCGGCACGCCCCGGTAGGTGACTTCGGCGTTGGTGAAGATGCCACCACCGGTGGCGAGCCGCACTTTGACGGTGTACCCGCGATCGAGCACCAGTTTGTCCAGGCCCGCGTACGTCGCGCCCACGTACGCGACGCCGAGGACCGCGATGGTCACGAAGACCACCAGCTGGACGCGGACGAACTTGGTCAGCATCAGCGGCCACCACTGTTCTTGAAGGTCAGGAACGTGTTCAGGTAGTCACCGCGGATGGCTTCGAGCGCGGCGTCGGGGAATGGGAAGGTGAAGATCATCTCCATCGCCTTCGGCAGTTTGTCCCCGGAGTCGGCCAGCTTCCGCAGCAACGGTTCGAGCGCCTTGAGGTCGGCGACGAGGTCGTCCTTGCCGCGGTTCACCGTGTCGACCGCGACCGAGGTCAGCCCGTCCAGCGATTTGAGCATCCCGACCAGCGCCTGACGCTGCTGGTTCAGCACCTCGATGCCGGGGGTGAGCCCGTTCAGCGTCGCCTTGATCTCCTCGGTGTTCGCGTTCAGCGTCGCCGCGAGCTTGTTGACGCTCTCGATGGCGCGAGTGATCTCGGCCTTGTGTTCGTCGAGGCCGCGCACGAACGTGTCCAAATTGGACAGCAGGCTGCGTGCCGCGCTTTCCTTGCCGCCGAGCGCGTCGTTGAGTTCACGGGTGATGTTCTGCACCTGCGCGACGCCACCACCGTTGAGCAGCAGGGAAAGCGCACCGAACACCTCCTCGATCTCCGGGGTCAGCGAAGAACTGGCCAGCGGGATCACCGCGCCGTCGACCAGCCGCCCGCTCGGGGTCCCCTCGGAAGGCGGCGCGAGCTCGACGAACTTCTCGCCGAGGATGCTCGCCTGCCGCAGGCGTGCGACGGAGTTGGCAGGCAGGTTCACGTCCCCGTTGACGAGCAGGCCGACCACCGCGCTTCGGCCGTCCGGCGCCAGCTCGACGGTCCGCACCTGACCGACCGGGACATCGTTGACCTTCACCCCGGACTGGGGCACGAGGTCCAGCACGTTCGTGAAGCTCGCCGTGACGCGGATCGGGCGCTCGCCCAGCGCGGCCCCGCCCGGCAGCGGGATGTCGTAGACGTCGACACCGCCGCTGCAGCCGGTGGCGGCCAGCACGAGGACCAGGACGGCGGATAGTGTCCTGGTTTTCATTTCGCCCCCGAGAATTCGGTGAGGTTCCCTCGGCCGTCCAGCGTTCCCGCGCCCTGGTTGTACGCGCCGAGCACGTTCGCCAGCGCGTTCGGCGCGGCATCGAGTGCTTCGCTCAGCGACGCCTTCTGCCGGCTGAGCAGCTTGGTGATCTCGGCGAGCTTGTCCACATCGGACTTGACCTTGCCCCGGTTGTCCTTGATGAAGCCCTGCACCACGCTGAGCGCTTCGGTCAGTTCGGTCATCGCGCCGGAGAACTGGTCCCGCTGATCGGCAAGGATCTTGCTCAGCGAGGAGATCTGCTGGATCGCCTGTTTCACCTTGCCGTCGTTCGAAGCGAGCATCGCGGTGAACTTGCTGATGTTGTCGACCGAGTTGAACAGGTCGTCCTTGGAATCGCTCGCGGTCCTGGCGAACTCGCCGAGGTTCTTGATCGCTTCGCCGAGCTTGCCGCCGTTACCGTCGAGGTACTCCGCGGCCTTGGTCAGGACGTCGCTGACCGCGCCGTCCCGGTTGGCGCCCTTCGGCCCCAGCGCGGTCATCAGCTGGTTGAGGCTGCCCAGGAGTTCGTCGACCTCGACCGGGGTGACGGTCCGCTCGGGCGCGATCCGTCCGTCGTCGGCCAGTTCCGGCCCGCCGACGTACACCGGGGTGAGCTGCACGTACCGGTCGGCGACCAGGCTCGGCGTGATCACGACGGCGCCGACGTCGGCGGGCAGCTTGACCTCGGGCCGGACTGTCATGGTCACCTCGACGTTCGTGCCGCGCGGTTCGACCTTGGTCACCGAACCGATCGGGACACCGAGCACCCGCACCTCGGTGTTCGGGTACACCCCGACGGTCGCGGTGAAGAACCCGGTCAGGACACGGTCGGCCTGCCTGGTCAGCAGCGGCCAGGCCGCCGTCACGAGGAGCCCGGCGACGACGGCGAGCGCGAGCCTCCGTACCCAGGCCCGCCGCCGGGCCTGCGCCCCGAGATCCGACAACGTGAAGTGGCGCCCCATCAGCGTCCCCCCTTCCTCGAAGGCATGCAGCTGCCCGGCGTGCCGCCGGTCGGGACGAGCCCGCAGATGTAGGTGTCGATCCAGCGGCCGTTGCCGACCGCGTTGCCGAGCAGGCGGTAGAAGGGCCCGGCCAGCCGCAGGCTCTCGTTGAGCTTGTCCTGGTTCCGCAGCAGCACGGTGGCGACCCGATCGAGCTGGTCGAGCGCCGGGCCGAGCGTCTTCTGGTTGTCCGCCACCAGTCCCTTGAGCTGGATCGACAGGTTCTTCACCCCGCTGAACAGCTTCGCGATGGCGTCCTTGCGCGCGTTCAGCTCCGTGAGGAGGGTGTTCCCGTCGCGGATCAGCGCCTCGATCTGCTGCGAGCGGTCCCCGAGCGTCTTCGACACCTTGTTCGTGTTCTCGAACAGCTTCACCAGCTCCTGGTCGCGGGAGGCGAGCGTCTTGGACAGCGCGGTGATGCCGTCGAACGCGGTCCGGACCTCCTGCGGGGTGGAGGCGCCGAGCGTTTCCGACAAGGTCCCGAACGCCTTCGCCAGCTGGTCGGTGTCGATCGCTCCCACCGTGTTCGCTAGGTCGTTGAACACCGTGGTGACGTCGTACGGGGAACTCGTGCGCTGCACCGGGATCGGCTCGTCCGGATCGAGATCCGCGTTGCCGACCGGGTCGAGGACCAGGTTCTTCTGCCCCAGCAGGGTCTTGATCTTGATCGCGGCGGTGGTGCGGTTGCCGATCCAGGTGTCCTTGACCCGGAACAGGACCTTGACCCGGCCACCGTCCAGCAGCACGTCGGAGACCTCGCCGACCTTGACCCCGGCCACGCGGACCTCGTCGTTGCGTTTGAGACCCGCGGCTTCGGTGAATTCGGCCGCGTACGTGGTTCCGCCGCCGACCAGCGGGAGATCGTCGGAGAAGAAGGTGGCCGAGCCCGCCACCGCCATCAGCAGTGCCGTGACGGCGCCGACGACGATCGGGTTGCGGCTGCGGAACGGTTTGATCCTCGGCGCTTTCACCGGCACCGTCCCTGGGTCAGCGGGATCCCGACCGGCGGGCCGCCCGGGGCGGGCGGCGCGTCCGATTTCACCGAGCACAGGTAGAAGTTGAACCACGAGCCGTACGAGACCATCGAGCCCATGCGGTCCAGCTTCTTCGGGAGGTTCGCCAGGAACTGCTCGAACACCGGGGTGTTGTCGGCCAGGTTCTTCGAGAGGTCGCCGAGGGTGTTGATGCTGTCCTTCAACGGCGCGCGGCCGTCCTGGAGCAGATCCGCGGTGGCGGTGGTGAGCTCCCCGAGCCCGCCGATCGCCTGCCCGATGGGTTTCGCGTCGCCGGCGAGCCCGGAGACCAGCTGCGCGGTGACGTCGACGAGTTTGTCGAACTGGTCGCCCTGGGAGTTGAGCGTGTCGAGCACCGTGTTGAGGTTCCCGACCACTTGTCCGATCACCTCGTCCTTGCCCGCCAGGGTGTTCGTGAGGGAGGCGGTGTGTTCGAGCAGGCTGTCGATGGTGCTCCCCTCGCCCTGCAGCACCTGGACGATCTCGAACGACAGCTGGTTGACGTCACTCGGCGAAAGTGCCTGGAACAGCGGCTTGAATCCGTTGAACAACGCGGTCAGATCCAGCGCGGGATGCGTCCGCTCCGGCGGGATCAACGCGCCGTCGTCGAGCACCGCCGGCCCGTCCGGGCCGGGATCGATCGAGAGATATCGCTGGCCGACGAGGTTGCGGTACCTGATGGTGACCGTGGCCCCGGCGGTGAGGCGGCGCTTGTTCTCGACCGAGAACCGCACGTCCGCCAGCCGACGCTCGACCACCCCGACCGAATCCACCTGGCCGATGCGGACACCGGACATCCGGACCTCGTCACCGGGGTTGACCGACGTGGCGTCGGTGAACCTGGCGGTGTAGCCGACCGTCGTGCCGACCCCGGAGTTGGCGATGGTGATGGCCAGGATCCCGGTGGCCACCACGGTGATCACGAAGAAGACCAGGCCTTTGATCGCCGGCCCCGCGATACCCCTCATCGGACGGTCACCTCCGTACCACGCAAGGCCGGGCCCACGAGCACGCTGCTCCAGTCCGGGACCTCGGCCGGCTTCATCCCGAGCGACGGCGCCAGCAGCTCGGCGACCAGCCCCCGCTCCCCCTTCGAATTGGCCGGGCCGAGGTCCCCATCGGCGGCGAACGCCACCGCCGCCGAAGTCCCGCCGCCGCCGTAGCAGCGCGGCCCGCCCTTCTGGTCGAACCGCGGATCGTCCCGGCCCGGCACGTATTTGTCGCGCGGGTCGTGGACGGACAACGTCACGTGCAGTCCCGGCTCCCCGGTTCCCTTGCCCAAAGCCTTCTCCATCACCGGCTTGAGCCGGTTCACCGCGTCGAACAGGCAAGGGAACTCGGGCGAATAGCGGGAAAGCAGCTCGAGTGTCGGCCTGCTCTTCACGCTGACGCCGATGATGTTGTCCTTGTTCTGCACCAGGAACTTGTTCAGGTCCCCGCTCGCGGTGGTGACGCTGGCGTACAGCTTGTCGAGGTCCGCCCGAGTGTCCACAATGGTCTTCGCGGTGGTGGAGAGATCCGAGAGCGCCTTGAGGATGTCCGGCGCGGCGCCGGTGTACAGATCCGCCACGTCGGCGAGACCGGTGATGTCCGCCTTGAACTGCGGCATCAGCGGGTTCACCTGGCTGAGCAGGTCGTTGAGCTGCACGATGCTGTCCCCCAAGGACTTCCCGCGGTTGTCGAGCGCGAGCGAGATCGCGCCCAGCGAACTGTTCAGTTTCTGCGGCTGCACCGCACGCAGCAGCGGCAGCAGATCGCCGAGGACGCGTTCCAGCTCGATCGCGTTGGAAGACCGGTCCTGGCCGATGACGTCGCCGTCGCGCAGCGAACCTCCCGCGGGCCGCTCCGGGAGCACGAGGTTGACGTAACGCTCGCCGAACACCGTCTTCGGCAGCAACCGCGCCGAGACGTTGCGCGGCAGCTGATCGATCTTCGCCGGGTCGATGGCGAGATCGATCTCCGCGCCTTCCGCGGTGCCCCGCACCGCCCTGACCTCGCCGAACGGGACGCCGCGGACCTTGACCTCGGCGGGCGGGGCCAGCTGGTTGCCGACCCTGTCGGTCTTGAGCGTGACCAGTTCCGCGCGGTCGAAGTCCTTGTTGAAGATGGCGACGGCGAGCCAGCCGAGCAGCACCAGGATGACGAGGAAGACCACCCCCGCCGCCTGCGTCCGGGCGCGCGCGCTCATCCGGACACCTTCACGGTCGTGGTGGCGCCCCAGATCGCCAGGCTGAGGAACAGATCCAGCACGCTGATCAGCACGATCGACGTCCGCACGGCGCGGCCGACCGCGACCCCGACGCCCGCCGGGCCGCCCGCGGCGCGATAGCCGTAGAAACAGTGCGTGAGGATGACGCCGACGCTGAAGACGAGGACCTTGGCGAACGACCACAGCACGTCTTCAGGCGGCAGGAACAGGGAAAAGTAGTGGTCGTAGGTTCCGCCGGACTGTCCGAAGAAGACGACCGTGGTCACCCGCGAGCCGAGGTAGGAGATCAGCAGGCCGATCACGTAGAGCGGGATGATCGCGATGAATCCGGCCACGATCCGGGTGGTGACGAGGTAGGGCATGCTGCGCACGGCCATCACTTCGAGCGCGTCGATCTCTTCGGAGATCCGCATGGCGCCCAGTTGTGCGGTGAACCCGGCGCCGACCGTCGCGGACAACGCGAGCCCCGCCGACAGCGGAGCGATCTCGCGGGTGTTGAAGTACGCGGTGAGGAAGCCGGTCATCGCGGAGATGTTGATCTGGTTCAGCGCGCTGAAACCCTGCAGCCCCACCGTGATCCCGGTGAACACGCACAGACCGACCATCACTCCGACGGTCCCGCCGATCACCGCGAGGGCCCCGCTGCCGAAGGTCACTTCGGCGAGCAGGCGTACCACTTCCCGGAAGTAGCGGGTGACCGCCATCGGGATCGCCGCGAGCGCGCGGATGTAGAACAGCAACTGGTCGCCCAGCTCGAAAAGACTGTTGCCGGGGCGTTTGAACGCCTCGCGGGCCCGTTCGGGGACGCTGGTCACGGGATCAGGTTCCCTTCGCCGGGACGAGCTGCAGGTACAGCGCGGTCAGGATCGTGTTGACGAAGAACAGGAGCAGGAACGTGATCACCACCGACTGGTTGACGACGTCGCCCACGCCTTTGGGGCCGCCCTTGGGGTTCAGGCCCCGGTAGGCGGCGACGACGCCGGCGAGGAAACCGAAGATGAACGCCTTGATCGAGCTGACCACGAGGTCGGGCAGCTGGGCGAGCGCGTTGAAACTCGCGAGGTACGCGCCCGGCGTCCCGCCCTGCACGATGACGTTGAAGAAGTAGCCGCCGAGCACGCCGACGACGCTGACCAAACCGTTCAGCAGCACCGAAACGCCGATGGCCGCCTGCACACGGGGCACGATCAGCCGGTGGATCGGCGAGACGCCGAGCACCTCCATCGCGTCGATCTCCTCGCGGATGGAGCGGGCGCCCAGATCCGCGCAGATCGCCGAACCGCCCGCTCCCGCGATGATCAGCGTGGTCACGATCGGGCTGGCCTGCTGCACCACCGCGAGGACGCTCGCGGCGCCGTTGAACTGCTGTGCGCCGATCTGGCTCGTGAGCGAACCCAGTTGCAGCGAGATGACCGCGCCGAACGGGATCGACACGAGGATCGCGGGGGTGATCGACACGCTCGCGATGAACCAGAACTGCTGGATGAACTCGCGGACCTGCACCGGGCGGCGGAACATCGCGAGGACGACGTCGATCCCCATGGCGCACATGCGGCCGAACTCGCGCAGGCCCGCGGCGGCCTTCTCCGGCGCGCGGGCGAGCAGGGCGACTGGATTGGCCATCGTCAGGCTCCACATCCGTTGGGAGGCGGGCCATCGCCGACGCATCGCAGCCTGAGGTTGGTGACCAGGGTGTTTCCAGGACCGGACACCAGCCCCGTCAGCAACGGGCTCAGATCCTCACGCACCCCGCATCCGGTGAACCCCGGTGTCGTGAAGGTGCTCGTGACCTTCACCGGCGGGGCGGGGAACGCGAGCGGCACCAGGGCCTTGATGTTCACCGCGACCGATTGCGCGGTCCGGCAGTTCGGTCCGACGTCGAGGACCTTGCCGTCCACTTTGACGTTCGAGAGTTTGATGAACACTTTGTTCGTGACATCGGTATGCGCGCAGATGTTGGTGCCGACCTCCTTGCAGTCGCCCGTGGCGCCGGTGTCCACGTCGACAACGCCGGTCGCGTCGCCGTCCGGGATGAGTTCGACGGTGCCGGTGGCGGGCATGAAGCGGAAGGAGACGAAGTAGCTCGACGTCGACGGGATGGCGAGTTTGCCGGTGATCGGCGAGGTGTCGCTGAAACCGAGGATCTTGCCGTCGAACCGCCCCTGCGGGAAGGTGATGTCCGAACCGAGTTTCGCGACGCGGCTGGTCGTGGGCTGTTGTTCGTCGCCGACGTGGAAACCGAACGTCAGTCCGGCTTGCGCGACGGCGGGTTCCTGCGCGAGGGCTTCCGGTGTCTGTTGTGTCCTGGCGGGATCGGCTGAGGCGGAAGCCAAGGAAAGCGCCCCCAGCCCCAGCACCGCCGGAAGCAGGAGGGCGCGCAGAACGCGCCCGGTCAGCACTGACATACGGGCTTCCTCATTTCGACTTGTCCGGCCGAACGGCCAACTGGTGCAGCACGCTACTGACGGAATGCCAGAGGGACAAGTAATTTGGGAATGGACGGTCCGCGACAGGAAAAGATTGTAATGGGCGTAACTGTTTTGCGTCGGGTCTCGTGAGTGGTAATGACGGTTCTAACCGTCCTTGCCACTCACGAGCCCAAAAGCTTGCGGCGGCACCTAAACCCCGGCTACGTTCGGCGAATGGAGCAGGCTGCCATCGAGGTGACCGGCCTCGCCAAGCACTACGGTGAAGTGACGGCCCTCGCCGGCGTCAGTCTCCGGGCCGGCCGTGGCACCGTGCTCGCGGTGCTCGGCCACAACGGCGCGGGCAAGACGACGTTGATCGACATCCTCAGCACGCGCGTCGAACCGGACGGCGGCAGCGCCAAGGTCTGCGGTTTCGACGTCGTGCGCGCCGGGCATCACGTCCGGCGGCGGATCGGGGTCACCGGCCAGTTCGCGGCGGTCGACGACGCGCTCTCCGGGCGCGGCAATCTCGAACTCGTCGCCCGGCTGCTGGGCGCGAACCGGCATCAGGCCAGGGCTCGCGCGGCCGAACTGCTCGCCATGTTCGGCCTCGACGACGCGGCCGACCGGCCCGCGCGGACGTACTCCGGCGGCATGCGGCGGCGGCTCGACCTTGCCGCCGGGCTCGTCGGCTCCCCCGACGTCCTCTTCCTCGACGAACCGACGACCGGCCTCGACCCGCTCAGCCGCGCGGGGCTCTGGGACGGCGTCGAACGGCTCGCCGCGCGCGGCACCACCGTCGTGCTCACCACGCAGTACCTCGAGGAGGCGGACAGGCTGGCGGATCACGTCATCGTGCTGGGGCTGGGGCACGTCACCGTTTCCGGGCGGCCGTCGGAGCTGAAGGCCAGGCTCGGGGAACGGACCGCGACCCTGACCTTCGGCACCGACCTCGCCGCCCGCCGGGCACTGGCCGCGGTGCACCGGCTCGGCATGAGCTGCACGACGTCGGCCTCCGGGCTGGTGCTCGGGGTCGCGCTGTCCGGGCCCGCCGACATCACGGTGCTGGTGCGCGCGCTCGACGCGGCGGGGGCGCCGGTGAAGGACCTCACCGTCGCCGAGCCGACGCTCGACGACGTCTACCTTTCGCTCCACCGGAATCCGGCGGTCACGTCATGACCGAGGCACGGCATCGCGCGCCGTCCCCGCCGGTGCTGGGTGACCCGTCGACCTGGCCGCCGAGCACCTTCGCCACCCAGGTCCGGGTGCTCGCCGCACGTTCGCTGAAGACGGCGTTCGGCGACCGGCGGCTCGTGTTCTTCGGGCTGCTGCAACCGATCGTGCTCCTCCTGCTGTTCAGCCAGGTCTTCAACGGGGTCAGCACGCTGCCCGGTGTCGCGGCTTACCAGGGCTACGTGAACTTCCTCGTCCCGGCGACGCTGGTGAACATCGCGATGACGACGGCGATGAGTTCGGGGGCGGGCCTGCTCGCGGAGATCTACAGTGGATTCACCGGACGTCTCCGCTGCATGCCCATCAGCCTTTCGGCCGTCCTGGTGGCGCGCACCATCTCGGATTCCGCCCGGCTCGGCGTGCAACTGCTGGTGACCGCGCTCGCCAGCGTGGTCCTGCTGGGTTTCCGGCCGACCGGCGGCGTTTTCGGCATCACCGCCGCCCTTGTGCTCACGCTCGTCGTCGGCTGGTGCCTGAGCTGGATCTTCGTCGCCATCACGACCTGGTTGCGCAAGGCCGAAACGCTGCAGATGGCGTCCTTTGTGGTCATGTTCCCGCTGATGTTCTCCTCCAGCGCGTACATGCCGCTCGAGACGATGCCGACGTGGCTGCGAGTGGTCTCGGCGCTCAACCCGCTGACCTACGCGATCGACGCGACCCGGGCGCTCGCGCTCGGACGGCCTTCGGGCTGGTCGATCCCCATTTCGCTGGCGATCGCCGCCGTGGCGGCGGCGGGCGGCGGATGGATCGCGGCGAGGACATTCCGGTCGCCGCGAGGCGTCACCCCGATCGCCTGAACCCCGCACTCGCGTGCTTGGAGACGGAACACGCGTGATTGGAAGCCGAACTCGCATATCCGGCCCGAAACACGCGAGATCCGGCTCCAAGCACGCGAGTCCCGCTCAGCGCGGCAAGGCTTCCAGGTGGTCCGCGGCCGCCACGACTCCCCCGGCCGCCGCGAACGAGGCCCGCACCCGCGCGGCCGCGGCGGCGAAGGCGGGCTCGGTGAGCACCTCGGTGACCGTGTCGCGGATGTCGGGTGCCTTCACGCGGTCGAAGCGCAGCCGCAACCCGGCGCCGGCGGCCTCGACCTGCTGCGCCAGCATCGACTGATCGTCCCGGATCGGCGCGATCACCAGCGGCAGCCCCGAAGCGAGAGTCTCGCTGACGGTGTTGTGCCCGCCGTGGCAGATCACCGCCGCCGCCTTCCGCACCACTTCCGCCTGCGGGATCCGCTTGACCACCAGCACTTCGTCGCTGAGCAGCTCGCCGGTGGGGTCGACGACGAGACCTTGGACTTCCGGCATCCCGGCGAGGGCGTCGACGCATTCGGACAGGAAGCGGCGGCCTAGAGCGGCGTTGGCGGTGCCGAGGGTGGCGAGGACGAGCGGACGTCCGTCGAGCCGGTCCCACGAGAAGCCCACCGGCGGTGCGGGGGCCAGCGCCGGGCCGACGAACCGGACCGCGCCCACGTCGGCGATCGGGCCGGTCAGGGACACGGTGGTGAAGGCCAGGATGAGATCCGGCGAGAAACGCAGGTCCCCGCAGGACACCTTGTGCCGCCCTCGCAGGCCTTCCTGCAGGCCCTCGACCCAGGCGGCGATCTTCGGCATGGCGCCCAGCGGGTCCCCGAGTTCGGTGGACGTCGACGCGGACGTCACCCACGGCAGGGCGTGACGGCTCGCCACGAGGGCACCGGCGAACGCCTGCTGGTCGGCGAGCACGACGTCGGGCCGGAACGCGGCCACCGCCTTCTCGACCCCGGGCACCATCGCATCCGCGAGCGGAACCAGGTACTGCTCCCAAAGGTATTTCAGCGCCGCGAACCCGCGCAGGCCCTCGGGACGGCGCTCGACGGCGAACTCCAGCGCGTCGGCGGCCGCGTACACCCGGCCCGCCCGGGTCAGCTCGGACGTCGTGGGTTCCGGACCGCACCAGGCGACGTCGTGACCACGGTCCACCAGCTCGGCGGCCACCGCGCGCAACGGCGCCACGTGCCCGGTGAGCGGCGGGACGACCAGCAGGAATTTCATCCGCGTGGCCTCCCGTGCCGCGAGATCCAGTTCAGCAGCAGCTCCCGGACTTCCCGGTGCTGCTCGACGAGCACCGAATGACCCTGCCCCTCGAACACGTGCAGTTCGCCACGGGGCAACAGGGACGTCAACGCGGTGAGGTCGTCGGCCTGATAACCGTGACTGCCCAAAATGGACAGTACCGGGCAGCCGATCCCCGCCACCTGGTCGAGAGTCAGCAGCGGACCGAGCGGGACCTCCTCGGCCATGGACGTGGACATGATCCGCTCGGCCGCCATCCGCGCCAGCCGCCGGTGATGCGCGCTGTAGTTGGCCTCGATCCAGTCGAAGCTTTCCTCGATCTTCAAGAAACGCACGGTGTGTTCGAGGATCTGCGCCATCTTGCCCGCCCACAGTTCGGTGGCGGGCTCCGACTCGATGCACACGATGCTGCGCACCCGTTCCGGTTTCGCCACGGCGTAGCTGTAGGCGAGGGTGCCGCCGAAACTGTTGCCCACCAGGTGAACCGGCCGGTCGAGGTCGAGCTGATCGAGCAGGTCGTCGAGGTCGGCGACGAAGTCCGCGATCGTGTACCCGCGCTCCGGGCGTTCTGTCTTGCCGTGCCCGCGCAGGTCGTAGCTGATCACGTCCACCCCGGCGGCGGCGACCGGCGGCGCGAGCGTGAGGTAGAAGCTCGCGAGGCTGTCGGTGCCCATGCCGTGCAGGAACACCACGGTCTCCGTACCCCCGCCGGGCACGAGCTGCACGTTGGTGCGCAGCCCGTTGACGGTCATCGTCGGCACCGTCTCACCCCCGTTCGCCGAGGCGGGCGGCCACGTAGTCGGCGATGTCGCCGACGCGGAGTTCGATCACGTCGTCGAGGTCCTTCTCCGCCAGGAACTCCGCGAGGTTGACGTCCGCGCCGAAGAACTCGGCGAGGATGCTCGCGAAGGTCACCAGGTCGATGCTCTCCAGCTGCAGATCCTCGTGGAAGGTGGTCTTCGGGGTGATCTCGATGCCGAGGACGTCGGTGTCCCCGACCAGTTCTCGCAGCAACTCCGCCACGGTGCCGAAGACCGACGTCGGGCTCTGCTGTTCGATCGTCATGCTCTGCTCCCTGTTCTTACCCGCGGTTCCAGGCCACCACATGCCCGGGGATTCCGGCGAATTCCGCCCCGATACCGATTTCCTCGGCCAGCCCGGCCAGCTCACCTTCCGCCCGGATGGCGATCTTGGGCGGCGTCGGGGCCGGTTCGCGGACGAGGGCGACCGCGACCTCTCCCGTGGTCGCGACGGCCACCTCCAGCGGTGGCACCGTCCGGCCGTGGATCCCGGTCACCCTGGTCCCGTCGGCGCTCACGCGGAGTTCCGCCGGGTACACGCCGTCCAGGCCGAGTTTCGCGCGGACCGCGTCCTTGATCGCGATCCGTTCCAGCAGCCAGCCGCGCTGCCGCCGGGGCGCGCAGGCGGTGAACTCGGCACGTTCCTCCGTGCCCAGGTAGATGCCGGCGTAGATGTCCCGCGCCGCCGGGCTCGGCCACCGGTCGGTGACCAGCGTCCAGCCGCCGTGGTGGTCCTCGGAAAGCCGGTTCCGGTCCGGGAAGGCGTAGACCCGGTGGGCAGGCCGGTCGCACGGGAACCGGATGTCCCGCCACTGCTCGATCCTGGCCAGCACGGCGCCGTCCAGCACGAGTTCCGCGTCCATCTCCAGCACGTCCGGCCGCGGCAGCCGGACCCGCACCACGCACCGCAGCCGGGTGCCCGGCGCCGGTTCCGGCGCGTACCAGGTGATCCGGCCCATCGACGTCGGGAACGCCAGCAGCGCGTCCGCCTTCGTGGCCATCAGCCAGCAGCCCAGCAACTGGCCGACGTTGTCCAGCAGCGCGCCGGGCGCCGTCGGCACGACGAGGTCGCCGCGGATATGCCGTTCGCCGAGGCCGATGAGCCTGTCGAGCCCTTGGTACGCGGGGCCGTGGAACATCTCGCGGCGGGTGTAGATCTCGGCGGCGCTCAGCGGCGGCGCGGTTTCCGGTCCCGGCGGCGGGGACGGTCGGGGGGCCGTCGGATACCGTTGTTCCAGATGGACGTCCATACTGGCGTGGGGTCCTATTTGGACACTGATCCGATCATCCTCGCGGGTCATCGAAAGCGGCACGCGCACGGCGGGGGCGGCGATCAGCCACCGGGAGAACGCCGCGTTGCTCACCCCGGTCGCGACCGTACCCGGCCAGGCCCGTTCCGCTTCCCTGCAGGCCAGGTCGACCAGCGTCGTCGCCGGCACGGTGGGACGGAAGTCGGCCTCGTCGGGCCAGCCCTCGCGCTGCCGGAAGAACCGATGGTCCACCAGGTACGGCATCGTCGTCAGCGACACGTCCACGGTGGACTCGAAGGTGCGCCGCGCCGCGGCGTTGGCGACACTCGCGGCGGCCTCTCTGGTCTCCGCGAGCAGCGCGGTGAACTCCGCGACGATCGCGTCCGGCACGCCGTGGGCCAGCTCGGGAACCGCGCCGTCGAACATGCCTTTGAAGTCCCCCTCGACCGAAAGCAGTGAACCCGCCGTGTCGATCCGGGTGCGACGCGGCTCCAGCGCCTCGAACGCGGGCCGCCCGCCTTCCACCCAGACCGCGGTGGCGACCCTGCGCAACTGCGCGAGGCCGGGCCTCGTACCGGACGACGCCGGGATGACCAGGTGCGGCCGCGAGCCCAGCGTGTCCGACACGAACGAGCCGAGCTGACCGGCGCCCGCCTGCACGAAGACCCGCGCGCCGTCGGCGTAGAGCGCGTCGACGAGTTCCCGGAACCGGACCTTGCGCACCAGGTGTGCCAGGTACAGCTCGCGGACCTCCACCGGGTCCGCGGGATACGGCCGCGCCGTGGTCGCCGACCAGACCGGGATCCGCGGCGGTTTCAGGTCCAGTTCCGCGGCGAGCCGGGTGAACGGGCCGAGCCGGGACCGCATCAGCGGCGTGTGGAATCCCGACCGGAACGGCAGTGTCCTGGCGACGATGCCGTGCTGCGTGCACAGCTTGGCGAGCCGGGCGGCGGCGGCCGGGTCACCGCAGACGATCGTCTGCCGTGGCGCGTTCTCGTGCGAGATCATCAGCTCCGGTTCGGCCGCGAGCAGCGCCTCGGCACGCTCCGCGGAGCAGCCCAGCACGAGGAACTCGGCGTCCGGCAGGGTGAACCCCTGCGGCCAGTACCGGTTCAGCATGTCCTCTGTGGACTGTCCCGGGTACATGCCCGCCGCCTGCATCGCGGTCCATTCGCCGACGCTGTGCCCGGCGAGCAGATCCGGCTTGATGGCGAGCCGCCTCAGCGCGGCGTCGAGCAGCAACCCGACCTGGGACACGCTCGTAGCCCGCGAAAGCACACTCGCCGTCGACCACTCCGGACGGTCCAATCCGAAGTGCCTGGCGACGTCGTCGCACCGTGGTTCCGCGTCCGCCTCCAGCCCTGGGTAGACGAAAGCGGTCTTCGCCCCGGCCTGGTCCAGCAGGGGCGCGGTCGTGCACCAGATGTCGTTGGGGCCGTGCCAGGACCCGCCCTCGGCCGTGACCTTGGCGAGCACCCTCCGCGCGACTTCGAGCCGCTTCTCGTCGGGCCGGACGATCCCGATCCGGCACGGGCCGTGCCCACCGGATTCCGGCTCCGGGCGGGCGAGCAGGGCGCGCAGTTCCCCGGGAGTGTGCGCCGCGAGCAGCAGGACGCGCTCGGGTTCCCCGGTCACCTTGGCCCGGCGCGGCCGCGCGGGCGCCGGGTCGGCCTCCTCCAGCACCACGTGCGCGTTGACGCCGCCGAAACCGAAGGCGTTGACCGCCGCCCGGCGCGGGACGTCCCCCGAACGCCAGCGCTCGGCGGTGGTCAAGGTACGGAATCGCGTTTTGTCCAGAAGGGGGCTCGGATCGGCGCAGTTCAGGGTCGGCGGCAGGATGGCGTGGTGCAGGGCGAGCGCCGCCTTGACCAACCCGGCGGCCCCGGCGGTCGGCATGGTGTGGCCGATCATCGCCTTCACCGCGCCGATCGCGGCGCGGGGTCCGTCCGGCGGGCCGAACACCTCGGCGAGGGTGGCCAGTTCGGCCGCGTCCCCGGCCGGTGTCGCGGTTCCGTGCGCCTCCAACAGGCCGAGCGCGCCGGGCGCGGCGGGATCGAGGCCCGCCGACGCCCACGCGCGGCGCAGCGCCAGCGTCTGACCGGCGACGGCCGGGCTGAGCAGGCTCGCGCCCTTCCCGTCGCTCGACGTCCCCGAACCACGCAGTACCGCGTAGACCCGGTCGCCGTCGCGGCGCGCGTCGTAAAACCGCTTCAGCACGACGATCGCGGTGCCTTCGCCGATCAGCAACCCGTCCGCGTCCCGCGAGAACGGGCTGATCCGCTGGCTCGGCGAGAGGGCGCCGAGCTGGGTGAACATCGACCAGAGCGTGTCGTCGTGGCAGTGGTGCACGCCGCCGGCCAGCACGACGTCGCAGCGGCGCCGGGCGAGTTCGCCGATCGCCTGGTCCACGGCGAGCAGCGACGACGCGCAGGCCGCGTCCACCGTGTACGCGGGGCCGCCGAGGTCCAGGCGGTTGGCGACCCGCGACGCGGCGAGGTTCGGCACCAGCCCGATCGCGGTGTCCGGCCGGAACTCGCCGAGCGGTTCCAGCAGAGCGTCCCGGAGCCGGTCCAGCATCTCCGGACGCGCCGACGGCAGCAGCTCCCGGACGGCGCCGGTGATCTGGCGGACCGACCGGACCCGCTGGTCGAACCGCTGGAGCCCGGGCGAGAGGTAGCCGCCCCTGCCGAGGATCACGCCCACGCGTTCGAGGTCCCCGAGCCGTCGCAGGCCACCGGCGTCGTCGACCGCGGAAGCGGCCACGGCCAGCGCGACGAGCTGGTCCGGCTCCATCCCGGCGACGCTGCTGGGGGCGATGCCGAGCGCCGTCGCGTCGAAGTCCAGGCTGTCGGCGACGAACCCGCCGCGCCTTCCGTAGGTGCGATCCGGGGTGCGGCCGTCTCCGTCGTGGAAACTCGGATCCCAGCGGTGCGGCGGGATCTCGGTGATCGCGTCGGTGCCCGACTCGATGTTCCGCCAATATTCGTCCACAGTGGACGCGCCGGGAAGGAACACACCCATCCCGACGATCGCGACCGGCTCCTGGTTCACCACAGCGACGCCGTGTACAGCACCGAGCGGACGTCGGCCGGACCGTAGGCCAGCTCACGCAGGAGCGCGGCGGTACCCTCGTCCGGGTCGATCAACGCCACCTCGCGGCGCTCGTACTCGCGCGCCAGCTCGGGCGAGACCATGCCCGCGTGATCATCCGAGGGCGCCCACGGTCCCCAGTGGACGGTCAGCGCCCGGCAGCCGGTACGTTCCGCCCACTGCTCGCCGAGGGTTTCGAGCGCGTCGTTCGCCGCCGCGTAGTCGGTCTGCCCCCGGTTTCCCAGCACCGCGGCGATACTGCCGAAGAAGGTCACGAACCCGGGCCGCACACCGAAATGCTCCAGCGCGTCGAGCAACGCACGCGCACCATCCACTTTGGTCCCGTAGACCGTGCGGAACGAGTGCTCGTCCTTGTCGGCCATCAGCTTGTCGTCGATCACGCCGGCCGCGTGGACGACGCCGTCGATCCGCCCGTAGCGGGTGTGCAGATCCTTGACCACCTGCCGGACGGCGGCGGCGTCGCGCACGTCGAGCGACCGGTAGGCGGCGATACCGCCCGCCGCCCGGATCTGGTCGAGCGTCCGCGCGATCTCGCGCTGGGCCAGGACGGTGCGCACCCGGCGTTCGATGTCCGCGAGCGAACCCCCACGCGCGGCCAAGGCCGAGCGCATCCCCGTCGCGTCCTCGGGAAGGTCCTCGTCGCCGGGTTCGGCGGGCCACGGTGTGCGGCCCGCCAGTTCGATCCGGCATCCGCTCGCCGCCAGCGCGACCGCCGCCCGCGCGGTGATCCCGCGGGCGCCGCCGACCAGCAACAGCACCGAATCCGCGTCGAGGCCGAGCGCCTTGACCTCGCCCCCGCCGGGACCGGCGCCCGCATACGCGATCGAACCGAGCGAGCCCGCGGAAGGCTCGAACGCCGCGCGTCCCGCGGTGTCGTAGCGAACGGCCACCGGACCGTCGGCGATCGCCTCTTCCAGCACGATCCGCCCGAGGTCCACTGTGGACTCCACCTCGACCAGTCTGGTCGGCTCGCTCCGCTCCCGCGCCGCCGCGCGAACGAGACCGCGCAGCCCGGCGGTGTGCGCGGCACCTGGCCTCGCCACCACGACCACCGCGCCCTTGGCGCTCTTGAGCAGGCCGAACACCTGCGCCGCGACGGGTTCCTCGGCGTCCGACAACGGATTCAGCACGACGACGACGTCGGCCTCGTTCCGCGCCCCCGGCAGGGCACCCGCGTCGGCGAACACCGCGCGGACCGATTCGGCCAGTTCCTCCTGGCCGGGCTCGGCGCTCACCGCGATCGATTTGCCGGTCACCTTGGCGAGGTCGGGCGTGCCGAGCGGCGCGGACACGCGGTCGAGCAGGTACCGGCCGGGAGCGGTTCCGACGGGTGTCTCGGCGGGAACCGGTGTCGCGACGACCGGTGCCGCCGGTTCGAGCCACTTCCGCAGCCGTGCGGCCAGCGCGCTCGCCGTCCGATCACGGCCGAGCTGATCTTGGGCGTCGTCGTGCACCCGGCCGGTGAGACCCAGCTTCGAGAGCAACGAGCCCGCGATCTCGGTGCGTTTGATCGAGTCGATGGAGAGATCCGCTTCCAGGTCGAGATCGGCGTCGATCATCTCGGCCGGATAGCCGGTGCGTTCGCTGATCGCGCCGATCACGGTGGCCAGGACGTCCGTGACGACGACTTCCGCGACCGGTTCCGGCTCGGCGACCGGCGTGTGCACGACGGCCGGGGCCTCGACCGGCGGGAGCAACGCCGGCACGACCGGAGCCCGCACCGGGGCGGGGGCGAGCGGCGCGGTGCCGAGGTACCCCAGCATCACGTCCCGTTGCGCCGCCAGCAGTTCGCGGCTGGTGCGGAGGAATTCGACGACGGCCTGGTCACGTCCGGGCGCGGGCTGGTTCATGGTCGTCCTCGGGATTCGTCGGGCGGGCACGAGCCCATGGGCGGGGACCTCGCCGCCTGGCGCGCGGACGGTCTGGCCGTCCACGGTCCAAGCGGGCTTGGGAAGCGGACCGACACGGACACGGCCGCGGAAGAGCCGTTCGATGCGCACATCGACACCGGTGAGAGCCAGGCGCGCGAGCGCGGTGAGGAACCCGCGCAGCCCCGGCCCGCCGGGGTCGCACGCGATCACGGTATGCGGCCGGTCGCCGAGGATGTCCTCGGCCAGCCGGGAAAGCACCTGTCCCGGGCCCGCCTCCACGAACGTGCGCGCGCCTGCCGCGTACATGTCCTCGATCAGTTCGACGAACCGCACCGGCGAGCCGATCTGTGCCGCGAGCTCGGCGCGGACCGCCCCGGCTTCGTACGGCCGGGCGGTGCGGTTCGACCACACCGGCGGACCCGGCTCGCCGATCTCGGCGTTGTCGAGATCGACGGCGAACACGTCGCTCGCCCCGGCCACCAGCGGGCTGTGGAAGGCGCAGGCGACCGGGATCCGCTTCGCGCCGATCCCCTGGGCGCGCAGTTCGCGGACCGACTCCTCGATGGCGGCCGTCGGTCCGGAAAGGACGGTCTGCCCCGGCGCGTTGTGATTGGCCAGTACGACGTCCGGGTGGTCGAGTGCGGCGGCCAGTTCCTCGCTGGATGCCTTCACCGCGGCCATCGCGCCCTGGTCCGCGCCCGCGACTTCGGCGATCGAGCGGGCCCTGGCCCGGCTGAGCGCCACCAAGGTCGGCGTGTCGAACGCGCCCGCGACCGACAGCGCGGTCAGTTCGCCGTAGCTGTGCCCCGCCAGCAGATCCGGCCGGACGCCGAGGTCGGCGAGCAACCGGCAGACGGCCGACTCGACGAGCCCGAGCGCGGGCTGTGCGATACGCGTGTCCTTGAGCGCTTCGTCCTGCGCGGCGCGGGCGTCTTCAGTGAACGCGCGCGGCGGGAACGCCGTCGCGGCGACGTCGGGAGCGAGCCTCAGGACGTCGGCCAGTTCGGGGAAGTGCACGAACAGGTCCGCCAGCATTCCCGTCCGCTGGCTGCCTTGGCCGGGGAACAGGAAGGCGACCGCACCGGGTTCAGTGCTCTCCGCGACAAGACCTCCACCGTTCTCGGCGGCCTCACGCAGTTCCGCGATGTCACTCGCGACGACCGCGAGCCGCACCGGCCCCGATCCGCCCCGCTCGGCGGCGAGAGCGGCGATCTCCCGGAGCGGACGGCCTTCGTTGGCCGCCAGCAGATCACGCAGGGTGGCGCGGGCGGCGTCCACGTCGGTGCCGCGGAGCAGGACCAGCTCGGCGTCCCAGTCACGCGGGCCGTGCCGCCGCCCCGGCGGCACTTCGGGCGCGGCGAGCACCGCGTGGAAATTGGTCCCACCGAACCCGAACGCGCTCACTCCGGCGAACTCGCGTCCGCGTGGAACCGGCGTCGGCCGGGCGCCGGTGGAGAAGGTGAAGGGACTGCTCTCGGCGTCCCAGGCGGGGTTCGGCCTGCTCAGGTGCAATGTGGGCGGCACGACCTCGTGCCACAGCGCCAGCGCCGCCTTCATCAGGCCCGCCAGTCCCGCGGCGCATTTCGTGTGCCCGATCTGGCTCTTCACCGAACCCAGCGCGCAAGTGCCCGGTTCGGCACCCGCGGCGAGGAAGAACTCGGTGAGTGTGGTCAGTTCGGTGGCGTCGCCGACGACCGTGCCCGTACCGTGCGCCTCGACCAGCGAGACGTCCGCCGGGGACACGCCGGCGTCACTGTAGGCGCGGGCGAGGGCTCGCCGCTGTCCCTCGGGACGCGGCGCGGTGAGGCCGAGCGCCTTGCCGTCACTGGCGGCGCCGACGCCCTTGACCACGGCGTAGACACGGTCGCCGTCGCGTTCGGCGTCGGACCGCCGCTTGAGCACGAGACATGCGACGCCCTCACCGAGGGCGATCCCGTCCGCGGCCGCGTCGAACGGACGGCACCGGCCGGTCGGCGACAGGGCACCCGCCGAGGTGAACATGAGGTAGTCGTTGACGCCGTTGTGCAGATCGACCGCTCCGCACAGGACCATCGAACTCGTCCCCGCCCGCAGCTCCTTCACCGCGAGGTCCAGCGCGGCCAGCGAAGAGCCACACGCGGCGTCCACGGTGTAATTGGCGCCGCCGAGGTCGAGCCGGTTGGCGATCCGGCCGGAGATGACGTTGGCGAGGGTGCCGGGGAACGAGTCTTCGGTCAGTTCCGGCAGCTGGGCGAGGAGTTCCTCCGGGACGTCTTCGAGGTAGCTGGGGAGCAGCGCGCGCAGGACTCCGGCGTTCGCCAGGTCTCCCCCGGCTTCGGCGCCGAAGATGACGCTGGTGCGCTCGCGGTCGAAGCCGCCTTCGCCGTAGCCGGCGTCTTCGAGGGCGCGGCGCGCGGTTCGCAGGGACACCAGCTGGGCCGGGTCGATGCTGCCCATCGACTTGGGCGGGATCCCGTAGGCGAGCGGGTCAAAGTCCACCGGAGGCAGGAATCCGCCCCATTTCGACGTCGACTGGTCCGCGTAGACATCGGTGTCCCAGCGGTGATCCGGCACCTCGGTGACGGCGTCCGCACCGTGCAGGACGTTGGACCAGAAGGCCGGGAGGTCTGGAGCCCCCGGGAACACACAGGCCATCCCGACGATCGCGATGTCACCGTCCACAACGGACTCCTCGGCGGGAACGCGGGCGGCGAGCAGTTCCGCCGCGCCTTCGGTGACTTCCCGGTGCAGGGCGGCGATGTCGGTACGCCGCTCGCGCAGGACCGTCACCTGCCCAGCCATGTACATGCCCTCGGCGAGCTGGCCGAGGGTGTCGACCTCGACGAGCGCTTCGCCTTCCCGCCGGATGCCCTTGCTCGCGATCCGCAGCCGTCCGGTGTTCAGCTCCTCCAGTCGCTGCCAGACCTCCTGCGGCGGGACGCCGTCCGCGCGGAGCCCGGCCTTCAGCGCGGCGAACTCGTCGGTGTACGGGCTGGGCAGGCAGCGGGTCAGGTGTCCGGGCGCGGTCTCCAGGGTGACCGTGGACCCGGCGTCGAGCACGCGGTCCTGGAAGGTCCCGGTGATGGCGCCATGAGTCACGGCTTCTTCGGTGAACAGGTACGCGGTGCCCATCAGGATGCCGATGCCCGTGAGCGGCTCCGCCATCGCCGACACCATCGCGGCGGACCGGGCGTCGTGGATCCCACCCGCGAACAGGACCTCGACGTCGTCGGCGCCGTGTTCGCGCAGGACGTCCAGCTGCTGCTCCCACAGCACGAAGCTCGACCGTGGGCCGATGTGCCCGCCGCACTCGGCGCCCTCGAAGACGAACCGGCGGATCCCGGCGTCGAGGAACTGCCGCAGAAGGATCGGCGATGGCACGTGCAGGAAGGTCGCGATGCCGTCGGCCTCCAGTGTCTTGGCCTGCGCGGGTTTCCCGCCCGCGATCAGCACGCATCGTGGGCGCGCCGCGCGGATCGCCGCGAGCTGTTCGGCGCGCAGGGCCTCCGGGACGAACCCGAGGATGCCCGCTCCCCACGGTCGTTCACCGAGGGCTCCGGCGGTCCGGCCGAGCAGTTCGGCGGTCTTGGCGCCGTTCGCGGTGGCGACCGCGACGAACGGGAAGCCGTCGTTCGCGGCGACGGCGGCGGCGAACCCGGGCTGGTCGCTCACCCGCGTCATCGGGCCCTGCACGACCGGCAGGCGGGTCCCCAACGTGCGGCACAGCCGTTCGCCTCGGTCCGCGGGGATCGCCGCCGGCGCCGCGAGCGAGCGCACGACCGAGCGGACAGCGCTTTCCGCGTCCTCGAAGCGATTCGCGAACAACGCGGTGAGCCCGTCGTCGGCCCTGGCCAGTTCGGTGCGCTCCGCTGCGGGCACGTCGGCCTCCGGGAACAGGCCGAGCCCGTCGAGCACCACGCCCGCGGCGCCGCCGGCGATCGCGGCCACCGCCGTCCTCGTCCCGATGCCCCCGTACGCCCACACCGGGACACCGTCGCCGAACCGCGCCAGCAACCGCTGCAGCAGGACGAACGTGGTGAGATCCGAGCCGCCCGCTTCGGCTCCCCTCGCCACCAGACCGGAGGCGCCGGCGTCGAGCATCCGGACGGCCTGCTCGACACCGGTCACCTCGGCCAGCACGGGGAGGTCGGCCCTGCCCCGCCAGACCGCCCCCTCGGCCAGCAGCACGAGCCCCGCGCCACTTTCCCGCACCTCTTCGTCCCGCACGTGGCCGCCCGCGGGGATCCGGACGCCGAACGGAAAGCCACAGTCCATTGTGGACCCGATATCCACGATCCCGAGACCGCCGCCCCTGGCGACGGCGGCCGCCAGTCCGGGATCGGGACGTCCGAGCGGATTGACGCCGAGTACCCGCGTGCGCGCCGTCGCATGACTCACCGGCGGACCTCCTGTTCGGCTGGGCTGGTCGAACCTCGCCGGGTTCGGCGATCTTTCAGCGGGATTCCCAAGAAATAACCTACTTGCCGCAGAGAGCGCAATAGTCTCGTGCGAAAACTCGGAAAACAAGGGAACGCGTGCTAAAGTCCGGCGCCGGAAACAAATATGTCGACACCCAGAGAACAAGCCTATGACCTGCACTTTTATCACCCGCGTCGCATGTTTTGACAACGCGTTGCTCACCGGCATAACAAAACAGAAGAATTGTCACCGAAAGCAGAATCGATAACCATGGAGCGCATGTGGAAGTAACAGGACGAGTCGTCGTGCTGACCGGCGCGGCACACGGTATCGGCGCCGCCATGGCCAGGCGGTTCGCCGCCGAGGGCGCCGCCGGGGTGGTGGTCTCCGATCTCGATCTCGACGCCGCGGAGGAGGTCGTCGCCGGGATCACCGCCGCGGGCGGCGCCGCGATCGCGCGCCACGCCGACGCGTCGTCCAAAGAGGACCTGAAGATGCTGGTGACCGACGCCCGCTCGGCGTTCGGCGCGGTGGACCTCTTCTGCTCCAACGCGGGCGCCGCGTTCGGGACCGGCGTGCACGCCGCGGACGAACAGTGGACGCGGTCGTGGGCGATCAACGTCATGCAGCACGTGCACGCCGCACAGGTCGCGCTTCCCACGATGTTGAGCCGAGGGCACGGCTACCTGCTGATCACGGCGTCGGGCGCGGGCCTGCTGGGCACCCCCGGTGACGCGCCGTATTCGGTGACCAAGCACGCGGCCGTCGGGCTCGCCGAATGGCTGGCCATCACCTACCGCCCTCGCGGGGTGCGGGTCAGCGCGCTGTGCCCGCTCGGCGTGCGGACCGCGCTGCTGGAACCCGGGATCGCGGCCGGGCACCCCGCCGCGCTCGCGATCGCCGCCGCCGCGCCCCTGCTGGAACCGGAAGACGTCGCGGAGTCCGTCGTGCACGGGCTGGCGTCGGAGGAGTTCCTGATCCTGCCGCACGAATCGGTACGGGAGACCTACGCCCGCAAGGCGGCAGGCCTCGACGAATGGATCGACCGCACCATCCTCGAAACCGGCGCGCGGAAGAGGTGACCATGGAGTACCGCAGGCTCGGCGCGAGCGGGCTGTCCGTCAGTGAGATCTCCTACGGCAACTGGCTCACCCACCACGACGGCGCGGAATGCGTGCAGGCCGCGCTCGACGCGGGCGTCACGACGTTTCACACCGCCGCGGCCTGGGACGGCGGTGCCGCCGAGGAGAACCTCGCCGCGGCGCTGAGCCACGCCCGCCGCGACGATCTCGTCCTGTGCACCGGCGTCTTCTGGCCGGAAGGCCCGGGGGTCAACGACGCGGGCCTCGGCCGCAAACACCTGGTCACGTCGCTGCACGGCTCGCTCCGGCGGCTGCGCACCGACTACATCGACGTCTACCAGTTGCTGCGGTTCGACTACCGCACGCCGCTGGACGAGACGTTCCTCGCGCTGTCGGATCTGGTGCGGCAGGGGAAGATCCTCTACGCGGGCACGGCGGAATGGACGGCGGAACAATTGCTGGAGGCGCGGCCGATCGCCGAGCGGCACGGCGTCCCGCTCATCGCGAACCAGCCGCACTACTCGATGCTCTGGCGGGTCGCCGAAGCCCAGGTGATGCCGGTGTGCGAACGCTCCGGGATCGGGCAGTTCGCGTCGGTCCCCCTCGCGCAGGGTGTGCTGACCGGCAAGTACCGGCCGGGTGAGATCCCGCCGGGCTCACGGGCCACGAAGGCGGTCGAGGCGCGGCCGTTACTCCTGCCGGACCTCCTCGAACGCGTCGGCATGCTGCGCGGCGTCGCCGACGAGGCCGGGTTGACCATGGCCCAGCTGGCGCTCGCGTGGACGTTGCAGCACAACACCGTCGCCTCCGTGGTGACCGGCGCGAGCACCGCCGCCCAGGTGACCGAGAACGCGAAGGCGGCGGGCGTGGTGCTGGACCTCGACGCGCTGACGCGGATCGATCACCTGCTGGGCAGTTTCGTGCAGACGGATCCGCGGCTGACCTGGTCGCCACCCGCGACCACGTAGGCCTTCACGGCGGTTTCGCGTGATTGGCTGGACGACACGCGTGTCCAGACGGACGACACGCGCGAGACCGGGGACGCGCCGCGTGTCGTCCGTCTGATCACGCGTGTCGTCCGTCTGGACACGTGTGTCGTCCGCCCAATCACGCGAGTCCACCACATGACCGTTGGTACGAACCGTCCTTGGCGCGTCAAGGTCCCTCATGAGGGCAACGCGGTCCGCAGGATGGCCTCGAAGCGTTCCGCCGTCGGCGGCTCGTCGCGCAGCAATCCCTGCAGCAGCACCCCGTCCACCAGCCCCACCACCATCTCGACCCGAACCGGATCGTCGGTGTAACGGCGGGCGAAGTCCGCCAACGCCCCCATCCAGCGATCGGTCGACTCGCGGAGCTTCGGCTCCCTCGCCGCCAAGAGGTACAGCTCGTACTCCGCCAGCAGATGCCCTGGCTTGGCGACCACTTCGGCCATCAAGGCACCGAGCCTCCGCAGTGCGTCCTCGCCCCCGTCGGCTTCGGCGGCGAGCATCCGCATCCGTTCGGAGTCCTCGTCCATGCACTGGGTGAGCGCGGCGGTCAGCAGGTCTTCGATCCCCCGGAAGTGGTACGCGGCCGCTGTCGCGGGCAAACCCGCCTCGCGGGCGACGGTGCGGTGACTGACCCCCGATACCCCGTCCCTCGCGACGATGCGCAGCGTGGCCTCGATCAGTTCCCGTTTGCGTTGCTCGCCTTTGGCGAGGCGGCCGTCGGTGCTCGGCTCGTTCAGCGTGCCGCCTCCTCACTGATCGCGGTCTTCCTGCTCAGCAGAGGATACGAGAGCAGCGCGATCAGGATGATCAAGCCACCGGCGACGACCGCCACGGCGAACCCGCCGTCCGACCCGAACCGGTCGACGACCTCGCCCGACACGGCGGCGCCGAGCGCGACACCGATGCTGAGGCCGGTGATCGCCCACGTCATCCCCTCGGTCAGCTTCTCCGCCGGGACGGCCTTCTCGATCATCCTCATGACGACGATCATCGTGGGAGAGAAGAACAATCCGGCGACGAACACCACCGCGCACAGACTCACGACGCCATCCACGACCAGCAACGGCACCACGCTCGCGGCCGTGCCCGCGGTGCCGATCAGGAGCAGCCGAGGCGGCGTCATGGCCGGTTTGAGCGTCCCGAAGACCAGTCCGGAGACCGCGGAGCCCACCGCGTAGACCGAAACGACGACCCCCGCGGCCGACGGCGACCCGACGTGCCGGGCGAACGCCACACTGACGACGTCGACCGTGCCGACGATGACGCCGCCCGCCACCAGCGTCAGCACGAGCACCCGCACGGCGCCCAGCCGGATCGCCGAACTTCCGGCCGATCCGCTCGGCGGCAGAACGGGCGGTTCGGTCTCGCGCTGCGCGACGAACAGCAGCACTCCGATGGCGAGGAAGACCACGGCGACCAGCGGTCCTGCCTCGGGGAAGACGGCGGTGCACAGCGCCACCGACAGCGCGGGCCCGATGACGAAAGTCAGTTCGTCGACCACCGATTCCAACGCGAAGGCGGTGTGCAGCCGGGGTGAGCCTCGGTACAACCGCGACCACCGGGCCCGGACCATAGCCGCCATACTGGGCATGAACCCGGCGAGGATCGCGGACGCGTACAGCGTCCAGACCGGTGCCCCGAAGCGGGCGCAGAGCAGGAGCGCGCCGAGCGCCATCACGCTGATCCCAGTCACGGGCAACAGGATCCGGCTCTGCGGTCTCGTGGCGGCCGCGCCACGAGCACCGACGTCGTGAAAGCCACTTCCGCAACCTCGAAGGTTGCGAAAGTGGCTTTCACATCATGCCGCGCCGGAACCCCTCGCGACGAAATCAGCTCAGACTCGAGCAAGGCCTCGCATCGGGGTCCTGCGCCCCCTTGGGCACCCACCGCACGTTGGCGAACGAAGCGGAGAACCTGCCGTCGGTGTACACCAGGAACGGCGTGTTGACGTTCTCCAGATCCAGGCCGTTGGCGAAGCACGACACCGGGATCTTCACCGTCGACTTCGGCGCCCCCGCAAGGTCGGTGAACAGCTTGGTCGCGTTCACCTCGGAGAAGCACGGGTAGACGCAGTGCATGCTGATCACCGTCCGGTTGGCGGGCGCCTCGTGCACGATCGTGTCGAACTCCAGCGCCGCGTCAGCGTTGAGATAGCCCCGCAAATCGTTGGTACCGGCCGGGTTCTGGAAGTAGAGCTGGGCCGGCCCGGTGCCGGTCCAGGTCGACTTGAGCCCGTCTTGCTGCACGTTCACGTCCGACTGCACGACGCCGATCTCAGCGTGTGAAGCGGCGCCGTCGGGGCCGATCTCGGTACCGCCCCAGTTCTCCGCCGAGCCGATGAAACCCTTGTACGGCGCGACATCGGTGCGGTTGAACACCTCGAGATCCTCGGTCGCCGTGCCGCCGCCACCGGTCGAGCCGCACGTCGCGGGTCCGGCCGTCTCGTCCAGCTGACCGACGGTGACGCGCTGGCCGGCCTTGAGGCCGTAACCGAGTTCGAACAGCGGGTCGTACTCCGCCGAGCCCGCGTTCAGCGGCGTCTGACAGGCGCTCTTCGGCCACGAATACGGCAGCTTGCCCTTGAAGCCGCCCTTGAGCAGGACGTCGGCGACGCCGCCGCCTTCGGTGCCGGGCAGCCAGGCCGCGACGAACGCGTCGGAGCGGTTGATCTCCTTGTTCATGTACAGCGGGCGGCCGCCGACGTAGACGGTGACGACAGGAGCGCCCTTCCCTCGGACTTTGTCCAGAACGGCCAGGTCCTCGGGGTAGAGCTTCGACGCCTCCAGTGTCTTGCGGGTCAGGTCGCCGACGCCTTCCGCGTACGGGGTCTCACCGATGACGGCGATGACGGCGTCGTAGCCCTTCGGGTCCGTGTCACCCTTCTCGTCGAAGGTGACGTTGACGTCGCCCAGCTGCTGCTTGAGCCCGGCGAGGATCGACGTGGCGTTCGGGAAGTCGGCGTTGGTGTTGCCGGTCCCCTGCCAGCTCAGCGTCCAGCCACCGGTCTGGTTCTGAATGCTGTCCGCGCTCTTGCCGACCACGAGGACCTTCGACTTCGGCTTCAGCGGCAGCACGTTGCCGTTGTTCTTCAGCAACGTCTGCGACGAACGGACGGCGTCGCGCGCCAGCCACGTCTCCTTCAGCGCCTCGTCGGAGTTGGCGTAGGACCGGTCCGACGGCTTCTGCGACTCGTACAGCCCCGAGCGCAGCTTGACGCGCAGGATCCGGGTCACCGCGTCGTCGATCCGCGAAAGCGGGATCTGCCCACCGTTGACCTGGGCGACGGTGTTGGCGATGAACGCCTTCCAGTCGTTCGGCACCATCACGATGTCGATGCCGGCGTTGATCGCCTGCGGACAGGAAGCGTTGGTGCAGCCGGGAACCTGGCCGATGCCGTTCCAGTCGGACACGACGAGGCCGTCGAAGCCCATCTTGCCCTTGAGGATCTGGTTCAGCGCCTTGTCGCTGCCGTGCAGCTTGCCCTCGTCGATACCGAGTTCGGCGTTGGTCCAGCTGTTGAACGACACCATCACGGTCTGGGAACCCGCCGCGAGCGCGCCGTAGTAGCCCTGGCCGTGGACGTTGATCATCTCGGCTTCGGACGACGGGTTGACGCCCTGGTCCTGACCCTTCAGGGTGCCGCCGTCCCCGATGAAGTGCTTGGCGGTACCGATCACGCCGTTGTAGCCGATGCGTTTGGTCGAGCCGTCCTGGAGACCGTTGATCGCCTCGTAGCCGTAGGCCCTGGCGATCCGCGGATCCTCGGAGAACCCTTCGTAGGTGCGGCCCCAGCGGTCGTCCTTCACCACGGCCAGCGTCGGCGCGAAGGCCCAGTCCTGGCCGGTGGCGCGGATCTGCCGGGCCGTCGCCGCGGAGATGTCGCGCACCAGGCAGGGGTCCTGCGCCGCGCCGAGACCGATGTTGTGCGGGAAGACGGTGGCGCCGTACACGTTGTTGTTGCCGTGCACGGCGTCGATGCCCCAGATCACCGGGATCTTCGTCCGGCTGCCCTTCGCGGCTTCCCAGTAGGCGTCCGCGAGCTTGAGCCAGTCCTGCTGGGAGGCGTGCTTGTCCTTGTTCGGCCACGAACCGCCGCCGTTGAGGACCGAACCGATCGAGTACTGCCGGACCTCGTCGGGGGTGATCGCCGCGATCTCGGGCTGCGTCATCTGCCCGACCTTCTCCTCGAGGGTCATCCCTTGGAGGATCCGGGCGATCCGCTGCTCGTCACCGCCCTTGCCCTTGAACCGGCTCTCGACCTTCGGCCAGTCGGCGAGCGTCGGCAGGCTCTTCTCGATCCGGGCGCAACCGTCCCGGTCGAACGCGGGCTTCCCGATCACGGGCTGTTCGGCGGCGACGGCCGCGGGCGTGGCCACCACGGCCCCGCCGAGCAGCGTGAGACTCATCAAGGCGATCAGCGGACTTCGGCGCGCACGAGCACGTCTTGCCATGGTCTGGTCCATTCTGCGGGAGGCGGGGACCGGCCGATCCTCACCGGCCCCGGCGGCCGCGTCAAGAGTTTCGGGGCGGTACGCCGGGTGTTAATTTTTGCCATGAACTAAGACTGGCCGAGTCACCCGGCCACGCGCCGCCGGTTCCGCCACTTGGCGGTATACGGCAGCGCGAACAGGTAGAGACCACTGAACATCAGCAGGAACAGCGGCGGCAGTGGCGTGTAGAGCACCCACTGGGCCGGGTCGCCCTGTGCCACGACCACGAAGCACACGATGACGGTGGCGACGAAGGCGAGGGATGTCCACCGGTGGAACGTCCGGATCCGCTTGCTCACGAGAACCTCCTGGGGTCGTTTTGCCTGATGGCGAAGACGCTAGGGATCCCGTGGGCACCGACGCTTCTCGATTCCTGATCGGTCCGCTTGACCTCCACATTACTTGAGCTTTTACCTTCGCTGGAAACGAAGGGAATCACTCATGACCGTCTTGGTAACCGGCGCCACCGGGAACACCGGCCGCCACGTGGTGGCCGAACTCGTCCGCCGCGGGGAACGCGTCCGGGCGCTCACCAGGAACCCCGCCGGGGCACGGCTTCCGGCAGGCGTCGAGCTGGTGGAGGGCACGCACACCGCGCCCGAAACACTCACCGATGCCTTCGAGGGCGTCACCCGTCTGCACATCACCGTGACGGCCGGGCTCGCCGACGTCGGCGCCGATCTGGTCAAACGCGCCGTGGCCGCGGGAGTGCGACGCATGACCATCGTCTGGGGCGGCTACGTCGGGCCGACGGAACAGGCCATGGCCGAGTCCGGGGTGGAGTGGACGCGGCTCGAGCCGCAGGAGTTCATGTCCAACGCCCTGACCTGGACCGACTCCATCCGCACCGGGAAGGTGGTCCGCGAGCCGTTCGACCTCCCGAGCGCTGTGGTGCACGAGGGCGACATCGGCGCCGTCGCCGCCACCGCGCTCGTGGAGGACGGGCACTCCGGCAAGGTCTACAACCTCACGGGCCCGGAAGCGCTGACCACGAGCGAACGGATCGCCATCCTCTCCTCCGCGCTCGGCCACGACATCGCGCTGGAGCGGATCACGCGACAGCAGGCGATCGACCGGCTGCTGGCCGAGGGCGTCTCGGTCGCGGACGCCGAATACGTCGTCGGCTGGCACAGCGATCCGCCGGTGGAGGCGCGCACCGTGGTCGACACGATCGAGAAGGTGACCGGACGCCCTGCCCGCACGTTCTCGCAATGGGTCGCCGAGCACGCCGACCGGTTCAAACCGTGAGCGGCCGGCCGCCCTTCGGGGCTCTTACGAAAGCGAAGGGGATTTTCCCCTCATCCCACGCGGCGAAGGGCGCTTTCCTCGCATCGCATGCAAGGAAAGTCCCCTTCGGCTACCCCTCGACGGCCTTGAACCACGCGCCGATCCCGGCGAGCGCGCCCGGACCGTAGTCGCCCCTGACGTCGTCGGCCAGATCCGCGATGGTGACGGCGCGCAACGCCGCCCGCCACTGGAGTTCGGCGTTCGCCATCGCGCGGCTGATGGCGCACGGCGTCGTGCACGCCTCGGGCGGCGTCGCCATCGGGCCGCGCTGCCGGATCTCGGTGCAGACGAAGGCCGGCCCGGGCCCGTCGATGGCTTCGACGACGTCAAGCACCGTGATCTCCGAAGGCGGCCGGGTGAGGACGTAGCCGCCGGCCTTCCCTTGCACCGACCGGATGAGGTCGGCCCGGGAAAGCGCCTGGAGCTGCTTCGCGAGGTAACTGGGCGAGACGTCGTGTAGCTGCGCCAAGCGCGCGGCGGGCGCGGGTTCGTCGACGGAAGTCAGCACGACACAGCAGTGCAGGGCCCACTCGACCCCACCGGACATCTTCACCCGGATGACTCTAACCCGCCTCTTGACTCGGACACAATTTATCCGAGTATCATCTCGGACATGAGGTGTCCGGGTTACGGACGCCACCGACGAAGGGCACTGGGCCATGAAATTCGCGATCATCGGCGGGACCGGGCTGATCGGTTCGCAGGTCGTGCGCGACCTGCAGGAGGCGGGGCACGAGGCGGTGCCGCATTCGCCGTCCACCGGGGTCGACCTGCTCACCGGCCAAGGGCTGGACAGCGCGCTCGACGGCGCCGACGTGGTCGTCAACCTCACGAACTCACCGACCTTCGACGACGCCTCCCCCGCCTTCTTCCGGACGTCGATGGACAACCTCGTCGCGGCCGCGAAGAAGGCGGGCACCGGGCACTTCGTGATCCTGTCGATCGTCGGCGTCGACCAGGTGCCCGAGCTCGACTACTACCGCGCGAAGACGCTGCAGGAGGACATTCTCAAGGAGAGCGGCCTCCCCTACTCGATCGTCCGCGCCACCCAGTTCATGGAATTCGTCGACGCGGTCCTGTCCTGGACCTCCGACGAGACCGCGGTACGCCTGCCCAGTACGCCGATCCAGCCGATCGCCGCGGCGGACGTCGCCGCCGCCGTTTCCGAGGTGTCGGCCGGGAAGCCGCTGAACGGCACCCTCGACGTGGGCGGCCCGGACGTCTACCCGCTGGACGAGCTGGGCCGGATCACCTTGTCCGCCAAGGGAGACACGCGTCCGGTGACCGTCGACGAGACGGCGGGCATGTTCGCCGCCGTCAAGGGCGACGTCCTCACCACGAAGGACGGCGCCCGCATCGCCGAGACCCGGTACCTCGACTGGCTCAAGCAGGCGGGCTGAAGGGAACCATGCCCGCATGCGACGCGACGAAAGGGCCCTTCGCCGCGTCGCATGCGGTGAAGGGCCCCTTCAGCCCACGTCAGCTCGGCAGCAGCGCCGGAGCCGCGAGACGGCTGGCGTTCGCCGCTTCGTCGTCCGGCTGGGCCTGGGCGGAGCGCTCCGCCTCGACCCGCGCGAGGTAGTTGGTGACCTCGCGCTCCTGCTTGTGCGAGTCCCAGCCCAGCAGCGGCGCCATCAGCTCCGCCACCACCGGCGCCGCCGTCACACCGCGGTCCCGCTCCTCGATGGAGATTCGCGTGCGCCGTGTCAGGACGTCCTCCAGGTGCAGGGCGCCCTCGTGCGAAACGGCGTAGACGACCTCCGCCTTCAGGTACTCCGCCGTCCCCGGGATCGCTTCGCCCAGTTCGGGACGTTCCGAGATCGACTCCAGGATGTCCTCCACGGCGGTGCCGTAGCGCTGGAGCAGGTGTTCGATGCGGCCGATAGGCAGCCCCGCGCGCTGGGCGAGCGAGTGCCGCGCGCCCCACATCTCGTGGTAGCCGGTCGCTCCGACGATCGGCAGCCGCTCGGTCCACGACGACGGCGCGGGACGGCCGAGGTCCTCCACCGCGACGTCGACGGCGTCGGCGGCCATCACGCGGTACGTCGTGTACTTGCCGCCGGCCACGATCACCAGACCCGGCACCGGATGCGCGACGGCGTGCTCCCGCGACAGCTTCGTGGTCGACGTCGCCTTCGCGGCCAGCAGCGGCCGAAGCCCGGCGTACACGCCTTCGATGTCGTCGGCGGTGATCGGCGTGCGGAGGACGGCGTTGAGGTGATCGAGCACGTAGTCGACGTCCGCCTGGCTGGCCGCCGGATGCTCGCGGTCGAGGTCCCATTCGGTGTCGGTGGTGCCGACGATCCAGTGCCGTCCCCACGGGATGACGAACAGCACGCTCTTCTCGGTGCGCAGGATCAGCCCGGTGTCCAGGTCGATCTTCTCGCGCGGGACCACGAGGTGGATGCCCTTCGACGCGCGCACGGTGAACGGCGCGGGGATGCCCGCCGCTTCCGCCATGTCGTCGCTCCACACGCCGGTGGCTGCGACGACCGTCTTCGCCCGGACCTCGATCTCCGCGCCGCTCTCGCGGTCGACGACCTTGGCCCCGACGACGCGCTCGCCGTCACGGATCAGCGACGTGACCCGGGCGCGGGTGAGCACGGAGGCGCCCTGCTCGGCCGCGGTCCGCGCGATGGTCATCGTGTGGCGGGCGTCGTCGACCTGCGCGTCGTAGTACTGGATGGCGCCGATCAGGGCGTCGTCCGCGAGGCCGGGAGCGACCTTGCCCGCACCGCGCTTGGACAGGTGCCGGTGCCGCGGCAAGGCCCGCGCTCCGCCGAGGGTGTCGTACAGCGTGACACCCGCGCCGATGTAGCCGCGTTCCCAGACGCGGTGCTTGAGCGGCACGAGGAACTTCACCGGCCGGACCAGGTGCGGCGCCAGCGTCTGCAGCAGCAGGCTCCGTTCCTTCAGCGCCTCGCGGACCAGCTTGAAGTCCAGGTTCTCCAGGTAACGCAGCCCGCCGTGGATCAGCTTCGACGATCGGCTGGAGGTTCCCGCGGCGAAGTCACGGGCCTCGACGAGCGCGACGGAGAGCCCGCGCGACGCCGCGTCGAGCGCGACGCCGGCACCGGTCACTCCCCCGCCGACGACCAGCACGTCGATCTCCTCGCGAGCGAGCTTGCGCAGCGTCTCGGCACGGTAGACCGGGGAAAGCGGTACGGGTGTCACCTTGTTCCTCCTGTTCATCGGGCTCACTCGACCTCGACCCAGTCGAGCGTGCGGCCGACGGCCTTCTGCCAGCCCGCGTAGCCCTCGGCGCGCTGTTCGTCCGTCCACGACGGCTCCCAGCGCTTGTCCTCGTTCCAGTTCTGTTCCAGCTCGTCGGTGCTCTTCCAGAACCCGACGGCGAGCCCGGCCGCGTAGGCGGCGCCGAGCGCGGTGGTCTCCGCGACGACCGGCTTCGACACCGGCACACCGAGGATGTCCGCCTGCAGCTGCATGCACAGTTCGTTCGCGGTGACGCCGCCGTCCACACGCAACACGTCGAGCGTGACGCCCGAGTCGTTCTGCATGGCCTCGACGACGTCGCGGGTCTGGTAACAGATCGCTTCGAGGGTCGCCCGCGCGAGATGCGCATTGGTGGTGGCCCTGGTGAGGCCGACGATCGCGCCGCGCGCGTCGGATCGCCAGTACGGCGCGAAAAGCCCGGAGAACGCGGGGACGAAGTACACGCCACCGTTGTCTTCGACCTGGCGGGCGAGGCTCTCGCTCTGGGACGCACCGCTGATGATGCCCAGCTGGTCGCGAAGCCACTGCACGGCGGAACCCGTGACGGCGATGGAGCCCTCCAGCGCGTACACCGGCTTCTCGTCGCCGAACTGGTAGGCCAGCGTAGTGAGCAGCCCGTGCTTCGAGCGCACGACCTCGTGCCCGGTGTTGAGGAGCAGGAAGTTGCCGGTGCCGTAGGTGTTCTTGGCCTCGCCGGGGCGGAAGCACACCTGGCCGACGGTCGCCGCCTGCTGGTCACCGAGCACGCCGGTGATGGCGACCTCGCCGCCGAGCGGGCCGTCTGCACGGGTCACGCCGAACCGGCCGTTGTTCGACGACGGCGCGATCGACGGCAGCATCTGCTTGGGGACGCTGAAGAACGACAGCAGTTCGTCGTCCCACTCCAGCGTTTCCAGGTCCATGAGCATGGTGCGCGAAGCGTTGGTCGGATCCGTCACGTGCACGCCGCCGTCGGGCCCGCCGGTGAGGTTCCAGATGAGCCAGGTGTCGGTGGTGCCGAAGAGCGCGTCACCCTTTTCGGCGTCTTCGCGGACGCCCTCGACGTTCTCCAGGATCCACTGAAGCTTGCCGCCGGAGAAGTAGGTGGCGGGCGGCAGACCGGCCTTCCGCCGGATGACGTCGCCCTTGCCCTCGCGTTCGAGCGCCGAGGCGATCCGGTCGGTGCGGGTGTCCTGCCACACGATGGCGTTGCAGTACGGGCGCCCGGTGCGGCGGTTCCACACCACGGTGGTCTCACGCTGGTTGGTGATGCCGAGCGACGCGAGATCGGCGGCGGTCAGCTTCGCCTTGTTGAGCGCCGTGGCGATGACCGAACGGGTCCGCTCCCAGATCTCGGTGGCGTCGTGCTCGACCCAGCCCGGCTTCGGCAGGATCTGCTCGTGCTCGAGCTGGTGGCGGGCGATCTCGTTGCCGCCGTGGTCGAAGATCATGAACCGCGTACTGGTGGTGCCCTGGTCGACGGCGCCGATGTAGTCAGACATGGTTTCTCTCCCTAGGAAACGCGCTCGATGTCCTTGGCGGGCAAGGCTTCCGGTGCCGGGTCGGCGGGCAGGTAACGCTCGATGAAGAACTTGTAGATCGCGCCGCCGATGACCGCGCCGATGACCGGCGCCACGATGGGGATCCACCAGTACGGATAGCCGTATTGATCGGTGAACGCGGTGTCGTAACCGGTGAGCCAGGACATCAGCCGCGGGCCGAAGTCGCGGGCCGGGTTGATCGCGTAGCCGGCGTTGGTGCCCCAGGCCATGCCGATCGCGACCACCAGGAAGCCGACGACGACCGGGGCGAGGTTCGCGGCGGGCGCGGTGTTGCGGAGGTCGGTGATGGCGAAGATCACCAGAGCCAGAATCGCGGTGCCGATGATCTGGTCACGGAACGCGCCCCAGTCACCCACCGGCAGGGTTCCGTTACCCGGAAGAGTGGAGAACACACCCTGGGTCTTGATCGTCAGGCCGGGGTCGGCTGCGTTGAGCACCTCGGTGTAGTTCCAGCGCACCAGCAGCGCGCCCAGGAACGCGCCGGCGGTCTGCGCCAAGGCGTACGGGGCGACCTTGCGCCACGAGAAGCCCTTGAACACCGCGAGCGCCACGGTGATGGCGGGGTTCAGATGCGCGCCACTGATCCGTGAAGCCACGTAGATACCGAGCGTGACACCGATACCCCAGGCCCACGCGATGCTGTCGTGGTCCCCGATGCCCGCGGCGACGACTTGAGCCACCACCCCGCAGCCGAACAGGATGAGGATCATCGTCCCGACGAACTCCGCCGCCAGTTCGCCCGCCAGTCCGCGAGCTTTGAGGTTTCGCACCATTGCTTCCTCCACAAAGGACACCGTTGCCCTGTTGAGGCCGAAGTTAAGTTCGCGGAAACCCGGGGTCAACGGACACCGGTCGGCATTGTCGAACGCCTGGAGACGATGTTCGACATTGTCGAATCAGGGCCGGTCGGGCTACGGTTGAGCCGTGCCCGGTCCGATCCAGTCCATCGAGCGCGCCGCCGCGATCCTGCGGTTGCTGGCGCGCGGTTCGGGGCGTCTCGGCGTCGGCGAGATCGCCGATTCCCTCGAACTCGCCAAGGGAACCGCGCACGGGCTCCTGCGCACCCTGCAAGGGGTCGGCTTTGTCGAACAAGACCGGGACACCGGGAAATACCAACTGGGCGCGGCACTGCTGCATCTCGGGACGAGCTACCTCGACGTCAACGAACTCCGGTCTCGCGCGATCAACTGGGCCGACGCGCTGGCCGCGCGCAGCGGTGAAGCGGTCCGGATCGGCGCACCGCTGGAAGGCCGCGTCTTGGTGGTGCACCACGTGTTCCGGCCCGACGACAGCCTTCAGACCCTCGACGTCGGCACGCTTCTCCCGCTGCACGCGACGGCGCTCGGAAAAGTGCTTCTGGCTTATGACACCGGTCTCGTGGCATCGTTGCGCACCGGTGAGCCGGAGGCCTACACCCGCCGGACCCTGGTCACCCAGACCGCGATCAAACGCGCCTGTGGCAAGGTGCGCGAGGCGGGCTGGGCGAGCGAGAACGGCGAGATGATCACCGGCGAGGCCGGGATCGCGGCGCCGATCCGCGGCCATGGCGGCATCGTGGTCGGCGCGATCGGGGTGTCCGGCGCGACGGAACGGATCTGCGAAGCCGACGGCAGCCCGATCCCGCGGCTGCTCGGCCACGTGCGCGACGCGGCACGGGCGGTCTCCCGCGATCTCGGCGCGTCCCGATGGTGATGGAGGTGCTCGCGTGGTCCAGCGCTACGTGATGTCGATCGACCAGGGCACCACCTCGACGCGGTGCATCCTGTTCGACGCGCGCGGCAGGCTGGTGTCGGTCGCGCAGCGCGAACACCAGCAGCACTTCCCCCGGCCGGGCTGGGTCGAGCACGACGCGACCGAGATCTGGCGCAACGTCGGCCGGATCGTGCCGCAGGCGCTGGCCGACGCCGGCGTCGAACCGGCGCAGGTGGTCGGCCTCGGCATCGCGAACCAGCGCGAGACGACGGTGCTGTGGGACCGGCACACCGGCAACCCGGTCGGGCGCGCGATCGTCTGGCAGGACACCCGCACCGACTCGATGCTCGAACAACTCGCCCGCGAGCCGGGCGCCGACCGCGTCCGGCGGCTGTGCGGCCTGCCGCTGGCCACGTACTTCTCCGCGCCGCGGATCCGGTGGATGCTCGAAAGGACTCCTGGCCTGCGGGAACGCGCCGAACGCGGCGACGTGCTGTTCGGGACGGTCGAGAGCTGGCTGATCTGGAACCTGACCGGCGGGCCCGAGGGCGGCGTCCACGTCACCGACGTCACCAACGCCTCGCGCACCATGCTGATGAACCTGCGGACGCTGTCGTGGGACGACGAACTGCTGGAGTTCTTCGACGTCCCGCGCGCGATGCTGCCGCGGATCCGGCCGTCGACCGAGGTGTACGGGACGACGTCTCGGGTGGTGCCGGGGATCCGGATCGCGGCGGCGCTCGGCGACCAGCAGGCGGCGCTGTTCGGTCAGACCTGCTTCGCGCCTGGCGAGGCGAAGTGCACGTACGGCACGGGCAGCTTCCTGCTGCTCAACACCGGCCCGACGCCCGTGCTCTCGACCCACGGCATGCTGACCACCGTCGGGTTCAAGATCGGCGACGAGCCCGCCGTGTACGCCCTCGAAGGGTCGATCGCCGTCACCGGATCGCTGGTGCAGTGGTTCCGCGACGGGCTCGAACTGATCGGCAGCGCGCCCGAGATCGAGACACTGGCGCGGACGGTCGAGGACAACGGCGGCTGCTACATCGTGCCCGCCTTCTCGGGTCTGTTCGCGCCGCACTGGCACAGCGAGGCACGCGGCGTGATCGCCGGGCTGACCTCGTACATCACCAAGGGGCACCTGGCCAGGGCCGTGCTGGAGGCGACGGGCTGGCAGACCCGTGAGGTCGTCGACGCGATGAACGCCGATTCGGGGCTCGCGCTGTCGACACTCAAGGTCGACGGCGGCATGACCGCCGACAACCTGCTGATGCAGTTCGTCGCCGACGTCCTCGACGTGCCGGTGGTGCGCCCGATGGTCGCCGAGACGGTTTCGCTGGGCGCGGCGTACGCGGCCGGGTTGTCGGTCGGGTACTGGCCGGATCTGGAAGGCCTCCGCCGGAACTGGCACCGTGCCGGACAGTGGCTGCCGACGATGGACCCCGCTCGCCGCGACAGCGAATACTCGCACTGGCGCCAGGCCGTGGAACTGACGTTCGGCTGGATGCGCCCGGGTCCGACCGCCGCTCCCCCGGGCTCCGACCTGGTCGAGGTCGTCCTGGCCGATCACCGCCGGATCGAACAGCTGTTCCGGGATCTCCGTAACGACGAGGCCGACCGTCCGGCGCTGATCGCGGAGCTCTCGGCGGCGCTGGTCGCCCATGCCACCGCGACCGAACGGACCGTCCGTCCCGATGCGACGGAGAGCGGGCTCGCGGACGAGCTTCTGACCGTGCTCGAATCCACCGACCCCGAGAAGGCCTTGGTGGTACTGGAGAATTCTGTGGACGCGCATATTCGCGCGGAGGAACGCGGGTTGCTGAACGACCTCCGGCGCACGCTGTCCACTTCGGACCGCACCGGCCTCGGCCGGGCGTTCGTGGCCGAACGGCAGCGGCAGCTGGACCTCGACTGCGGCTCCGCCGCGCACGTCCGCGAGCAAGGCTCCCGGCTGCGCCTCTCGTGACGTGCTAGCCTGTCGTCGTGCGCCGCTGGACTCGACTCGTAGTCAAGCGCGCCGGCTGAACCAGGTCGCCGGCGCGCATTCCGGCGACCCCTCGATACGGGGCATCTCCCGGGACCTGGCCCTCCATGGCCTGTACGTTTCCCGCCCTTGGAGTCCACGATGTCCGCTGTTTCGTTCCAGATCCCCGCACCTCGCTCGTCCATGCTGGTCCGCCGCCGGATCGCGACCTACTTCGTCGGCGGCGTCGAGCAGATCCCCGGCCTGGTCGAGGCGCTCGGCTGCCTGGTCCACGACCTGTCCGTCGATGTCCGCGACGGGGTCCGCGAAAGCACCATGACCTGCGCGGTCCTGATCGACGCCGATGAGGTCGAGCCGCTGCTGGAGAGGCTGCGCGGGCTGACCTCGGTCGTCTCCTCCGAACTGGTCTGACCGCCGGTCACGGCCCGGAATCCGTGACTCGCGTGATCAGACACCGAACTCGCGTGATTGAACCGCGAACTCGCGTGATCAGACGGCCAACTCACGTGTTCGGTGTCTGATCACGCGAAACCGGCGCAAACGTCCCCTATGCCCGAAGTTCCTTGCACGGTTCCGTGCAGCCGGTCAAGGAAGAACCACCCGTGTATTGACTTAGTTAAGAAGCCTTCTTAACTTCGATTTCATGGCCGTAACTCCACGGAACAGCAGGTCCCAAGCCTATCGTCGGCTCAGCTTGGCCGAGAAACACGACAAGTTCGTCAATCAGTACTCGCGGCGGACCCTGTTCCGCGTGGGCGCGGTGAGCGGCGCGGCACTCGCCGCCGGCGGCGTCCTCCTCCCCGGATCGGCCGCGGCCTCCCCCGGACCGACCGTGCTGCTCAACGCCGACAAGGTAGCGGGGTCGGCGCTGCGTCCATTCGGACGGCACATCGCCTACGGGGCCGACCCGTCGCAGCAGGTCGTGGTCTCGTGGCAGGTGCCCGCGGCGGTGACCGCGCCGTTCGTCCGGATCGGCACGGCCCCCGGCGACTTCAGCCCGCCCATCCCAGCCGAGGTCAGGGCGCTGACCAGCCAGATGTCGTGGCAGCATCCGGTCGAGGAAGTCCCGCCGAACAGCCCGAAATCGATCACCCAGTACTACCTCCACGCCCGGATCGACCGGCTCCTTCCCAACACCACGTACTACTACGTCGTCGGCCACGAGGGTTACGACCCCGCCGCCAGGCTCGGCGAGATGGCGAGTTTCCGCACCGCTCCCGCCCCGGGCGGCGATGGCACGTTCTCCTTCACCGCCTTCGGCGACCAGGGCGTGGGCTACAACGCCGTCGCGACCAGCAGCCTGATCGCGGGACTCGACCCGGCCTTCCACCTCGCCATGGGCGACCTGAGTTACGCCCTCGAAGGCGAGGGCGGGCATCCGGAAGAGGACCAGTACGACGCGCGGCTCTGGGACTCCTTCTTCGTGCAGAACGAGCCCGTCACCGCGGGGATCCCGTGGATGATGGCGCTCGGCAACCACGAGATGGAGGGCTGGTACTCCGAGGACGGGTACGGCGGCGTGCGGGCGCGTTTCACCATGCCGGACAACGCCTGGGACGGCTCCACCTGCATCTACTCGTGGCGCTACCAGAACGTCGGACTGATCAGCCTGGACGGTAACGACGTCTGCTACAACAGTCCGTCCAATCTGGACTACACCAAGGGCAAGCAGCTCAAGTGGCTCAGCAGGACGCTCGCCGCCTTCCGCGCCGATCCCACGATCGACTTCATCGTCGTCTACTGCCACCAGTGCACATATTCCACCTGCCATTCCAATGGCGCCGAACTCGGCGCGCAGAAGGACTGGGCTCCCCTGTTCGACAAATATCAGGTCGACCTGGTGCTCAACGGCCACAACCACATCTACGAACGCACCGACCCCATCCGGGCGGGCAAAGCCGTCAAGAAGGTGCCGTCGCGAGGGACGACCGACCCGGTCAAGGACGGAACGACCTACATCACCGCGGGCGGCGGAGGCGGAAGCGTCTCCGAATTCCCGGCGCCGGACACCTACCTGGGCCACGAGACCGCCAACGACACTCCGGTCCCGATGAAGTACTCGGAACGGGACGGCCAGGATCGCACCAAGAAGGTCACCTGGTCCCGTGTCCGGTTCCGCGGCTACAGCCTGGTCGCGGTCGACGTCATCGCGGGTACGGGCACCACACCGCCCAAAATGGACGTCCGGGCGATCAGCGCCGACGGCACCCTGGTCGATCAGATCATCGTGCAGCGTTCCTGAGCAGGCACATCCACCGGACGAGGGGTCCGCATCGGCCGATCGGCCGATGTGGACGCCCGTTTTGCCGGCCCATTTCCCGAAGCGAGAAAGGGCTTTCCATGTAGTCGGCCGCTGTTACGGAGTCATGACATGAACGAGACGGGGCCACGATGATCGTCTCTGAACATCGGCAGCATGCTCGACCAACGAACCACGCCCATCGCGGTGCCGGGCACGAACCGGCGAACACGCCTTCGCGTGACGATCCTGATCGTCTTCCCGATGATCGCCGCGATCCTCGGCTACGTGGTCTTCCGCGTCGACACGGAAAGCCTTCCGGCCCCCGAACGACGCGACGCCACCGTGGTCTTCGACCGCACGTCGGGCGAACAGGTGATCGGCGACCGGGGCTCGGAAAGATTCCGCACGGCGTCGGTCGTGAAACTGTTCATCGCGCTGGACGCCGTCACCCGCAAGGCGAGCAGGACCGACGAATCCCACATCCACCGGATGCTGGCGAAAAGCGACGACGCCGTCGCCAACACCCTCTGGACCAGAAACGGCGGGCCGGCGATCGTCACCAGGACAGTGGCCGCCGCGGGACTGAAGAACACCACCCCGCCCGCCGACCCGGGCCGCTGGGGCGACACACTGTCCACAGCGGACGACGTCGCCGCGGTCTACCGCCACATCCTCGCCCTGCCGAAGGCCAAACGGAACGTGGTGCTCAAACCGCTCCGGGAGGCGACGCGCACCGCCGCGGACGGGTTCGACCAGCATTTCGGCATTCCGTCAGCCTTCCCCGACCGGCCGTGGGCCGTGAAACAGGGCTGGGCGGCCGGCCGGGGTTCGGTGGACGCGCACACGACCGGGCTCGTCGGTGAAGGCGACCGCTACATCGTCGTCAGGCTGTCCGCTTTCGCCGACGGCACGAGCCTCGACGTCGCGACGGCGGCGGTCACCTCGGCGGCCGTGGCGCTGGCTCCCCGTCTGCGAAAGTGACTTCGGCCGCGTTCTCCACGGTCGCTCTGAAAGCGCTTACCAGGAGCTCGGCGAAACAGGCCCAGGAAGCTGCCGACATACCGCCGGCCTGGGCTTTGAGCGCGGCCAGTTGGTCGCACGCCAGCGGCGCGACCCGGTCCATGAACTGCCCGAGAAACCGCAGGGCCGCGGCGGGCGGCACCCCGGCTCCGGCGAGCTCCGCCACCGCGCGCGAAACCGACGGGCGCACGACGGCCGGCGCCCCCGCGTCGTCCCGCCCGAGCACGCCGTGCCGCTCCAGGCAACGGACGACGGAGGGCTGGTCACGGGCGATGTCGGCCATCGCCGCGTCCAGGCGCTCGGTGCCGTCCACTGTGGCCGTTCCGAGCATCGCGGCAATGGATACCAGGTTGAAGCCCTGTTTCTGCAGCATCGTGATCCGCCGCAGGCGCCGCAGGTGGGCCGGGCCGTAGTAGGCGGACCTGCCGTGCCGCACCGGCGGGGCGAGCAGGCCCCTCGTCTGATGGGCCCGGATATTGCGCGCCGACATGCCGACGATCGTGGAGAGTTCTTCGATCGTGTATCCGGCCGGTCTCGGCGAAAAGGGCTTCACACCGACCAGCTTAACCAATGGTCGGATGAGTGCACCATGAAGCCGGGGCAATGGCACCGCCACTGTCAACCGGCTGAATCAGCGAGTTGCCATAAGTTGATCGGTTCGCGCGCCCGAACACAAGGTGAACGCCCGGTTTACATGGTTTCATGTCAAGTAATGCCGGTTTTGGGGCGTTCCGCGCCCGCCGACTGCTCCAGTCAGGCGATCTTGATGGGCCAAGGACTCCCCTGCCGTTTAAATGCACCTGAGACATCTGATGTCTCGACTCTGTCGACACCTGCGGAGCGCCGCTGAACCCGAGGGTCGGTCGTCAAAGTTTCAACCTTTCCTCAGGAGGTTTCAATGTTCTGGAAACGGATCGCGGTCGCGGCCGTGGCCGCGACCGGGCTGGCCACGGCGCTGGTGGTGTCCCATCAGGACAGTCCCGCCGCCGCGGTGGAGTCCGCCGCGGCGGCGGTGCCCCAGTTCGACCACATCGTCCTCGTGATGTTCGAAAACAAGGACTACAAGGAGATCAGCGGCAGCTCGAAAGCACCGTACTTCAACCAACTCGCCTCGCAGGGAGCCAAGTTCACCAAGGCGTACGGGACGACGCACCCGAGTCAGCCGAACTACATCGCCCAGTTCGCGGGCTCGACACACGGTGTCGACAGCAACAAATGCCAGGATCTCGGGAACAAGGAGAATCTCGCTTCCCAGCTGGCGGGGATCGGCAAGAAGTTCGTCGGTTATGCCGAAAGCATGCCTTCCGACGGCTACACCGGCTGCACGAAGGGAAAATACGCACGCAAGCACAACAGCTGGGTCAGCTTCAGCAATGTGCCGTCGTCGGCGAACAAACGGTTCTCGTCGTTCCCGAGCGACTTCACCAAGCTGCCGGACGTCGCTTTCGTGACCCCGGACCTGTGCAGCGACATGCACGACTGCCCGGTCGACACCGGTGACAAATGGCTGAAGAAGAACCTCGACGCCTACGCGCAGTGGGCGAAGACGCACAACAGCCTGCTCATCGTCAATTTCGACGAGGACAGCGGGACCTCGGTGAACCAGATCTTCACCACGTTCGTCGGTGCCCACGTGAAGCCGGGCAGCTACAGCGAATCCATCAACCACTACTCGATCCTCCGCACGATCGAGGCGGCGTTCGGCCTGCCGGGCATCGCCAACGCGGCGAACAAGCCGCCGATCACGAGCGTCTGGCGGTGATCGGGTGAACTCCGCGGGCGTGTCCACTGTGGACGCGCCCGCGGGCAGCCCTTCGTTCTTTTGGCTCCCCGCAGGAAGGCACGACCATGGACCGCACCCGCGTTCTGATCGCCGTCACCGGAACACTCACGCTGGCCGCGGCCGCCGTGATCTACGTCGGGGCGGCGGGCGCGCGCAACCAGGACGCCGTGTCGGCGGGCACCAGCGACGCCGTCACGCTCGAAGGCCCGCGGTTGCTGTTCCGCAGCACCGCCGACGCCGACCGCGGGCACGTGTCCAGTGTCAGCGCGGCAGATCCCGGCGGGACACGGGCGGTGTCGACCGTGTCCTGCAGCCGGGTCCACGCGGCGGGCGGCACCGGGATCTGCCTGCGGCCGGAAACCGGGCTGACCACCTACCAGCTGGCCGTGCTCGACCGCCGTCTCGCGGTGACGCAGGAGATCCCGCTGGTCGGGGTGCCCAACCGGGCGCGGGTCTCGGCCGACGGGAAGCGGCTGGCGTGGACGGTGTTCGTCACCGGCGACTCCTACAACGGCGGCCGGTTCTCGACTCGCGCCGGCACCCTCGACCTCACCACCGGCGACGTCGAGGGCACGCTCGAGGACTTCGCCGTTACCGTGGAGGGCAAGCCGTACAAGGCGGCCGACGTCAACTTCTGGGGCGTCACCTTCACCCGGCAGCCGAACCGGTTCTACGCCACCATGTCGACCGGCTCCCACCGGTACCTCGTCGAAGGCGACTCGACGGCCCGGACCGTGCGGACGGTGCGGGACAACGTCGAATGCCCGTCCCTCTCCCCCGACGAGACCCGCATCGCCTACAAGTCCGCCGTCGACGGCGATCCCGCGAAGGGCTGGCGGGTCTCGGTGCTCGACCTCGCGAACGGCAGCGTGACCGCGCTGGCCGAGACCCGGAGCGTCGACGACCAGCCCGCCTGGCTCGACGAGCGCACCGTCGCCTATGCCCTCCCCCGCACGCCAGGACACTCCGACGTCTGGTCGGTCCCCGCCGACGGCACCGGAACGCCGCGGCTGCTCATCCCGGAGGCCGAGTCGCCCGCCGCGCTGCCCTAGGCTGCCGCATATGAGGGCCGCGCTGCTGATCGTCGACATGCAGGAAATGCTCGTTCCCCTGGTCTGGCGCGGCGAGGAATTGGCGGCCCGGCTCGCCGGACTCGCCCGGCGAGCCCGTGAGAACGGCGTTCCGGTGATCGCGCTGCGGCAGATCGGCGCCCCCGGCACCGACTTCGATCCCGCGTCGCCCGGCACACGGGTCAGCGCGCTGCTCGGTCTCGAACCGGTCGACCTGGTGATCGACAAGACGGCGACCGACTCCTTCTACCGCACCGGCCTGGCGGGACTGCTGGTCGACCGGGGCGTCGACACCGTGGTGCTGACCGGGCTGGCCACCGACTACTGCGTCGACGCGACCGCCAGGGCCGCGCAGAGCCACGGCCTGGACGTCGTGCTGGTCGCCGACGGCCACGCGCCGTCCGCCGACGGGGATCCCACCGCGGGCCTGACGGCCGAACAGGTCATCGCCCGGCACAACCTGCTTCTGAGCACGGCGATCCATCCCGGCGGACGGGTGCGCGTGGTGCCGTCGGCGGAGGTCGAGTTCACCGGCTCGTAGGATCGGCCCGCCATGATCACGAACTTCCTGCTCGACCACTCCGCCCTCGTGCCGGTGGCGATCCTGCTGGTCGCGCTCGTCTGCGCAGTCCTTGGCCTCCTGTTCGCGGACAGGAGGCGGATCCTCTGGGCGCTCGCGGGGGTGTCGTCGCTCCCGGTCTTCGCGCTGACCTTGGTACCGACGGTGCACACGATCGACGAGATCCTGTGCACCGTCCAGTTCTCCGTGCCCACGCTGGGCGCGGTCGAACTCCTGGCCAACGTCGCGCTGTTCCTCCCGCCGGTCTGTTTCGCCGCGCTGGCGTCCCGGCGACCAGTGACGATGCTCGCGGCGGGTTCGGTGCTGTCCGCCGTGATCGAGACGCTCCAGGCGCTCGTGCCCGCGATCGGCCGTGCCTGCGACACCAACGACTGGCTGATGAACACCATCGGCGCGGTCCTCGGTGCCCTCATCGCGGCAGGCACGGCGTGGCTGGTGGACCGCCGCGCTCAGTCGGGCAGTTCGACCGGCGCGATCTCGTCGTAGACGTCACCCGGTCCCGGGTTCGCCGGGTCCGTCTCGCCACCGAAGTGGTGCAAGACGCCCCACACCGCGTTGAGCGCCGTCTGGACGGCGCCTTCGGCCCAGCCGGCGGTCCACGAGACGTCGTCGCCCGCCAGGAAGAGACCGCGGTGGCGCTCCTCCAGCCGGTCCTGCTTGAAATGGGTGAACAGCCGGTGCTGGTACCGGTAGTGGCCGGGCAGGTTGGCCTTGAACGCGCCCATGAAATGCGGCTCGGCCTCCCACGACACGGTCACCGGGTCGCCGATGATGTGCCGCCGGACGTCGACGCCCGGATAGATCTCCTTCAGTGACTGCAGCATCACCTCGACCCGCTCGGAGACCGAGAGCGGCAGCCACTTCAGCGAGTCGTCGGCCCAGGTGTAGGACAGGCAGATCACCGCGGGCGCGTCCGGGTCGTCGCCGAGCAGGTACGTACCACGCGGCATGCGGTCGGTGAGCGTCATGCTCATCGTGTCGCGGCCGGTCGCCGGGTCCTTGTCCAGCCAGAAGGGCCGGTCGACCGGGACGAAGACCTTCGAGGACTCCATGTAGTGCGTGCGCTCGATCGCCGTCCAGTGGTCGATCGGGAACAGCGCCTCGTCGCATTCGATCTTCGACAGCAGCATCCAGCTCTGCGCGGTGAACACCGCCGCCGGGTAGGTGCGGATGCGGCCCTCGGTGTCGGTCACGGTGATGTTGTTCGGCGCGGTGCGGTGCAGCCGGGCGACGCCGGGGTTCGGGCTCCCGCCGTGCAGCGAGCTCAAACTCGTTCCCGCGGGCCAGAACGCGATGTCCTCGGGCGCGTGTTCCCACAGCCGCAACGGGAGCTGTCTGCTCCCGCCGACGATACTGCGGTGCTCGTCGTCGGCACCGGTGTAGACCACCCGCAGGATCTCCAGGATGGAGTTCGGGAAGTCGGTGTCCCAGCCGCCGGTCCCGAAGCCGACCTGTCCGAAGATCTCACGGTCGCGGAAGGACGCGAACGCGGGCGAGTCGCAGAGGAAGCCGTAGAAGGTCTGGTTGTCCAGCTTCGGCACGAGTTCGTTCCACAGCCGCTTGATCGTCTTGACGTCGCGTTCGCGGATCGCCTTCTGCATCTCGGTGAACGCGGCCTGCTCGGACAGTGTGCTGTCCCAGGCGGCCGCGACCTTGCCGAAGACGGCGGGAAGTTCGTCCGCGGTGCGCGCGTAGTGGCTCTCCCCCTTGAGATCGACGACGGTGCTCGGCGTTCCCGCGGCCAGCGGGTTCGGGAACGGTGTCGTCTCCAGACCGACCTTGTCGATGTAGTGGAAGAGCGCGGTCGACGCCGGCGGGAAGCGCATCGCGCCCATCTCCGCGACGACGTCGTCCGGGCAGCCGGGGAAGTTCACCGTGCGCAGGCGGCCGCCGATCTCGGCGATCTCGTACACGACCGGGCGCAGGCCGAGCTTCATCAGCTCGTACGCGGTGACGATGCCGGAGAGGCCGCCGCCGATCACCGCCACCTCGGTGCCGTGGCGCTCGGCGGGGAGCGAGCCGAGCCCGGCGGGGTTGGCGAGGAAAGCGTCGTAGGCGAACGGGAAATCGGGGCCGAACATGGTGATCGGACGGCCCGTGGATTCGTCGTGGTGGATCGCGGTCGGGAGGGCGGAGGTCATGCGGAAAGTCCTCGGTACAGAGCGGGCCTTCGGTCGGCCAGGTGGGTGTTCTCCAGACGCGACGCGGCGAGCGCGTCACGGGTGACTTCGGCGTCGATCAGCTCCGGACCGGCGCCCGCGCGAGCGAGCACTTCGCCGGTCGGGGCGACGACGCAGGAACGGCCGCAGTAGTTCAGTTCCCGTTCGGTGTCGCAACGATTCGCGTAGGCGACGAACAGCTGGCTCTCGTAGGCACGGGCGGGCACCAGCGTGTCGGCGACCAGTTCGTAGGGGCTCATCAGCGCGGTCGGCACCACGAGCAGTTCGGTCCCCGCCAGGGCGTGCGCCCGCACCAGTTCGGGGAACTCGACGTCGTAGCAGATCAGCAGGCCGACGCGGAGATCGCCGAGGTCCGCCTGCACGACCGCCTCGGCGCCCGGCTCGAACCAGTCACGGTCGATATCGCCGAACAGATGCGTCTTGCGGTAGTTCGCCAGACGTTGTCCGCCGGGGCCGATCAGCTGGACGCTGTTGTACACGCGGCCGTCGGCGGACTCGGGGTACCCGTAGGCCAGTGCGATACCGCTTTCCCTTGCCAGCGTGGACATCCGCTCCGCCGTCGGACCGTCTGCCGGTTCGGCGAGTTCGTGGGAACGGGCGCCGATGTGGTAGCCGGTGGTGATCATCTCGGCGGCGATCACGAGATCGGCACCCGACGCCGCGACGACGGACGGCAGCTCGGCGTACGAGCCCTGATGGACAGCGACCTTCACACCGACGACGATATCCACCGTTTCGATGCACCGATAAGAGCAAATCGTTGCACAGAGAAGTGGCATACTGTCGAATCAATGCAGCATCACGCAATCCAGCGGCGATTTGTTGTCTGGATCACCCGCCCGGCGGCGGTTCCTCCGCGTGGTCGTCCGTCCAGCCGAGCGCCTCGGTGATCGCCTTCTCCGCGATGGCCGACATGGTCGACATGTAGGTTCCGCTGACGTGGTTGTCGTCGAGGTAGACGAGCACGTTGCCGATCACCGGCGGGCAGACCTCGGCCGTGCAGAAGTAGTCGCTGAAGTCGACGAACCGCACGTTCGGCGGGAGATCCGGAAGTGTTTCGTACGGCGGCTGGGCAGCGTAGAGCTCTGACCGTGGAGTCGCGCATTCAGGCGCCGTGACACCGCGGGCTTCGACACACGCTGACGGCGACTGGCCGAAGCGCGGGTTGTCCCGCACCGCGAGCACCGGGATGCCCGCGTCGTCCACCTTGCGCCACTGCGCGACGTAGCCGGACGGCACTCGTTCCTCGACGCCGGGTTTCACGTCCCTGGTGCCGATCGTCATCACCGCGTCGGGGCGGGTGGTGACGATCTCGTCCACCACGGCGGCGTTCCAGTCGATGCAGGACTGGTCCCCCGGCACGGTGTCGGAGTCGGTGGAGAACGGGCAGCCGCCGCGGAGGATCGACGTGACCTCCCAGTTCTTCTTTTCGGCGATCGGGAGGAGGGCACCGAGGAACTGCCCGGCGTGGGAGTCACCGGTGACCACGATCCGGCGAGTGGGATGCCCGGAGGTCTGCGAGGTGCAGATCTCGAGGTCGGCGTTGCGCGGGGAAGTGCCGCAGCGGGCGGGGTCGATCCCGGCCCAGTCTTCGGACACCGCGACGAACGACGGGACGAGCGCGGCGTCGGCGGCGCCCCAGTAGGTGAATCCTTCGGTGTGCGCGAGCGCGCCGGGGTGATCGGGGTCGTCGACCGCGATCGAGTAGCGCTCCGCCTGGCTCACGCTCACCCACTGCCACGCGCCTGCCGCGGCGAGCACGGCCGCGAGCGTCGCGGCGCCGAATCGGTAGGCGCCCCACCGGTTCGCGGTCCCGATCGCGGACACGCGGACCGGTTTTTCGACCAGGTGATGGGTGAGCACGGCGAGGACGAACGCCAGCGCGATGATCACCGCGCCACCGCGCAGGCCCACCTCCTCACGGTCACGGGCGACGAGGTAGAACACCAGGATCGGCCAGTGCCAGAGGTAGAGCGCATAGCTCAGATCTCCCAGGTACGTCAGCGGACGGCTGCTGAGAAAGCGATCGGCGCCGGCTTTGAACGCGGTGTCGCCCGCGAGGATCACCAGCGCCGCGGAAAGCGTCGGCCAGAGCGCGAGATACCCGGGGAAGACCGTGCCGACCTGAAGCACCAGGCCGCAGGAAACGAGACCCGCGACCCCGACCCAGCCGAACACGACCCGCGCCGGCCGGGGCACCGAAACCCGGTCGAGCACCAGCGCGAGCAGACCGCCGAGCGCGAATTCCCAGACCCGCGTCAGCGAATCGAAGTACGCCGGCGGCTGGTCGACCGCGGTCGACCACACCGAATACGCCAGCGACGCCACGAACACCGCGCCGAGCACACCGAGAAGCATCGACCGGACGTTGTGGCGTGTCCGCCTGGCGACCAGCAACACCAGGCCGACCAGCAACGGCCAAACCACGTAGAACTGCCCCTGGATCGACAACGACCAGAAATGCTGGACCACGCTGGCCGAGTCGTGCTGCGCGAAGTAGTCGGTGAAATCCGCCGCCAGCTGCCAGTTCTCCAGGTACAGCGCGGAGGCGACGACCTCCTTGATCGTCTGGAACCAGCGATTCTGCGGCAGCAGCACCAGGCTCACCGCGACGACCAGCAGCAGCACGGTGAGCGCGGCCGGGAACAACCGCTTGATCATCCGGCCCCACATCGGCCGGTACTCGATCCTCCCGCGCACCGCCGCCCGGTGGAGCTGGCCGGTGACGAGGAAGCCGGAGATCAGGAAGAACGCGTCGACGCCGCCGGAGATCCGGCCGAGCCACACGTGATAGACGACCACCAGAACGCACGCGAGTGCCCGCAGCCCCTGAATTTCCGGGCGGAACCGCCGCTCCGTCTCCCGCACACAACCACCACCAAGATCACGGTCGCCGACGGGCGGGGACCCTACGGCAGGAAGCTGTGAGCGAGCTATGCCCCCTCGTGAGTGGCGAGGTTGCTCGCCACAAGTACATGAAGGCCGGTCATCTCGAGGGGTTGGGCAAGGAGGCAGGTTGCGAGAGTGGCCAGCCCAGACGGTAGCGAAGGCCTCCTTCCCTACTCTGAAGGTAGGTAAGGAGGCCTTCACTACGCAGCCGTGGCTTTGGTGAGGCCCATGCTCACCTTTGCCCTATCCCCTCAAGAAAACCCGGCCACGAGAGTCAGGTCGACTTCTGGCCGTCGATGCTCTCCCGCAGGATGTCGGCGTGGCCGGCGTGTTGCGCGGTCTCGGCGATGACGTGCGTCAGCACGCGGCGCACGCTGCGCACCGCGCCCGGCGGGTTCCAGGGCGCCTCCGGCAGGGGGTGGGTCGCGGAAAGATCCGGGATCGACGAGACGATCTCCCTCGTCCGCGCGGCCACCTGCTCGTAGCGCGCGAGGATTCCCGCGAGCGTGTCGCCGGGCAGCATCCTGAAGTTGTTCTGGTGGTCGATCGCCCACTGCGGGAACTCGCGGGCGGTACCGGCGCCGAGATCGGCCCAGGTGACGCCTTCCGGCAGGTCGTAGGTCATCGCGGACGGGCCGTCGACCGCGAACCGCAGCCACATCTCCTCGATCGAAGCGACGTGTTTGATCAGGCCGCCGAGGCTCAGTTCGCTGACCGTCGGATGCGCGTCGAGCTGCTCGTCCGTGAGCCCCTGGACGGTGGCGGTCAGGGCGGCGCGAACAGTGTCGAGGGCTTCGAGCAGGTCGGCGCGCTCGGCGTCGAGGATGGTGGCGGTCATCGGGCCCTCCGGGTTGTCGTTTTCTGGCACATGACGACTCTCTCAGGGGTAGAGGACAGGTTGTGGCCGCTTCTCCGGGCATCATGGAAACATGCCGAAAACCTCCGCGCGCCTGCTCTCGATGCTGTCGTTGCTGCAGGCCCGCCGTGACTGGCCGGGAGCGCTACTGGCCGAGCGGCTGGACATCAGCCCGCGCACCGTACGGCGCGACGTCGACAGGTTGCGCGAACTCGGCTACCCCATCGCGACCATCAAAGGCCCCGACGGCGGGTACCGGCTCGACGCCGGGTCCGAACTGCCGCCGCTCCTGTTCGACGACGACCAGGCGGTCGCGCTGGCCGTCGCGCTCCAGATCGCCACCACCAGCGGCGCGGGGATCGAGGAAGCGGCGATGCGGGCACTGAACACCGTCCGGCAGGTGATGCCCTCCCGGCTGCGGCGCCGGATCGACACCCTGCGGGTCACGGCCGTCGAATCGCCCGCGAGCCGGTCGGGCCCCCGCGTCGACGGCGACGTCCTGCTCGCGCTCGGCGCGGCCGTGCACGCCCGCGAGGTCCTGCGGTTCGACTACGCGGACGCGCCGCGCCGGGCGGAACCGCATCACCTCGTCACCTGGCATGGCCGCTGGTATCTCGTCGCGTGGGATCTGGATCGCGCGGACTGGCGCACCTTCCGGGCCGACCGGATCTCCCCGCGCACCCCGACCGGTCCGCGGTTCACACCACGTGAACTCCCGGCCCCCAATGTCGCCACCTTCGTCGCGAGCCGCTTCCGTGGTGCGTCCGAGTCCGGCGAGTGGCCGTGCCGCGGCGAAGTCGTCCTCGACCTTCCCGCGGCCACCGTGTCCCACTACGTCCGCGACGGTGTCGTCGAAGAACTCGGGCCGGATCGGTGCCGTCTGCTGCTGGGGTCGTGGTCGTGGGCCGGGCTCGCGGCGAGTATCGGCCGCTTCGACGCCGACATCGAGGTCGTCGGGCCTCCCGAACTCCAGGACGCCTTCGCCGTTCTGGCCCGCCGCTACGCGAAGGCGGCCCGGATCGGCTGAACACGGATACGACGCCGGGAACCGCCCAGGTCCGGGGACGATGCCCGACGTCGTCGACCGCCCGGGGTCCGGAGGCGGTGCCCTCCGGTACCGGGAGACCGCCCGGGATCCCGGTTACCGAAGCTTCGATGCTCCTCACGCCTTGTGGTGCACCTCCTGGAGGCCGTACACCGGTGTCGGGATGCCCTCGTAACGCGCTTTCAGTTGCAGCGCGAGGTAAAGCGAGTAATGGCGCGACTGGTGCAGATTCCCGCCGTGGAACCACAGGCCTTCCTTCCGCGTGGGCTTCCACATGTTGCGCTGTTCCCCCTCCCACGGCCCGGGGTCCTTCGTGGTCCCGGAGCCCAGGCCCCAGCACTTGCCGACGAGGTCCGCGGTCTCCTGCCCGACGAGGTCGGCGACCCAGCCGTTCATCGAGCCGTAGCCGGTGGCGTAGACGACGAGGTCCGCCTTCAGTTCCGTGCCGTCGGACAGCACCACCGCGTCCCGCGTCAGATGGTCGACCTGTCCGTGGGCCAGTTTGATCTTCCCGTCGGCGACCAGTTCCGACGCTCCGACGTCGATGTAGTAGCCGGAGCCGCGGCGCAGGTACTTCAGGAACAGGCCGGATCCGTCGTCGCCCCAGTCGTGCTGGAACCCGGCCGCTTCCAGCCGCGCGTAGAAGTCCTTGTCCCGCTCACGGATCGCGTCGTACACCGGGATCTGGAACTGCGGCATGATCCGGTACGGGATCGACGCGAAGATCATGTCCGCCTTGTCGGTGGTGATCCCCGACCGCACCGCGCGTTCCGAGTACAGATCGCCGAGTCCCAGCTCCATCAACGAATCCGACTTCACCACATGCGTGGAGGACCGCTGCACCATGGTGACGTCCGCGCCGTGTTCCCACAGTGCCGCGCAGATGTCGTGCGCGGAGTTGTTGGAGCCGACCACGACGGCCTGCTTGCCCGCGTAGGAATCCGGGCCGGGGTGCTGGGACGAATGATGCTGATCGCCCTCGAACACGTCCATCCCGGGGAACGACGGGAGATTCGGCTTGCCCGACATCCCGGTCGCGAACACGACGTGCCGTGGCGTGAGCACCAGTTCCTCGCCCTCGCGGACCACGGTCACGAGCCACTGCCGCTGTTCCTCGTCCCAGGACGCCGAGGTGACCTCGGTGCCGGTCCAGTACGGCACTTCCATGAGCCGCGTGTACATCTCGAGCCAGTCGGCGATCTTGTCCTTGGGCGCGAACACCGGCCAGTTGTCCGGGAACGGCAGGTACGGCAGGTGGTCGTACCAGACCGGGTCGTGCAGGCAGAGGTTCTTGTACCGCTTGCGCCATGAATCGCCCGGCCGTTCGTTGCGCTCCAGGACCAGCGTGGGCACGTCGAGCTGCCGCAGCCTGGCGCCGAGCGCGATCCCGCCCTGTCCGCCGCCGATGACGACGACGTACGGCTGCTGCTCGTAGCCGAGCCGGGTCTGTTCCTCCTCGCGCTTCTCGGCCCAGGACTTCCGGCCGCGTACGACGCCGTGCTCGACACCCTTCGGCCGCTGCTCGTTGCGACGTTCCTCGAAACCTTTGAGCTCGCGCAAACTCGTCAGCAGCGTCCAGGCGCCTTCGTCCTTCAGCCTCAAGTGCCCCTTCCCGCGTCCGGTCGCGGTTTCGAATTCGAGCCACGCTTCGGTCACGCCGTCGGCTTCGGTCGGCGTCTCGGTCGTACGGAACCCGGACGGGTCGATCCGGTCGAGGCACGCGCCGAGCATTCCGGCCACCTCGTCACGGCCTTCGACCGTCTTGATCGTCCAGGTGAAGGCGACCAGGTCACGCCAGTAACTGTCGACGGCGAAAAGCGCGGCGACGGCTTCGACGTCGCGGGCGGCGAGGGCCGATTCGAACCGGCTCAGCCAGGCGTCCACCCGAGCCTGCGGCGAGCCCGTCGCCTCGATCCGGTCCACCGTCTGTGTCATGGTCACTCCTGAACTTCGGCGTTCGGCTGTTACCCCGATCACACGCCTCGGGCGGGTACGGCGGCAAAGGTTGCAGCGTGTTGCACCTCCGGCTCCTTGGCGCGCCTCGGCAGGCGGTCCTATGCTGGTCAATCGACGCGATGGTGCGGAGGTGGCCTGTGAGCTTGTACAGCTCGGTCCCGCCCGGCGTCGACCTGCCGATGCACGCCCGGGACCTGATCCGCATGCACGAAGCCGTGATCGGCGGCGGCCGTCCACGGGTCCGGCCGCGGCCGCTGGTGTCGCGGTCGTGGTCACGGATGCTGAGCCTCGGGCTCGCCGCCGACGGGGTGAACACCCGGGATTCGGTGCCGCTCGACGAGGTCGGCCGCCGTCGCCGCGCCTCCCCGCTGCGGCTGGTGGTGGAAGACCTCGGACAGGTGGTCGGCGCGACGGCCGACACCGCGAACATGCTTCTGGTGGTGACAGACGCCGAGGGGATCATCCTCTGGCGGGTGGGATCGCCCGCCGTACGGCGCCGGGCCGACACCTTGGGCTTCACCGAAGGTGCCGTCTGGACCGAGAGCAGGGTCGGCACCAACGCGATCGGCACCGCGCTCGCCGAGGCCGCGCCCGTGGAACTGCTCGCCGGTGAACACTTCGAACAGGGCCAGCATCCCTGGTATTGCACCGCCTCGCCGGTGCACGATCCGCGCACCGGCGAACTCCTCGGCGTGATCGACGTCAGCGGTCCCGCGCTGACGCTGCACCCGGCGATCGGCGCGTTGGTGGAGACCGGGCGGCGCCTGGTCGAATCCGAACTCTGGCGGCACCATCAGCAGGGTCTCGACCGGTTGCGCCGGACCGCCGAACCGGTGGTGACCGGCGTCGGCGGCCCGGTACTGCTGGTGGACGACGACGGCTGGGTGGCCCACTCCGCCGGCGTCGCCTCCGGCGCGCGGATCGCCGCGCCGGCGGAAGGACAGATCCTCGCCGTGCCGGGACTCGGCGCCTGCCTGCCCGAACGGCTGGCCGAAGGCTGGCTCGTCCGCCCTGCCGACACCGCGCGCCGCGTCCGGCTGGACCTCGAACTCGGCCACGCGCCGATGCTGCGGATGGCGTCGGGCGACGTCGGCTGGGTCCGCACGGTGACGCCCCGGCACGCGGAGATCCTGGTACACCTCAACACGGCGGGCCTGTCCGGGCTTTCGGCCGAGGCGCTCAGCCGGGCGCTCTACGGCGACGCCGAACACCTCGTCACCGTCCGCGCCGAGGTCTCCCGGCTGCGACGGCTGCTCGGCGCCATTGTGGACACCCGGCCGTACCGGCTGGCCGCGGGTGTCACCCTGACAGTCCACAAAGGACTTAAAGTGGGCGGCTGAACCCCGCCCGGTTGCCGGAGGAGCAGGCCGGGTACTCCACGCGAATGGAGATCTTGCTCGCCGGGGCAGGCGTTCTGGCGCTGTGTGCCGCCGTGCTGCCGAACCTGTTGCACGAACGCGCGCTTTCGATGCCGTTGGTCCTCCTGGTCGGCGGGCTCGTTTTCGGGCTGCTCCCGTTCGGACACCCCTATGGTCAGGGGGTGCTCGACCCGCGGTCGCAGGTGGGCGCGGTCGAAGTGATCACCGAGCTCGGCGTGCTGGTGTCACTGGTCGGCGCGGGGTTGAAATCCGACCGGCCGTTCGGCTGGCGGTCGTGGAACTCGACCTGGCGGCTGCTGGCGATCACGCTTCCACTGTCGGTCTGCGCGGTCGCCCTGCTCGGCTGGTGGGCGCTCGCCCTGTCCCCCGCCGCCGCGCTGCTGCTGGGCGCCGTGCTGTCGCCGACCGACCCGGTGCTGGCGAGCGACGTCCAGGTGCCCGCCCCGCATACCGACGACGGCCGGGGCTCGGACAACGAAATCAGGTTCACCCTGACCTCGGAAGCCGGGCTGAACGACGGACTGGCGATGCCGTTCGTGCTGCTGGCCCTCGTGCTGGCCGGAACGGCGAGTACGTCCCCCGTGCCCTGGCTGCTGACCGAGGTCGTGATTCCGCTCGCGGTCGCGGTGCTGGTCGGCTTCGCCTGTGGCCGGCTGTTGTCCTGGCTGATGTTCCGGGTGCGGCACGACAGGCTGCGCCTGGGCGAATACTCCGACGGGCTGGTAGTGCTGGCCATCGCGTTCCTCCCCTTCGCGCTCTGCGAATGGCTGGGCGGCATCGGCTTCGTCGCGGTGTTCACCGCGGCCGCGACGATCCGCGCCAGCGAGCGCTCGCACGAGTACCACGGAGTGCTGCACGAATTCGGCGATCAGCTGGAACGGCTCTTCGTGGCGCTGGCCTTGCTCGGTCTCGGCGTCGCACTGGGCGACGGGCTACTGGACGGGCTGAAACTCGTCGAAGTCCTGGTGGCGGTCGCGGCCGTGGGCATCGTCCGCCCGTTGTTCGGCGGACTGGCCCTGCTCGGCGGCGACGCCACCACCCGCCCGGCTGCGGTGGCGATCGCGTTCTTCGGTATCCGCGGGATCGGCAGTCTCTACTACCTCGCCTACGCACTGGGGCACGGCGACTTCCCGATGGCCGACTCGCTGTGGCGGGTCACTGCGCTGACGATCGCGGTTTCGGTGCTAGTGCACGGGCTACTGTCCGGCCCGGTGATGCGCAAACTGGAGCACCGGGGGATGCAGAACTTCGAGAACGGGTGAGGCCGGCGCACCGGTACCGACTGGGTCACCGTGGTCGTGAGTGGCGATTCGGGTTCTACAGGGGTAAGTCAAATGTGGCGTGCCCGAGCCTCTGCGGTGCAGGGCCCCCTTCACTGGGTTAAGGCAGAGAGGCGGCAGACAGCTGCGCTCTTCAGTGTCCACAAAGGACGCTTTCCAGCGGCGAAATGTCTGCTTCAAGGTCATATGCCCGTTTTGATGAGGGGGGTCGTGAGTGGCAAGTAGGGTTCTAACCCTCTTTGCCACTCACGACCCCCTCACCAAACCGCACAAATCGCTCAACTCGGGCACTGCCACCGCGGAAAACGTCCCTTATGGACAGTCAGGAAGGTGTCCCGTCGGCGAGCCCCGCTCCTGCCGCCAACTCCGGCACGCCACGTTTGCCTTACCGCAATAAACCCGAATCGCCACCCGCGACCCGCTAGCGGTGCCACTCACGGCCCTCGAGCCGGGCCTTCACCCGCTCCAGCGTGGCGGCGATGTTGGCCCGGTTGGTCCCGGCCCGATCGGGCTCGCCGGTGATGAGGATGGCGATCGGGACGAACCACGGCGGCACGAGCAACCAGTTCGCCACGGCGAGCCGGGTGCCGTCGCCTTCCGGGACGATTTCGTACTCCCACCGGGAAATCGGCACGAAGAACGGGGTCCGCACCCGGTAGGCGAACCGGCGGCCGGGTTCGGCCTCGGTGATCTCGGCGTGCGTCACCCAGCGCCGCCATCCGTTGCGGTTGCTCCCGGCGAACCAGTTCCCGACGCGCGCCTCGGTCGCGCCGCGGATCCAGCGTGCCTTGCGGAGCTCTTCGGTGCACTCCGACATCGCGACCGGATCGCTGACGAGCCGGTACACCTGCTCGGGGGCGGTGTCGATCGTGACCGCCCCGGTCGCGATCGGTTCGCTGTAGGTCAGGCTGTCCCTCGGCTTCGTCACCATCGCGCCTCCCAGTCGACTTCGCCAGCCCACCAGCACGAGCCCGCCCGGTCAAGACCGGCGGGGTGAGCACCGCACGGACGCGGAATCAGCGTGCGGCGATGAGTGCCTGGGGTGCGCTTTGCTTCATCCGCGTACGCAGCCAGGTCAGTTGCCGCGCGGTCTCCTGTTCGTGATTCTCGACCAGATCGAGCAGCTCCCGGTCTCGGAGACCCTGCGCCGCCTGACCGACCACCGTCCAGGTGATGTCGGTGAACGAAGACAGGGCGTAGAGGTCTTGCAGGTCCCGGAGCAGGCCGACGCCGCCGCCGCGGGTGCCTTCCAGGCCCGCGGCGTGGAGCCGCTCGGGCTCCTGCTCGCGGTCTTCGCCGTAGCGCTCGACGATCGGGGCGAGCGCCTCGGTCTGCCGGTCGATCCGCCCGGCGAGCAGCAGGCACGTCTGCCGGACGTCGGGTTCCTCACCGTGGCCTCGGCCGACCTGCCGGAAGGCGTCGGCGAGCGTGGTCAGCGAGCTGTGCAGAAGCCCGAGATAGGTGGCGAGATGCATGAGTCAGCCCTCCACCTTGCGGACGCGGACGGCACCGATCTTGAACAACGGCTGTTTGGACACCGGATCCCATTCGGTCATGGTCAGCTCGTTGGCGGCGCGCGGACGATCTTCACCGCCGGTGTCCCAATAGCCGTAGTGGAACGGCAGGAACACGACGCCGGGACGGACCCGGCCGATCCGCGCCGGCACCTCGACACCGCCCCTCGCCGACTCGACCCGGACGAGATCCCCGTCCGTGACCCCGAGTTCGGCGGCGTCGGCCGCGGCGAGTTCCGCCCAGGGCTCCGGTGCGGCCCGCCGGAGTTTCGGGGCGCGTCCGGTCTTGGTGCGGGTGTGGAAGTGGTACACCGTGCGCCCGGTCGTGCAGACGAACGGATACCGCTGGCCGGGTTCCTCCGGCGGAGGCGTGTATTCGGCGGCTTTGAGGAAAGCGCGCCCGTCCGGACGCAAGGCCTTGTGTTCCCGAGCCGATACCGTGCCGCCGGTGAGCAGGTCGTGGCCGTAGTCCTCGCACGCGTCCGTCTTCGTGGTGAACACGCCGTCCGCGTAGAGCCGTTCGGTCCCGTCCGGGCGCTCTTGGTCGCAAGGCCATTGGATCCCGCTGCCGCCGCGAAGTTTGCCGTACGACAGCCCGCTGTAGTCGCACAACCGGCCCCGGCTGCACTCCTGCCAGGCGCGGAAGGCCTCCTCGGGGGTCCGCCAGCCGATCAGCGGGTCGCCGTCACGATCGCGGAAGTCCATCCGCCGCGCGTAGTCGAGGAAGATGTCCAGATCGGCGCGGGCCTCCCCGGGCGGGTCGACCGCCTTCTCCGAAAGATGCACCGTCCGGTTGGCGTTGGTGAAGGTCCCCTGTTTCTCGCCCCAGAGCGCGGCGGGGAGCACGACGTCGGCGAACTCGGCCGTCTCGGTCCGGAAACCGTCCTGCACCACGACGAACAGGTCCTTCTTGCCGAGGATCTCCCGGATACGCGGCAATTCCGGCATGGAGACGGCCGGATTGGTGGCCGAGATCCAGAGGAACCGGATCGAACCCTGCTCCGCGTACCGCCAGATCTGCATGGCGTGCGTCGGCGGCGACCAGTGCGGGATGGTCATCGGATCGATGTTCCACAGCTCGGCCAGCTGCCGGACGTGCCCGGGATTCTCCCAGTTGCGGAACCCGGGAAGGTCGCCGTCGGCGCCGCATTCGCGCGTGTTCTGCGCGGTGGGCTGGCCGTTCATCTGCAGCACTCCGCCGCCCGGCCTGCCGATCATCCCCCGCAGCAGATGCAGGTTGTTGACCTGGCAGGCCGCCGCCGTCGCCTGATGCGACTGATAGAAACCCTGCAGCACGGTCGACAGCACCCGCTCGGCCGTGCCGAAGATCTCCGCGGCCCGCACCAGCGCGTCCGGGTCGATCCCGCAGATCTCGCCGACGTGACCGGGGGTGTACGGCTCGACGGTCTTTTCGAGTTCGGGGAAACCGAGGGTGTGCGCGGAAACGTAGTCCTCGTCGACCCGTTCGTTCACGATCAGCTCGCGGACCAGGCCGTTCATCAGTGCCTGGTTGGTGCCGGGCAGCGGGGCGAGGTGGAGACCACCGGATTCCACCGCCGCCTCGGCGACCTTCGTCCGCCTCGGATCGACCACGACGACCACGGGTGGCTCCGGCCCGGCCAGCCGGTCGAGGACACGGCTCCACAACACCGTCTGCGTCTCGGCCATGTTGTGGCCGAACAGGAAGAGCGCGTCGCAGTGGTCGATGTCGGCGTACGTCCCGGGCTGGCCGTCGGAACCGAAACTCTCCTTCATCGAGGCGGCGGAGGTCGCCGTGCACAGCCGGGTGTTGCCGTCCATATGCGGTGTGCCGAGGCCGGCTTTGCCGATGACGCCGAGCGTGTAGTACTCCTCCAGGAACAGCTGGCCGCTGGTGTAGAACCCGTGCGACAACGGCCCGGCCTCGTCCAGCAGTTCCGTGGAGCGCCGCACGATCAGGCCCATCGCGGTATCCCAACCGGCTTCCACAAGTTCACCGTCGCGACGGATCAACGGCCGCGTCAGCCGGTCCTTCCCGTTCCACTGCCACGATCCGTAGAGGCCCTTGGGACCCATCCTGCCGTGGTTGACGAGGTCGGTCTCGCGGCCGCGGACACCGACCATCCGGCCGTCCTTCACCGCTATGTCGCACGCGCATCCGTTGCTGCACAACACGCAGGCCGACTGGACCCATCGGTCCACATCGGATTCCCCGACACCTGCTTCCAGATGCGAGTCCGTTCTGCGGGGCCAAGTGTCCCCACGCCGGTACGGCGTCCGTTCTCCCCAGACTTCCGCGATCCGCTCCGGCACCGGGTTTGCGTTCATGTGGAAGCCGTACCACCTCGCTCACCAGCCGAAACACCGGACAAAGCGGGCAAACGGGGTCAGGTGGCCGGTTCCGCCGCGAAGGTGACCTGGAAGCCCAGCGCCCGCAGTAGCTGCGTGAGCATCACCTTCGTGTTGGCTTTGGCGCGTTCGAGCAGACCGGAGTGCTGCGCGGCCTCACCGATGCGTTTCTCCGCGGCGAGGTAGAACGGCCGCTGGTCCTGCGCGGAAACCAGGGCGCCGAGCCGGTCGATCAAGCCGCGCTCCTGACCGAAGACGTAGCTGCGTTCGTGGTCCAAGGTGGGTTTCGCGAGCTTCGGCTCGGGCAGCCGCACCTCGACCGACCGCCGCTCCTCGGACACGGTCAGCGAATTCTCCACCAGCGGGCCGAAATCGACGTACGCGTCGACAGAGCCCGCCGCGACGAACAGGGTACGTTCCCCGGCGATGCTCGCGGGCACCCACTCGACGTCCTTCTCGATGTCGACGACGACCTGGTAGTCACCGGCCGCCGCGTGATACCGGCTCAGATCCCGGACCGCCTGGAGCACCGCGGGCTGCGAACGGTCCACAGTGGACGTCCCGAACGGATCGAGCTTCGGCAGCAGCCCGGTGATCCGCAGTGCCACCGCGAGGATCAGGAGCCCGACCAGCGCGAACGCCCCGAGACGCACCCAGCGCTTCTTCACGCTCACCACCGCCTCTCCACGGCGTGGAGTACCCGGCGGACGCGGCCCCGAAGCGTCCATGCCGGTTTACCGTGCGATCGGCGGAACCGGATTCCGCACTTGGAGTAGTTTGGCCGCATGCAGAACGTCTTGCCCGCGCCGGATAAGACCGGGCTGAACATCTCGGCGTTGCACTGGGCGGGTTTCCTCGGAATCGCCGTGCTGGTGCTGGTCACGTCCGGGATCGGCCTCCCCTCGGTGCTGGTGGTGGCGCTGGGCGTCGCCGGGATGGCCACCCTCGTGCTCTCCTGGCTCGGCATCGGACGGCTCGCCGCAGGACTGCCCGAGCGGCGGCTGTACTGGATCGCGGTCTCGTGGTGCGCGCCGCTGCTGGTCGCGCGCCCGCTGTTCAGCGGCGACATCAACAGCTATCTGGCACAGGGTCTGATCGCGGCCAAGGGATTCGACACCTATCTCGTGGGGCCCGCCGAGGCGCTCGGCGCCGATTCGCCGGTGACGATGGCGGTCAGCCACTACTGGCGGGACACGCCCGCACCCTACGGTCCCGCGTTCGTCGCGCTGGCCCGCACGATCGCCCACGTCGCCGGGGACGCCTTCGTGCCGACGGTGCTGCTGCACCGGCTGCTCGGGCTGATCGGAATCGTGCTGATGGCGTGGGCGCTCCCCCGGCTCGCCCGCCGCGTCGGGGTCTCGCCGTCGATCGCGCTGTGGCTGGCCCTGCTCAACCCGCTCGTGCTGTGGCACGTCGTGGCGGGCGTGCACAACGACGGGCTCATGGTCGGGCTGATGGTCGCCGGGCTGGAACTCGTCCTCATGGGCGCGGCGAAGACCGGCGTGGCCAGGCCCGCGCTGATCGCGGCCGGAGTGATCGCGGTGAGCGCCGCCGCGAACATCAAGATCGTGGCCGTCGCCGGGCTGCTGTTCGTCGGCGTCGGCCTGTTCCGCCGGGCGACACCCGCCGGCCGGGTCGCGGTCGCGCTCGGGCTGCCCGCCGGTTTCGCCGCCGTCACCGCGGCGATCTCGCTCGGCAGCGGGCTCGGCTTCGGCTGGGTGCGCGTGCTGTCCGGGGTTTCCGGCCAGGTCCACAGCTGGATGGCCCCCACCAACGAACTCGGCTTCCTCGTCGGCGGGCTGGGCAAGATCTTCGGGGCCGACCTGACCGACGGCGCGATCAAGGTGTTCTCCCTGATCGGCGCGATCATCGGACTCGCCGTGGGCGCCAGGCTGTTGTGGCTCACCTACCGCGAGAAGCTGCACCCCCTCTACGGCGCGGGGCTGACCTTCGCCGCGATGCTGGTCCTCGGGCCGGTCGTCCAGCCCTGGTATCTCTTGTGGACGGTCGCCCTGCTGGCCGTGAGCCTCACGACCGACCGCGGGCGCCGGCTCCTCGTCGTCGTCAGCGCGGTGTTCGGTGTTCTGCTCCCGCCCGCGAACGGCGGTGCCGTCTCCTTGGCGCTGGGCTACCTGATCGCCATCGTGCTCGTCGGCGGCACTTTGTTCTTGCTCGAGCGAAAGGGCCTCTTGCCGGAGATCAGGCTCCGCAAGAGCCGGACGTAAAGGCTCCATCGCGCGGGCTTCGCGACCGTGCCGGTGAGTTCACGCTCGGCACGGTCGAGGCAGTCTTCCAGCAGCGCGTCGTGCATCGGCCGCCACAGCAGCGGATAGGTGAACCAGGCCGGGTGCCGAAGCCGCAGCACCATGAGATGCGCGAGTTCGGTCTCCCCGCCTTCCGTCGCGCGCAGGGTGAATTCGTGGAACCCGTCGAAGCCGCGGGGAGCGCTGAACCTGAACCGCACGGACCTTCCGGGATCGTAGGACTCCACGTGGTACCGCACCGGTCCGTGCCCGCCGCCGGCCCCCACCCCGAGTGGCCGGTCGAACCGCAACGGCGGCCACGTGTCGACGGGCCAGAGCCTGTCTCCGTCCGTGGACAGAGTGTCGATCAGCGCACCGGCACGCTCCTGTGCCACGTCGACGATCCGGTGATGCCTGTTCCACACGCGCATCGTGCCTCCCAGTTCTAGAGACCTTCCCCTAAAACCATAATAGAGGATAGTCTCTGAAAATGGGACGGCCACCGCGGCACACCGCCGACGACTTCCTCGACGCCGCCGTGCGGATCTTCGCCACCGAAGGGGTCGCCGGGGTGACCATGTCGGCCGTCGCCCGCGAGGTCGGCGCGCCGAGCGGGTCGATCTACCACCGCTTCCCCGGACGACCGGCCCTGCTCGCCGCCGTCTGGCTCCGCACGGTGACCCGCTTCCAGCAGGGCTACCTCGAAGCACTCGAACGGGAACCGGTCACCGAAGCCGCCATCGAGGCGGCCGCACAGGTCGTCCGCTGGTGCCGAGCCCATCCCGCCGAGGGGAAGCTGCTCTACGGTGGCGACAGAGCGCTCGGCGTCGACGACTGGAGCGCCGGAGATCGCGCTCGCGTCGACGACGCCAACCGCCGCCTCGATGCGGCGATCACCAGGGTCCTGCGGCGGCTGCGCCCGTTGACCGGCCGGAGCACCGACGAACTGATGCTGGCCCTCGTCGACCTTCCCTACGCGGCGGTGAGGCGGCACCTCGACCGCGGCGAGGCGCCACCGCCGCGCACCGTCGACCTGGTCGCCAGGACGACCCGCACGTTGCTGACGGCCTGAACTCAGGGCCGGGCCGGAAGCACGAGGGAGAACTCCTCTTCGTCGATCAGGTCGAGCAACAGCCGGGCGGCCCGGCCGGGCGGCCGCTCTCCCCTGGTGGCGATGGTCAGCGGCCAGGCGAGCCCCGGTTCGTCGAGCGGGATCGTCCGGACCCCTGCCAGCAGGCGAAGATCGGGAACGACGGCGACACCGAGCCCCGCCGCCACATAGGCGGGCACGGCGCGCAGGTCGGCGACCTCGACGACGACCCGTCTCGGCGTCCCGAGCGCCTCGAACGCGCGATCCAGGGCGACCCGGTTGCCGAAGCCGCGCGGATTGTCCACGAACGACTCGTCCGCGAGGTCCGCCAAGGTCAGCGACCGCCGGTCGCACAACGGGTGAGCGTCGGGAAGCACGACGACGAACGGCGCCGAGCCGAGCATTTTGGTGTCGAGCCCGGCGAGGTCGGATTCGGGCAGGCCGAGCAGGGCGATGTCGAGCCTGCCATGGCGCAGGTCCTCGGCCAGCCCGGTGGAGCCGGTGATCGACACCGAAACGTGCAGGTCGACCAGCGGGTACCGCCGATGGAACGCGCCGAGCAGATCGGGCAGGTCGAGGTCCCCGACGCTGGTCAAAGTGCCGATACGGAGGCTGCCGCGCAGGCCGGCGGAGGCGTCGGCGACCACCTCGCGTGCCCTTTCGACCGCCTCCAGCGCGGCCTTGGCCTCGGGAAGGAACACCTTGCCCGCCGGAGAGAGCGCGACCCGCCGCGTCGAACGGTCGAACAGCTTGACGCCCAGTTCGCTTTCGAGCGCCTGAATCGTCGCCGAGACGGTGGACTGCACCGCGTACAGACGCCGGGCCGCGCGCGTGAAACTGAGTTCCTCGGCGACGGCGACGAAACATTCGAGCTGACGGGTCTCCACGGTCGCGGATTATCGCATTCACCGATAACTGTGACCAGTATTGTTCGTTGGACTTGGATGATCCGGCGATTCACAGTGGAGGCATGCTGAACAGCGTCGCCCTCCCCCGTCCCGCGCTCCGGCGGATCAGCCACGGCCGCGGTTTCTGGGTCATCGCGGCCGCCTATGCCGCCTCACTCGCCTTCTCCACCGTTCCCACCCCGCTCTACGTGCTCTACCAGCAACGTGACGGCTTCCCGACCTACGTCGTCACCATCGTCTTCGCCGCCTACGCGGTCGGCGTGATGGGCAGCCTCTACCTCGCCGGCCATGTCAGCGACTGGCTGGGACGGCGGCGGGTGATCCTCGCCGCGACCTTGACCCAGGCGCTTTCCGCGACGCTTTTCCTGGCGTGGCCGGACGTTCCCGGCCTCATCCTGGCCAGGCTCGTCGGCGGGGCGGGGATCGGCGCGCTGACCGCGACCGCCACCGCGCACCTGTCCGAACTGCGCGCTGTCGCCCGCCCGCGCGAGGACCACGGCCGCGCTGGGCTGATCGCGACCGTGGTCAACATGGGCGGGCTGGCGCTCGGGCCGTTGTTCGGCGGCGTGTTCGCGAGCTATTCGGCCGAGCCGCTCACCACGCCGTTCGTGTTCTTCCTGATTCTGCTGCTCGCCGCCGCCATCGCCGTCGCGCTGGTGCCGGAGACGGTGGAGCGCGCCGAAGAGCGACCTGCGTACCGGCCGCAGCGCGTCTCACTGCCGTCGAGCGCGCGACCTGCCTTCTTCGGCGCGGCGATCGGCGCCTTCGCAGCCTTCGCGATCACCGGGTTGTTCATGGCACTGACGCCGACGTTGCTGGCGCAGGGCATGCACGAGAGTTCGCGGATGCTCGCTGGTCTCGCGTCGTTCTCCGTATTCCTCGCGGCCGCCGGCGCGCAGGTGGTCTTCGCCGGACTGGCCAGGAAGACCCAGCTACGGCTCGGCCTCGGGCTGATGGTGGCCGGTCTGGTGGCGTTGCCGGTCGCGGTCACCTCGTCCCAGCTGTGGCTCTTCCTCGCGGGCGGGATCGTGGCGGGCGCCGGCGTCGGGCTGGGCTTCCGCGCGTCGGTGGCCACCGTCGCCGCCCTCGCCGAGCCACCGGTGCGCGGCGAGGTTCTCGCGGCCCTGTTCCTGGCCGCCTACGCCGGGCTGGTCCTGCCCGTCCTTCTCGTCGGAATCGCGCTGGTCTGGCTGCCGAGTGCATGGGCGCTGATCGGATTCTCGTTGCTGGAGCTGGGTTTGCTCGCCTGGGCGGCGCCCAAGGTGCTGACCTGACCGTCCACAGTGGCGCGTCCGGGTGGTGACCCTCGTCAAACCCGCGGGCGCTCCGCGCGGCGGTGTGCCATTCTGGTCGCGGAACCTCGTGATCGAGGTCCCCGGACGAGTGGGTGCCGTACCCGGCCAGCGACAAGACGGCACTCTGGGAGCGCGTCATGTCGTGGCTTGTCCTGATCGTTTCGGGTGTGCTGGAAGCCGTGTGGGCCACCGCCCTCGGCAAATCCGAAGGGTTGTCGCGGCCGGTACCGTCGGTGATCTTCGGCGTGACGCTGGTCGCCAGCATGGTGGGTCTCGCGTACGCGATGAAGGATCTCCCCGTCGGCACCGCCTACGCGGTCTGGGTCGGGATCGGGGCATCGCTCACCGTCGCGTACGGCATGTGGTCGGGCGCGGAAACCGTTTCAGTGGCCCGGATCCTGCTGATCGTGGGGATCGTGGCCTGCGTCGTGGGCCTGAAAGTCCTGCACTGACCCGGTCGTGAGCGCAAAGAGGGACCGCCCCCGACGCACGGACGACGTCGGGGGCGGTCGGTCCGGGCGCACCCCTGCGTGTGGCCCGGACGGCTAGGCGGTCAGGCGCGCGCCCAAAGCGCTGGGACGTTCGGCGGCTCCCAACCTGCCTGAGCGGTGTGGCCCTGCAGGGCCCGATACGTGGCACCGTCGTAGGTCACCGTCGCGCCGATGGCGTAGGTGGTGCCCGCCGCCCAGGTTCCGCCGGGCGGGTTGTTCGACGTCGTGGTGGTCGGCGTCGTGCTGGAGGGCGGGTTCGAACCCGAGGTCACCAGGCGCAGGTTGTAGACGCTCAGGATCTCCGAGATCGGCTGGAAGTAGAAGGTGCCGCCCGAGCTGCAGTTGCCGGAGCCGCCGGAGGTGACCCCCTGTGCCTGGTCGCCGGCGAGCCACGAACCCCCGGAGTCGCCCGGCTCGGCGCAGGCGTTGGTCCGGGTGAGGCCGGAAACGGTGCCCTGGGGGTAGTTCACCGAGGCGTTCTTCTGCTGGATAGTGCCGCAGTGCCAGCCCGTCGTGGAACCGGAACGGCAGACCGACGCGCCGATCGCGGCCTCCTGCGAACCCGCCACCGGCACGGTGCCCGGGTAGCGGTTCACCAGCGGACGCGGGGTGTTGCCCGCGTCCACGCGGACCCACCCGTAATCGTTTCCGGGGAAGCTGGAGCCCGCGACGCTCCCGCTCGGGTTCGAGGTCCGCGTCCCCGTGGTGCCGCAGTGTCCCGCGGTCACGAAGCCGCCCTCGACCGAGAAGCCGATCGAGCACCGGCCCGAGCCGAAGGTGTAGGCGTTGCCGCCGATGACGTCGATCAGCGGAACCGGGCTTTCGGTACTGGTCTCGACCCGCACCGCGTCGGCACCCACGCCGGCCGCGGTCGCCCACGATTTCGCGGCCGACTCGCCACCGGCGTTGGCCAGCACCACGATCGAGTTCGTGGTGGCGTCGACGTACCAGCCGGGCACGGTCTTCGGAGCGCTGGTTCCCTTGGCGTCCAACGACGACTTCGCCGCGTCGAGCTGTGCGGCACTCCGCGCGACCGTCTTCGGTGTCGCGCCGGCAGCACGGACGACACCTTCCAGCGCCGCGTCGGTGACCGCGACGGTCAGCGTGGTCCCGGCCGCGTCCAGCCAGGATCCGGCGTAGGACGTGCCGAGCCGGGACTTGAGGTCGCTGTCGGCGCGGGCGGCCTTCTGCTCGCCGGCGAGGCGGGTCCTTGCCTGATCCGGGCTGATCTTCAGGTCGCGCGCCAAGGCGGCGACGATCTCCGACTGGACCTGGTCGGCCGCAGGCCCGTTCTGGCCGGCGCTGGCGCTCGGCGTCAGCGCGATGGCCGTGACCAGGCCCGCGCCGGTCAGGGCCGCCGCGGCGGCCGCTACGATCTTTCGGTTCATTTCAGGCGTTTCCTCACCGCGTTCCGGAAGAAGATCTCGTCCAGACCGTACGAGGCACCTGCTACGAATGGTACATACCATTTAGGTCATATCCACTCAGTGGACTGGACCTATTGAGCGCTTCCGCGCAGGTCAGCGCATCCCCGCGTCCGTGTAGTCCACGCCGTACCCCGGGTTCAACTCCAGGTACTTCGAGTAGGTCGGCCGCCGGTCGATCAGTTCGCCGTACACCGCGCGGGACAGGGCGATCATCTCCGCGGCGAAAGGACCCATCTCCCCCCGCTCCGACCAGCCGACGAGATTCCGCCAGCTCAGCGGATTCCCCGCGATCGGGACCGCGACGATGCCCGGGATCTCGTGGAACAGCGGCTGGCACAGCACAACCGCGTGCCCCGATTCGACCATCTCGATACAGGTCAGCACATCGGTTTCGTACAACGAACGCGGCGTGAACCCCGATCTCGCGCACGCGGAGGCGAAGCAGTCGCCGAAGCATCCGTCGCCCGGCGTCGCGCACCACCGTTCGTTCGCGAGCGCGCCGAGTTCGACCTCGGGCCGCTGCGCGCGCTCGTCCCGCGCCGACATCAGCACGAACACCGGATGATGCGCGAGAGTCCGCCAGCGGAGACCGGGCTCCGGCGGTGGCGCGGCGTCACCGCAGACGCCGACGAAGGCGAAGTCCAGCGCGCCCTCGGCGGTCATGTCCGCGAGTTTGTTGGCCGACCACGATGTATGCGTGGCGACATGGATGTCGGGATGGGTGGTGCCGAGGCGCTGCAGGAGCGCCCCCAGCATCGGCCCCGTCGCCGAGCCGAGCCGCAGGGTCACCGGCTCCCCGGTGCCGGCGTGCTGGGCGAGCCGCGCCGCCTCGTCGTGCAGCGACGACACGGCGGGGAGCACCATCTTCGCCCTGTCGAGGACGAGGAGGCCGAGCGCGGTCGGCCGGGTGCCCGTGTGGTCGCGCAGGAAGAGCTTCCCGCCGAGGGTCCGTTCGATGCGCTTCAGTTGTGCTGTCAGTGCAGGCTGCGCCATTCCGAGCGTGTTCGCCGCCTTGGTGATACTCCCGAGTTCGGCGATCGCGCACATGATGCGCAGGTGGCGCAGTTCCAGCTCCATCCCTCTACGTTAGTAGACATAACTGGACTGGACCAGACAAACGATTGAGCCAAATGGCTTCGTATCGCTTGGTTCGGCGATGCCATCGATGTCAGGAATCCCGGACACGCCAGGGTTCCGGCCGATACTGTCACCACGGAACCGACGACGAGGGGGCTCAGTGGCGGACGAGCGTGGACGGATCCGGCGATCGCTGGCGCGCGTGATCACCGACGACAACCTGGATCTGTACGTACTGGGCACCGTCGCACTGGTGTTCACCGTCCTGGGCGCGACCGGGATCTCGGACGTCAAAACGCTTTCGTCCGTGGTGACGGCGCTGCTGGCACTGCTCGCCTTCTCCCAGATCCGCTCGCGAAGGCTGACCGAACAGGTCCGGAACTCCAACCGAGGCGGCCCGGCGTCGTTCTTCGAACCGGAGTTCCCCGCGGATCTCATCTCCCGGCGTGCGGCGGCGTTCGACATCCTGCTGATCGGCCATTCGATGACCAGGACCGTGCAGGGTATGCGCGGTGACATCCGCTCGATCCTCGAATCGGGCGGACGGATCCGCGTACTGGTGCTGGATCCGACCGACGAAGAGCTCGTAGCCATCGCCGATCGCCGGATCTCCCAGAGCCTCGGGCAGGGGCGGCTGCGGCAGCGGATCCTGGCGACCCTGGACGAGCTGACCTCCTTGAAGAGCAGGACCGGCGGCAGAGTGGAGATCCGGGTGTCGTCGCGGATCCCGTCCGCGGGTTTCAACTGTCTCGACGTCTCCGGCAAACGGGGGCTGATCTGCGTACAGCACTACGAATACCGGCCGAGCGGTGAAGCCGCACCGGTGTTCACAGTGGAACCGAAGGACGCGCCCTGGTACCGGCACTTCGCCGACGAGGCGGAACGGCTGTGGGGGGACGGCACGCCCTGGCCGCTGTCCCCCGCGGACCAGGTCGCGCGGGCGCGCCGCCCGGTGTTCAGCGAGGACTTCGGCCCCGCACTCGCCGAGGCGATCGACGGCACGAGCGAGCTCCTGGTCACCGGGATGGCCCGCAACACCCTGGTGAACAACAGTTACGGCAAACTCGAAGAACGGTTGCGGGCCGGCGCCAAGATCCGGTTCGTGCTGATCGACCCGCATTCGCCCGCGATCGGCACCGCGGCCTCCCGCTACTACGCCGTGCGGTCTCCGGAAAGCGCGCGGGAGCGTGTCCGTCACACGCTGCGGGTGCTGGCCGAGCTGAAACGCTCGACCGGCGGCGACCTCACGGTCCGGCTCGTCGCGCACCCCGTCGCCACGGGAGTCATCGTCACCGGCTCGGCACTGTTCGCCGAGTACTACACCTACCAGGCCGCGGGCGAGCCGAAGTTCGTGCTGCAGCCCGCGGACGGCGCGGCGTACCGGACCTTCCTCGGCGAGGCGGAGGCGTTGTGGAACAGCGCCGCACCGTACGACCTGACCGTGGGCGACGTGGAGACGGCAGGCAGCTGAGCCGATAACGGTTCGGAAACGGCGGCCACTTCTCTCGATTCCACTCTCCTAGAGTGCCTTCTTTCGCGCCCAGGGGAGGGTTCGTGCACATCCACGCCAGACGCCGTTCCATCAGCTTCAGCGGCCGGACGATCACGATCAAGGCAGCGGTCAAAGGACTCAACGACAAGAAGCACACGTTCACCGTCGAGAAGATCAGCGGTATCAAGAACATCCCGCCGACGGCGTTCAAGCCGGGAATGCTCATCTTCGACGTGAAGGGGGCGTCCAAGACGATCGTCGAAGACGTGCCCATGTACGCCGACAAGGTCGACATGAACACCTTCACCTACGGCGGCATGAATTCCCAGCACGTGAAAGAGCTGGAGGCGGCCATCAGGAAGGCGATGAGCGGCTGACCGGGTCACTCGGCGGCACCTTTGCCGTACGTGAAGGCGCCGTTGACCCTGACCGTCCTCGCCGGTCACGTCCTCTTCGACTTGCGGTTCAGGAACGCAGATGCCCCGAAACCGTGCGCGGCGACGCTCAGCAGCACGGTCACCGCCATGACGCTCAACGCGACGTCCGCCGCGTCCCCGTCGAGTGAGTTGAAAGCGAGCAGGCCGAACACGATCGACGCCGCGCCGCGCGGGGCCAGCAGGCCGATGGTCATCCGGTCCCGCCACCGGAAGTCCGTCCGCAGCAAGGTGAGCAGCACCGGGATCAGCCGCGCGACGGTCAGCGCGACGACACTGACGAGCACGATGCCCCAAGTGAGGCCGAAGGACAGCACCAGCACCGCGGTACTGCCGAAGACGAACCACATGAGCAGCCCGCACAGCGAACTGACGTCCTCGGCGAGCCCGACTTCGTCTTCGCCGGGGTGCCGCGCGGTCTTGTAGGCGATCCCGCAGATGAACGCCGCGACGAAGCCGTTGCCGCCGATCGCGACGGCGGCGGTGTAGGTCAGCAGCGGCAGGGCGACGGCCGCGACCCGCGCGGAATGCCGGGTCGACCAGCCGTGCTTGGCCGTCACGTTCATCGCCACCGCGGCCACCGCACCGATGACGGAGCCCGCCAGCACGGCCAGCAACGCCGCCGGGATCGCGGTCTGCAGCGCCTCGCCCGGCGTGTTCGCCTGGTGGTGGCTCCCCGCGAGGGTGAGCGCGAAGATGAACACCGGGGCGACGACGCCGTCGTTGTAGCCGCTCTCGACGTTCAGCAGGTGCCGCACGCGTTCGGGCACCCGGACGTCGTGCACCACGGACGTCGCCGGGGCGAAATCCGTCGGGGCGATGATGCAGGCGATCAGCAGGACCGCCGCCCAGCCGAGGCCCGGCAGCGCCAGCAGGCCGACACCCAGGACGATCAGGATCGTCAGCGGCAGCGCGATCAGCAGCAGCCGCACCGCGGTCTTGGCGTCGTGACCGAGATAGCCGCCCTTGACCGCGGTGGCGTCCACGAACAACAGCAGCGCGAGGATCAGTTCCGCCGCGTTGAGCGCGATCTCGGTGTTGAGCCCGTTGCCGAGATCGTTGCGGGTGCTGAACCCGATCGCCAGCCCGGCCGCCACCATCGCCATCGGCGCGGTGATCTGCCACCGTTCCAGCCTGGCCGCCGTCATCGTCCAAGCCAGCACGACGACCGCGCCGACGAGCACGCTCTGAATCATCTCCCCGCCCCTCGTTCCCGGTGGACTCCCCTGCCACCGGGAACGAGCTTAGAGGCCGGGCCGCGTGCGGCGGTCCACAAAGGAACGTCGATCACACCACCGCGCCGTTGTCGTCCCGCTGTCGTGCGGGCGACGCCTTCCGGACGGGACGTCCGGCCCCGGGCCACCGCTTGTCGAGCAGGATCGCGACGGGACCGGCAGTGGCCACTGTGGACACTGTGCCCGCGACGAGACCGAGCAGGAGCGCGAGGGCGAAGTCGGCCAGCGACCCGTCCCCGAGGAACAGCAGCGCCCCGAGGACGAACAGCACCCCGATCCCGGTGTTGATCGTCCGCGGCAGCGTCTGCAGGACCGCCGTGCCGACGACCCGTGAGAACGGCTCCTTACGGCGTTGCCCCCGTACCTCCCGCACCCGGTCGAAGACCACCACCGAGTCGTTGACCGAGTAGCCGATCACCGTCAGCAGGGCGGCGAGGAAGACACCGTCCATGGACTTGCCCAGCCAGGCGAAGATCCCGAGGATGATCAGGACGTCCTGCCCGAGCGCGGCCACCGTGGCCACGCCGAGCCGCCAGTCGAACCGCACCGCCAGGTAGATCAGCTGCGCCAGCACCGCGAGGCCGAGCGCGATCACCGCCTTGGTGCGCAGTTCGGCGCCGAGGCTCGGGCCGATCTGCTCGTCGCGGATCTCGGTGGCGTCGCCCGCGACCCGGGCGACGGCGGCCCGGATCCGTTCGGTGGCGTCCTCGTCGATCGGCTCGGTGCGGACGGAGATGTCCTTCTCCCCGGACGTCTGCACGATGGCGCGGGGGAATCCGGCGTCGGAGACCGCGTCCCGGACCCGCTCGACGTCGGCGGGCGCCGAGGTGCTGTATTCGATGACCCTGCCACCGGTGAACTCGACGCCGAGGTTCGGTCCCGCCACGAACAGTCCCGCGATCGCGGCGATGACGACCGCTCCCGCGACCACCAGCCAGCGCCGGGGTTTCCCGAGGAACCCGGGATCAAGGCGGTTCACCCACCGCCGGACCCGGCCCTCGTGGGCGAGGCCGGACAGCCGTGATTTGCGCGCGACCACGCCCCGCATCGTGAGATGCAGCAGCAAACGCGTGAGCACGAGCGAGATGAACAACGCCACGACGACACCGATGGACAGCGTCACCCCGAATCCGCGTACCGGGCCGGACGCCAGCCAGAACAGCAGCCCCGCGGCGAGCAGGGTGGTCACATTCGAATCGACGATCGCCGACAGCGCCCCGCTGAACCCGCGGCTGACCGACCGCGGCAGCGAACCTCCCCGTTTGACGGAGTGTTCTTCTCTCGCCCTTTCGAAGACGAGCACGGTCGCGTCGACGGCCATGCCGATCGCCAGGACGAACCCCGCGAGACCCGGCAAGGTCAGTGTCGCGCCGACGGCGAGCAGCGCGGCGTAGGACACGGCGGCGTACGCCACCAGCGCGCCCACGGCGATCAGCCCGGCCAGGCGATACACCGCGAGGAGGAACAGCGCGGTCAGCGCCAGGCCGATCACGGCGGCACGGGCACTGGCGTCGATGGCGGCCGCGCCGAGCGTCGGCCCGACGGTCCGCTGCTCGATGATCTCGACCGGTGTCGGCAGCGCACCGGCGTTGATCAGCAGCGCCAGATCCTTGGCTTCGGCGGGTGAGAACTGCCCGGTGATCTGCGTGCTCCCGCCGACGATCCCGACCCCGCAGGCGACCTGCGGGCTCACCTGGGGCGACGAGATCACCTTGTCGTCGAGCGCGATCGCCACCCGGCGGGCGGGATCACCCGGCGGCGAGCAGGCGGCCTGCCCGGTCAGCCGCTCCCAGGCACGGCCGCTGTCCCCTTTGAAGTCGACCGAAACGAGCCATCCGCCGCCGCCCTGCGAATCGATCGACGAGAGCGCCTCGTCGACGCCTTCACCGGTCAGCGCGGCGGGTCCCAGCGTGATCGGCTGCCCGCTCTCGTCGGTGAGGACGCGGGAGTCGCCGGGGGCGGCGCCCGCGGCGAGCACGGGATGGAAGGACAGTTGCGCGGTGCGGCCGATCACCTCGACGGCCTCGCGCGGATCCCGCACGCCGGGCAGTTCGACGATGATCCGGTTGTCGCCGGAGCGGGCCAGCATCGGCTCGGCGACACCCAGTGCGTCGACCCGGCGGCGCAGCACCTCGAGCGTCCGGTCGGTGGTCTGGGCGTCGGCGGTGACGGTGGGCGAATCCTTGGTCTCCAGCACGATCTGCGTGCCACCACGCAGATCGAGCCCCAGGCGCGGGGCGGTGGTCAGCAACAGGTACACGGTCGCGGCGAGGACGACCAGCGAGACGACGGCTCGCCCGGTCATGCCTCGCCGCGCGGTTTCGCGCGGCACGAAGTCTTCTCCTCAAGGGGTTTCCCGGTTCGGGCACGCGGACCGCGCGCCCGGCAGCTTCAGACGGCTGCCGGGAAAGGAGGAGCGCGATCCCCCAGCGCGAGGCGGTTCGCCGCGCGCGAGGGAGGGGTGACGTCGTCGTGGAGCTCGCTGAGGCGGAGCAGTGTCGTGGACGCCGGCCCGTGCGGGACGGTGCCGAAGAGAGGCAGGTCACCGTGACCGTGCACACCCAGCAGGGCGGGTTCGGCGGCGAGCCTGCCCGCGGCGCGCACCGGCGCGACGGCCTTGGAGGCCGAGGAGCCGACCGTCGCGCGCGGCTCGTCCGCCGAAGCGGAACCGCCCGTGTGGAGCGCGAAGAGCAGGCCGAGCGCGGTCAGCACGGCGGCGAGCAGCGCCGGTACGGCCTGCCTGGCCGTCCGGTACCTCCCGTTCTCCACCGTCATCGACACACTCCCGGGTCTCGCCGACACCCTACTGGGATCCGGCCCGCCGCCACAGGCGCGTGATCCCGGCGCGGACGCGGTCCTCCCCCAGTTCCGGCAACAACGCGGTCAGATGCTCGGCCGCGAGCGGGGCCAGCAGGGCGTGCGCGGCGTGCTCGGGGTCGGGCGTGCCGTCGAGCAGGAGCGCGACGTGCCGGTGCCAGAACCGGTAGGCCCCGATGCGGTAGCGCGCCCCCGGCGCGGCGGTCTCCGACATCCGCACCAGCGGCAGGTGTTCGAGTACGTAGCCGACGTACGCGTCGGCGAAGGCGACGAGCCGTTCGACCGGCGGCGCGCCGGGGCCGAGCGGGGGCGGGCCGTGCAGGATCCCCTCCTGGAGCAGGCGTTCCCGCGCGTCCAGCAAGGCGACGGCCAGCCCCGCCTTGTCACCGAAGCGGCGGAAAAGCGTGCCCTTGCCCACCCCGGCGGCCGCCGCCACCTGATCCATCGACACCGCTTCGACGCCGTGCTCGGCGAACAGTGCCGCCGCCGCGTCCAGGATCGCGGCCCGGTTGCGGGCGGCGTCGGCGCGTTCCTTGGGCGGCGGTGTGCGGAGGAGTTCCAGCGAGGTTGCAGAAGCGGACTGCGGTCCGTTATGGTCGTGAGGCACATCCGGACTATAGTCCGATTAACTGGAGGTAGCGACATGACCGCACTCATCACCCGTGACGAACTGAAGGCCGCGATCGACGCGAAGACCGTGACGGTGGTCGACGCACTGGGTGGCGAGTACTACGCCCAGCAGCATCTGCCCGGCGCCGTGCCCCTGGTCCTCGCCGACGTCGACGCGCACGCCGCGACCGTGCTGCCCGATCGCGGCGCCGCCATCGTCACCTACTGCTCGAACCCCGGCTGCCCGAACAGCGGCCAGGTCGCCGACCGGCTCACCGCCCTCGGCTACACCGACGTCCGCAAGTACCGGGAGGGCATCGAGGACTGGGCCGGCGCGGGCCTGCCCCTCGAGTCTCAGTCCTGAGAAAGGACACGCTTCCGCAGGATCGGGACCCCATCGCCGTCGAGTTCGGCGAGGTGGGCCGCCCGTCCGGTCATGGCCATGATCAGCGCCAAGGTCGGCCCCGAGACGAGCGAACCGGTCCCGGCGGTGAAGGGACCATCGGTGGCTTGCAGCCGCAGCCCGCCGATGCGTCCCTTCGCCATCACCACCAGATCCGAACCCCGGTAGTACTCGGCCAGCGCGGTGAGGACGTCGATCGGGTGATCGCGGCGGATGTCGAGCGGACGACGGATGTCCTCGCCGTGCACGATCGTCTCGCCGAGCATCGCCATCTTCGGCAAGGGCGGTTTCGTCGTGCTGGTGACGACGCCGCGGAACCTCGCCAGCGTCTCGGCGCCGTCGTCCCCCATCTGCTCGGCCAGCCGCATGGCGACCTGCTTGTCGAAATCCCACCGGCAGCGGATCACGCCCGCCATCCACCGCAGCGGGGTGAGGCTCGCGGCCGAAGTGACATGCGCGAGCACTTCACGCACCGTCAGCCCCGCGCACAGCGACGGTGTCCTCCACTGCTCCTCGGTGAGCTCCGCCAGGTCGTTCGCCAGCGCCGCCCGCTCGGCGTGGATCAGCGGCCAGATCTCGGTCTTCGTTCCTGAATCCGTCATCCGGAGTCCTTTCCCGTGGTCGTCTGGTGGTGAGACTCCCGACGCGGCCCGGAATCATCGGTACCTTGGAGGCGATTTCCTTGGTGGACGAGAGAGGGGACCGATGATCCAGCGCTGGAATCCGGAGACCGTGGCGGCGCCGATCGGCCCGTACAGCCATCTCGTCCGCGTTCCCGCCGATCACGAACTCGTCGTCGTGTCCGGCCAGATCGGCGTCGGGCCCGACGGCGAACTCGCCGGGCCCGACGCCGAGTCCCAGACCCGGGCGTTGCTCGCCAACCTCGAACGGCTTCTCGAAGCCGCGGGCGCCGGACCGGAACATCTGGTCAAGGTGTTCAGCATGCTTTCCGGCACCGAGCACCTCGCCGGGTTCCGCGCCGCGATGCGCGAGACCTTTACCCGCTGGTACCCGGAAGCGGACTGGCCCGCTCAGTCGCTGATCGTGGTGGCGGCACTGGCGAAGCCGGAACTGGTCGTCGAGGTCGAAGCGCTGATCGCGGTGCCGAAGACCGCCTAGTGTCGCGTGACCCCGCTGCCTTGCGTCCGCTGCGATCCACGCGGCAAGGCGCGTGGATCGCAGCGGCGTAGGGCGAGCAGGTCACGCGACGCTAGGACTCCCGGCGCCTCCGTCCGGCGAGGAGCAGCAGCGCGCCGATGGCCAGCATGCCCAGCGCCAGCACCGTCATCGTCTTCACCGGCGAGCCGGTCACGGCCAGACCGGGCGGACGCGGGGTCGTCGGCGGCTGAGGGTTCGGCTTGTCCGGCGGCTGCGGCGTCGGCGGCACCCTGGTGTCGGTGCCGCAGTCGGGGTTCGCCGAACCCGGCGGGCAGTTGCCGCCCGGTGTGTCCGACGTGACGACGTTGCGGAGGCGGTGGTCACCGGTCGCCGGCTTCCGCACGGTGACGGCGTAAGTGACGGTGGCCTTCTCCCCCGGCTTGAGCTCGCCCTTCCACGTGAGCTTCGGCGCGGAATAGGTGACCGCTCCCGTACTGGCCTTCGCCGTGCCGTCGAACGTGGCATCGTCCAGCACCTGGGTCAGATCGTCGGTGAACGTCGCGTCGTCCACTGTGGCCTGCCCGGTGTTCTCCACCGCGACGGTGTAGGTCACGACCTCGCCCGGTTTCGCCTCCGCCTTGTCGACGGTCTTCTTGATCTTCAGGCTGGACAGCGGTGTCGTCGTGCCGCACTTCGGATCCTTGCTGCCCGGCGGGCAGTTGCCACCCGGAGTGTCGGTGGTGATGACGTTGGTCAGCTTGCCGTCGCCGTCGGTCTTGGTCACCTTGACGCTGTACGTGACCGTCGCCGTCTGCCCGATCTCCAGGTCGCCGGTCCAGGTCAGCTTCGGCTCCTCGTAGGTCACCGAACCGATCGTCGCCGCACCGTCCTTCTGGAACACCGCGTCGTCGAGGACCTCGGTGAGGTCGTCGGTGAACGTCGCACCGGTCAACTTCGTCTTGCCGGTGTTGCGCACGGTCACCGTGTACTTCACGACGTCGCCCGGGTTCGCCGTGGCCTTGTCCGCCTTCTTCTCCAGCGAGATGCCGGGCACCGGAGTGACGGTCGAGCACGCCGGGTCGTCGGACTGCGGTGGGCAGGTGCCCGGGGTGTTGGTGCTGACGGTGTTCCGCAGTTCGTGGTCGCCGGTCACGGGGTTCTTCACCTTCACCGAATACTTCAGCGTGGTCGAAGCACCCACCGGGAGATCGCCTGCCCACACCAGGTTCGGCGCGGTGAAGGTGAACGTCCCGGCGACCGGGGCCGCCGCGGCGTCGTCGGCGTAGTCGGCGTCGTCGAGCACCTCGGACAGGTCGTCCGTGACCCGTGCGGCGTCCTCGCCGACCAGGTCTACCTTGCCGGTATTGGTGACGACGACGGTGTACGTGACGACGTCACCCGGGTTCGCGGTCTGCTTGTCCGACGTCTTCTTGACCGTCAGTTCGCGGGACGGCACGTCCGCGACGCAGTTCGGGTCGGTCGAATCCGGCGGGCAGTTGTTACCCGGGGTGTCCGAAGTGACCACATTGGACAGTTTCTTGTCGCCGGGGTTCGGGTTCTTGATCTTGACCGTGTAGGTGACGGTCGAGGTCTGCCCGATCTCCAGCGAGCCGGTCCACGTCAGCTTCGGCGCCGCGTACGTGACGCCGCCGATGGTCGCCGCACCGTCGTTCTGGTAGTCGGCGTCGTCCAGGACTTCGGTCATGTCGTCGGTGAAGGCGGCCGCGTCCTGCTTGGTCTGCCCGGTGTTGGTGACGGTGATCGTGTACTTCACCGTGTCGCCGGGGTCGACCGACTTCTTGTCGGCGGTCTTCTTGATGAGCAGTCCGGAGATCGGGGTGGTCGTGCCGCAATCCGGATCGGTCGAGCCCGGCGGGCAGTTCCCGCCCGGGGTCTCGGACGTGACGGCGTTGACGAGCTTCTTGTCGCCGTCGCCCGGATCCTTCACCTGGACCGTGTAGGTGACGGTCGAGGTCTGCCCGATCTCCAGGTCGCCGATCCACGTCAACTTCGGCGCCGCATACGACACACCACCGACCGTCGCCGCTCCATCGTTCCGGTAAACGGCGTCGTCGAGCACCTGGGTCAGGTCGTCGGTGAAAGTGGCGCCGGTCAGCTTCGTCTGACCGGTGTTGGTGACCGTGACCGTGTACTTCACGACGTCACCGGGATTCGCCGACTGCTTGTCGACGGTCTTCTTGATCTCCAGACCCGAAACCGGGGTTTCCGTGCCGCAGTCCGGATCCGTGGAGCCCGGCGGGCAGTTCCCGCCCGGCGTCTCCGACGTCACCACGTTCTTGAGCCGGTTGTCGCCGGTGTTCGGGTTCTTGACCTTGACCGTGTACGTGACCGTGGCCGTCTCGCCGACGCCGAGGTCACCCGTCCAGGTCAGCTTCGGTGCCGCGAACGACACTCCACCGATCGTCGCGGCACCGTCATTCTGATAGTCTGCGTCGTCGAGAACCTGCGTCAGATCATCGGTGAACGTCGCACCGGTCAGCTTCGTCTGACCGGTGTTGGTGACCGTCACCGTGTATTTCGCGACGTCACCGGGATTCGCCGACTGCTTGTCCACGGTCTTCTCGATCAACAGCCCGGAAACCGGCGTGGTCGTGCCACACTTCGGATCCGTCGAACCCGGCGGACAGTTCCCGCCCGGCGTCTCCGACGTGACCGTGTTGATGAGTTTCTTGTCGCCCGGGACGGGATTCTTGACCTTCACCGTGTACGTCACCACCGACGTGGCGCCGATTTCGAGGTCACCGGTCCACGTCAGTTTCGGCGCCGCATAGGTGACACCACCGATGGTCGCCGCACCGTCGTTCTGATAATCGGCGTCGTCGAGAACCTGCGTGAGATCATCGGTGAACGTCGCACCGCTCAGCTTCGTCTGGCCCGTATTCCGCACCGTGACCGTGTACTTCACGACATCGCCAGGGTTCGCCGACTGCTTGTCCACGGTCTTCTCGATCAACAGCCCGGAAACCGGCGTCGTAGTACCGCACTTCGGGTCGGTCGAACCCGGCGGACAGTTCCCGCCTGGAGTTTCCGACGACACCGCGTTCCTGAGCACATTGTCGCCGGGATTGGGATTCTTGACCTTCACCGTATACGTCACCACCGACGTGGCACCGACTTCCAGGTCACCGGTCCACGTCAGTTTCGGCGCCGCATAGGTGACACCACCGATGGTCGCCGCACCGTCGTTCTGATAATCGGCGTCGTCGAGAACCTGCGTGAGATCATCGGTGAACGTCGCACCGCTCAGCTTCGTCTGGCCCGTATTCCGCACCGTGACCGTGTACTTCACGACATCGCCAGGGTTCGCCGACTGCTTGTCGACCGACTTCTCGATCGTCAGTCCGGACACCGGCGTGGTTGTCCCGCACTTCGGATCCGTCGAACCCGGCGGGCAATTTCCACCAGGAGTCTCCGACGTGACCACATTGGACAGCTTCTTGTCGCCGGGGTTCGGGTTCTTGACCTTCACCGTATACGTCACCACAGACGTGGCACCGACTTCCAAGTCACCGGTCCACGTCAACTTCGGCGCCGCATACGACACACCACCAATCGTCGCCGCACCATCATTCTGGTAATCCGCGTCGTCCAGCACCTGCGTCAGATCATCAGTGAACGTCGCACCGCTCAGCTTCGTCTGACCGGTGTTCCGCACGGTCACCGTGTACTTCACGACATCGCCCGGATTCGCCGACTGCTTGTCCACCGACTTCTCGATCACCAGCCCGGAAACCGGCGTCGTGGTACCGCACTTCGGGTCGGTCGAACCCGGCGGACAGTTACCACCCGGCGTCTCCGACGCCACCGCGTTCCTGAGCACATTGTCGCCCGTGTTCGGGCTCTTGACCTTCACCGTGTACGTCACCACCGACGTGGCACCGACTTCCAAGTCACCGGTCCACGTCAACTTCGGCGCCGCATAGGTGACACCACCGACCGTCGCCGCACCATCATCCTGATAGTCCGCGTCGTCCAGCACCTGCGTGAGATCGTCCGTGAACGTCGCACCGCTCAGCTTCGTCTGGCCCGTATTCCGCACCGTGACCGTGTACTTCACGACATCGCCCGGATTCGCCGACTGCTTGTCGACCGACTTCTCGATCAACAGCCCGGAAACCGGCGTCGTGGTACCGCACTTCGGGTCGGTCGAACCCGGCGGGCAATTTCCACCTGGAGTCTCCGACGTCACCACGTTCGTCAGCCGATTGTCGCCGGTGTTCGGGCTCTTGACCTTCACCGTGTAGGCGAACTCGGCGCTCTGCCCCGCCGCGAGGGTGCCGGTCCAGGTCAGCCTCGGCTCCGCATAGGACACCGAACCTGGCGATGCGGTGGCGTCGTTCTGGTAGACCGCGTCGTCCAGCACCCCGGTCAGATCATCCACGACCTTGAGATCCGCCGCGGTCACCTTTCCGGTGTTGGCGACGGTGACCTTGTAGCGCACGACGTCGCCGGGGTTCGCGGATTCCTTGTCCGCGGTCTTCGTCACCGTGTACGACGGCGGCGGCACCTTGGTCTTCGCGCACGCGGCGGCGGGATCGTCCGGGCAGCGGTTGTCCGGCGGGACGACCGGCGGCGGCCCGATCGGAACGGTCGCGCGGTTCACCAGCTCCTTGCCGATGGCGGCCTCTTCGACCTTCACACGCACGGTCAACGTGGCCGTCTCTCCGACGGCGAGGCCGTTCACGGCCCACTCGATCGGCCCGGTACCGGACGCGGTGCCCTTCGACGGCGTGGAGGACACGTAGGTCGTCCCCGGCGGCAAGGTGTCGCGCACCGTGAACGCGGGCACGGGGATCACCCCGGTGTTCCGCACGGCCACCTGATAGGTCAGGGTGTCGCCCGGGATCGCTTCGGCGAGGTCGACCGTCTTCGTCAGCTGGTATCCCGGTGAGGCGACCGTGTTCCGCACCGTGTTCGACGTGCGTTCCTGCGGCCGTCCGGTGTCTTCGCCGCGGAAGGTCAGCTTGCCGGTGTTGTCGAGTTTGGTGCCGTCCGGCACCGAGGCACCGACCTTGACCTTGAAGGCGACCTTCTGCGACTGCCCCGGCCTCAGGTTCGGCAGGGTGCAGGTGACCAGCTGCCCGGACGCCGAACAGTCCGGATTCGACCCGGCCACGAACGTGACGCCGTCGGGGAGGGTGTCGGTGAGCACCACGTTCGTCGCGGTGTCGAGATCGGTGACACTGCCGTCGGCGTGCCGGTTGGCGACCTCGAAGGTGTACGTGACCTCGCTGCCCTTGGTGACGTAACCCGGCGGATTGTCGTCGGTGTTGCCCACTGGGTCGTTGGCCTTGGTGATCTGGAGGTCGGGTTCGAGTGCGTCGGTGACGAGCCAGATCGTCTGCGGGTACAGCGCGTCGCCGACGGTGCCGATCTTCACCTGGAGCGCGGTGGTCCCCGCGGGGACCTTGCCGGTGATGTCGATGCTGCGGGCGTCGTAGCCGACGTTGTTCACCGAGTTGGGCTCGCGTGAAGTGACGTTCGTGCCCGAACCGGTGGCCGTGACACGGTCGATGCGGCTACTGAAGGCGTTGTTGGTCGCCACGCCGCCCGGCGCGGGCATCGCGATGGTCTGCAGGCTGGACGCGTCCGGGCCGACCTGGAGGTAGTCGCCGGTGATGGGCGCGTCACCGTCACCCGCGACGATGCCGAGTTCGACATTGGGCTGACGCGAGGTCGGCGCCTTGATACCGCTCAGCGCGATGGTGGCCGAGCTCGGGGTGCTCCCGCCCGCGACCACCTGCATACCGTCCCAGACCTGCAGATACCGCAACGGCTCGCTGGGCAGTTCGTAGGCCACCACCAGCGACCAGCCACCCCAGCAGCCGAGATTCGTCCGGCTGATCGACTGGCCCTGGCAGGCCTGGATGTCGGCGACCGTGTACTGCCCGGTCCCGGCGGCCGTCACGAGGTTCGTGACGTCGGCGGCGCCGCCGTAGGCGTACAGGGTCGGGGAGCCGCCCGTCGTGGTCGCGGGGAACCAGTCGTAGGTTTCGGCGGTGATCCGCTGGTAGGTGCTGGAGCCCGGGGTCTTCACGGAGACCTGGTTGCCCCGGGCCCCGTCGCCAGAGGTCCCGCTGCTGGCAACCGGATTGAACTGCCAGTACAGCCGGGCGTTGAGCACCTTCGCGCCGGCCGGGACGTTCAGGCTCGCCGCGGAGGCGGTGTTGCCGGGTGCGGCCGGGTCGGTCTTGATCCACGACACCGCGCTCGCGTTGCTCGCGGACTCGTTGCAGACCACGCCGACGCCGCACTGCACGACGGAGTTGGCGGCCATCGTGATACCGCCGTGCGCCAGCCCGGAGTACACCGGCTCCGGCCCGATCGGCCGTTCGGTGCCCGCTCCGCGTGGCTGGGTCTGGGCGTTCGCGGGCAGCGGGGCGCCCATCAGCAGAGCCACGACGACCACCGTGAGCACCGCTATGCCCCGGCGCCACCGATTCCGCCCACGACGTTCCGCCATGCCGCCTCCGCCTCACCCCTCGCTCCCGTCGGCCCAGGTCAGGACGGCGGGGACTGCGAGCTCAAGTGGTGGTCATCCTGGGTCGGCAAGATCGTCGACGGCAACCGGGATCGGCGGTGTCGCCGGGATAGAACCCGTTGAGTGGCCCCGAAACCCCCGGACGGGTGATGAATTCACTGTCCACAACGGACGCGACGGGGTGTGGCGTTCTCGCGCGAAAACTGCCATTGTCGAACACGTGATCGATCTTCCTTATCGTGGCTCCGGCCCTTATTGCTATGCCCATTCCCTCGCGATGATGCTCGGCTCCGAGTCCCCTGGCGCCGACGTGCTCGAAACCGTGACCGGCAGCCCCTTCGGCATGCAGCTGATCGGCGGTTCGCTGCCGTTCTTCGACGCCTTCGGGTGGGATCCCGATCTCGGTATCGGCGAGGCCCTCGACGTCCTCGGCTGGCGCGCGGAAACGGCGAGCGAGCCGGATCCGGACGCCGCCTTCGCCCGGCTCGTCGAGAGCCTCGCCGGCGGCCCGGTCCTGCTCGGTCCGGTCGAAATGGGGCATCTGCGCCACCAGCCGGGGATGACCGGCCCGATCGGCGCCGACCATTTCCTGGTCGCGCTCGCCGCGGACGACGAGTCCGTCACCGCCCACGACCCGCAGGGCTACCCGTACGCGCGGATCCCGCGGGCGGATTTCGCCGCCGCCTGGCGCGCCGAAACGGTCGCTTACGGCAAACCGCACACGATGCGGACGAAGTTCGTGCGGCACACCTTCGTCGAAGACGAGGCCGCGATCGTGGCGTCGCTTCCCAGGGCGATCAGGCGGCTCAGCGGGGAGAACGACACCGGGCTCCCGCCCGGCACGCTCGGCAACGGCGACGCGGCACTCGCGCTCGCCGACCGGATCGGCTCCGGTGGCGACCCGGACCTGCGGGGGCTGCTCATCCATTTCGTCGTGCGCCTCGGCGCCGACGGACGGCCGACGCCGCGGCGTGCCTGCGCCGGGTCGGCCGCGAAGAGGCCGCCGCCGTCCTCACCACGCAGGCTCGGCTGATCGGCTCGTTGCAGTACCACCTCGTCGTCGAGGACGACGCACGCGCCGCCGCGACCCTCCGGGCGCTCGCCCCGACCTACGAAGAACTCAGGCGGGCGCTCACGTCATCCTGACGATTTCGCGGACGATCACGTCGGGCTCGGTCAACGGGACGTAGTGGCCGGACCGCTCCGCGATGACGTGCCTGCCGCCGGGCGAGAGGCTCACCCGGTGAGCGTGTGAGGCGTTCGTCCGCGCCCTCATGCCGGCGGAGAAGCCGCCACCGCCGAGTCCGCCGGACACCACGGTGACCGGGATGTCGCCGAGCACCGGCGGATCCTGCTGCCAGAGGGCCAGTTCGTCGAGGAAGGTGCGGGCCTGCTCCCGCTGGGTCCGCACCGTCCCGACGGTGAAGGCCTCCCGTTCGAGCTCGCGGCGGACGTCTTCCGGGGTCCCCCGCAGCAGGCCGCGGAAGACGGACTTGAGCAGGCCCAGCCGCGCGAGCACGGCGCCGAGCCGGAGCATGACGCGTTCACCGGTGCGGAAGGCGCGGCCGAAGAGAACGTCCGCCGCTTCGTCGGTCGGATCGACCAGCACCAGCCCGGCGATCCGCTCCGGACGTCGGGCGGCGGCCTGCCGCACGATCGGCCCGCCGGCGCTGTGCCCGACGAGGACGTATGGTCCCTGGCCGAAATGATCGAGGACGTCGTTGAGGTCGTCGGCCATCCGCCGCAGGGTGCGCCCGCCGGGGTCGGGGGCGCTGCGGCCGAGCCCGGACCGGTCGTAGACGATCGCACGGGCGTACCGGGCGACCTCCGGCTGGACCGCCGCCCACGACGACCGGGTGGCCGCGGCACCCGCCTCGAACACGACCGTCGGCCCGGTGGATCCCTCGGGCCCCGGGTGCACCATCGCGTGGAGCCGTCTGCCGTCGCGGGTGACGACCCATTCCGGCTCACCTTGGGTATGGGTCATCTCGCGGTGATCCTCCAGCCGGTGGCGTCGATCTGGCGCCGCCAGAATTCGGCGAAACGTCCTTGTCCGGCAAGGAGTTCTTCGAGGGTGCCGTCCTCGGCGATCCGCCCGTCCTCCAGGAACAAGACCCGGTCCGCGTGCCGGATCCCGGCGATCCGGTGGGTGACGATCACTCGCGTCCGCGGCACGGGATCGGCGCTGAGCGAGCGGACCACGGCGTCCTCGTTTTCGGTGTCCAGCGCGCTCGTGGCCTCGTCGACCAGCAGCACCCGCTGCCGCTCACCGCCGGAGAGCGCGCCGCCCGCCTCGCCGACGGCCGTGTGTTCCAGCAGTTCGTCCACCCTGGCGAGCCCGGCGATCCTCTCGTCGCTCGCCGAGGCCTTTCGCGGCCGTGGAAAGTTATAGGGGGAAACTAAGGGTAGGCTTAGTTCGGTGTCAAGACACGGTCCGGCAGGTGGCCGGAAGCTGCCAAGGGGTTGCCGGCGGGCCATGGCGGACACCGGTGGGACCGCCTAAGCGGCCCCACCGGTGTTCTCCCTCCCGCCCTGCCGGCGAGTCTCAGCAGGTTCAGAACGTGATGGCGAACCCGTCGATCGAGCCGGTGTCGAACCGGTAGACGTCCTGCGCGCTCAGCTTCCAGGTGCCGTTGGCCGCCTCACCGGAGGCATCGACCGTGAAGGTCTCGTGCACGCCGTCGGCCGAGCCGACTCCTCCGGACTCCTTGAGCCGGTAGGCCTTGCCACTCGGCCCGATCAGGTCGAGCACGAGGTCCGCGGTGTAGGTGTGCGAGATGTCCACCTTCACCGGGAGCGAAGCGGAAGCCTTGCCGTCACAGCCTTCCTGGGTCACGGAACTGGTCACCGCCGCCCCGGCGTCCGGAATGGACACCGGCGTGGTGTTCGACTTGGCCCCGCACTGCGGCCCGGGGCCACCGCTGCCGATCGACGAGACGTTCAGCAGCTTGTTCGGCGAGCCGCTGCCCGCGTTCTTGATGACACCCGCGGTCGCGCCGTTCACCAGCGCGTCCCGCACCTGCTGCGGAGAGGCGCCGGGGTTGGCCGACAGGTAGAGCGCGGCCGCGCCGACGACGTGCGGTGTCGCCATCGAGGTCCCGTTCATCACCGCCGAACCGCCGCTGCTCGGGCTCAGCGACGTGATGTTCGAACCGGGGGCGAAGATGTCGGTGCAGCTTCCGTAGTTCGAGAACGAAGACCGGTTGTCCGAGGAGTCCGAGGCGTTGACCGTGATCGCCTCGGGCACCCGGGCCGGGCTGGTGTTGCAGGCGTCGGTGGAGGCGTTGCCCGCCGCCACGCCGTAGACGACACCCGACGCGATCGACCGCTTCACCGCGTCGTCCCCGACCCCGGGGGCGTCCATGGTCAGGCTCATGTTCGCCACGGCGGGCTTCTTGGCGTTCGCCGTCACCCAGTCGACGGCGTCGATGATGCCCGAGTCCGGACCGGAGTTGTCGCAGCCCAATACTTTCAACCCGACGATCTTGACCTTCTTCGCGACCCCGTAGGTCTTGCTGCCGATCGTGCCCGCGGTGTGACTGCCGTGTCCGTTGCAGTCCGTGCCGTCGCCACCCATGAAATCCTTGCCGAGGGCGGCGCGCCCTTCGTACTCCGGATTCGACGGGTTGATGCCGCTGTCGAGGTCGTACGCCGTGACGCCCGCGCCCTCGTTGGGATACGTGTAGGCCTTGTCGAGCGGGAGGTTCTTCTGGTCGACCCGGTCCAGGCCCCAGGTCGGGTTCTGCTGGGTGCCGGTGCCGCGCGCGGTGCCGTCTTCGTACACCGCCTTGACCGACGGGTCCGCGGCCAGCTTCCGCGCTTCCGCGGGGGTCATGCTCTTGGCCGAGAACCCGCGGATGGCCGACGTCCAGACCGAACGGACCTCACCGCCGTACCGTTCGGCCAGATCAGCCGAAGCCGACTGTCCCGCCGCGGCGACGTCATGGAGGACGACGATGTACTGGTCGCCGTAGTGCTCCTTGGCGGGGATCACCACACCTTCGGCCTCGGCGGCGACGGCCGTTCCGGCGCCGAGAGCGAGCAACGGGCTCAGCAGGCCGAGCGCCAGCAGGGTTTTCGTCTTGTCACGCATGGGAAATCCCCTCTGCTTCGGTGAAGATCACTGGACGGTGAGGGTGTACGTGGTGGTCGCGGTCTTGCCGCCGCCGTCCTTCGCGGTCACCGTGACCGGGTACGTGCCCGGCTGGAACGGCGCGAAGACCTGCATGGTCGAGCTGCCACCGCTCGACACGCTCTGCGGCGAGAAGAACGGGTTGATCGGCAGTCCGGATCCACTGGCGGACAAGGCGATCGAACCGGCACCCCCGGTCGCGGTGACGGTCGCGCTCACCAGCGAGCCCGCGCGGCCGGATCCCGAAGACGGGTTCACGGTCACCTTCAGGTCGCCGACCGGAGGTTCACCCGCGCCGACGGTGAGCGAGAGTCCCGCGGTGGCCGTCTCGGTGGTGCCCTTTCCGGAAACCGTGACCTGATAAGCCTTTTCCGGAGTGCCGGCGGCGGTCTCGATGGTCAGCTTCGCCACTTCGCCCGCCTTGATCGTGGCGGGCTGGAACGTCGCGTTGGCACCTTCGGGCAATCCCGACGCCGACAGGGTGACGTTCTCGGCGCCGTTCTTGCCGGGTTTGCTCGTGACACTCACCGACACGTACTTCCCCGGCAGGACCTTCACCGACGAGGGCGAAGCCGCGAGAGTGAAGGCGTCACCCGGCTGTTCGCCGCCGATCTGCTCGGCGACCCAGTCCCCCATCTCGTTGTTGAGCCTGCTGTAGACGCTGTACCAGCGGAAGTCGCTGCGGCTCCACGAGGTGACCCCGACGACCTTCCCGTTCACGACGAACGGGCCGCCGCTGTCGCCCGGCAGGACGGTCTTGCGTCCGTCGGGGTAACCGGCGCAGATCATCGTCTTCGGGTCGACGCCGTTCTCCACGCCGGTGCACTGGCTCGCGTTCACGATCGGCAACGTCAGCTTGTGCAGCGTGACGTCCTGCGTGGAGTCGTTGATGTCCTTCTTTCCGTACCCGAGGCTGAACCCGTCCTTGCCCGGCGCCTCCAGGCCGGTGTCCGCGGACGTGGCGACCTTCGCGTAGCCGCCGGGCGGGACCGGGATGTCGCCGTCGACGGTGATCACCGCGACGTCGTACCCGTTCCAGGGCTGGGTGAACCTGGGGTGAATCTTGTAGTCGACGGCCTTCAGCTGGGTGCCGCCCGCGCTCTTCAGGTCGTCGAGTCCATAAAGGACGCTCTTCTCGCCCGCCAGCTCCTTGCAGTGGGCCGCGACCAGGACCTTCCGCGGCGCGATGACGGAGCCGGAGCAGCTCTGCCCCTTCGGTCGCGAGCCACCTTCCCGCAGCGCGGCGATGACGTACGGGTAGTCCTTCACCGACGCCGGTGTGCCGCCGATGCTCTGGCCCTGGACGCCACCCGCCGGCAGGGGCGCGGCATCGGTGGGACTGATGGCGCTCAGGGGATCGGCCGGTGCCGCACCGGCGAAGCCCGCCGCCGGCGCCAGGGCGGCCATGGTCAGGGCGACCACGCCGAAGATCCGTTTTCTGCTCACGGTGATTCCTTTCCGGGAAATCGCGACTGCCCGACAACTGTCGATCGGCGGCGGAAACGGAACAATAGTGGAGCGCGGCGGATGGCCCACTATTTAAAGAAACCGCCTCTCACCTGCGGTTTCTCCCGGCGTACCCAGCGAATAGCGGAATACGGACCCTTAAGGAATGGTTGGAGAACCGTCGCCGAGCAGGTCCTCGGTCAAGACGGTGCGCGAAGGCAGGCCCAATTTCCGGAGTGCCCGTCCGACGTGGATCTCGACCGTCCTCGGCGACAGGAACAGCCGCTCGCCGATCTCCCGGTTCGTGAGGTTCTGGGCGGCGAGCCGGGCGACTTCGAGTTCCCTCGGCGACAACGCTTCGCCGTAGCCCTTGCGGCCGCGCCGCGGCATCTCCGGATCACACCGCCGGAGCGAACGACGACAGCGGAGCGCGTCCACGGCGGCGCCGAGGCTCGCGTACGTCGTCTCCGCGGTGGTGAAGGACGCGACGGCACGCGCCCGCTCCCCGGCTTCGGAGAAACATCCGGCCGCGAGTTCGTCGGCGTAGGCGGCGAAATACGGGAGAGGCAGCGCACTGTAGGCCTGCGCCGCACCGAGCAGCAGATCACCGGCGGCGAGCGTCTCGCCACGCGCCTGGGTGAGCATGCCCCGGCACAGCAGCGCCGACGCGTTCGCGACCGGTGCGTCCTTGCCGTCGATACCCTGCCGGTACTCCGCGAGGAGTTCCCGCGCCTCGACGTGCTGTCCCAGCCCGAGCATGGTGCGCACGGCGAACGGCATCAGTTCGGCCGCCCAGACCCAATTGTTCTTGCGGCGTACGGTTTCCAGGCCGAACTCGGCGAGGCGCCTTGCCGCCTGCAGGTCCTTGCCCGCCTGATGGACCGCGACGCGGCCCGCGTACGCCGAAGCCTGCACCGGGACGCTACCCGCGGACAGCGCGAACGCCGCGTCGAAACTGCGCAGTGCCGCCGTCGGCCGGTGCTGCCCGTACTCGTACCAGCCGAGCACCAACAGCGGCTCGGCCGCCAGCGAACCGTCCTTGTCTACCCGCGTCAGCATCGCCCGCGCCTTCTCCGCGACGCTCGCCCACTCCCCCATCGCGAGGTCCAGCCGTAGTTCCGTGCCGTCGGCCAGCGCGTCGAGATACGGCTGGTGGTCGTCACGGATCAGTCGCCGCGCCGTCGTGAGATAGGCCCGCGCCACCGGGTAGTGCCCGTTCCACGCCACCGCGTCGGCCAGGTTGATGTAGGTGCGGGCCACCTGGCGGCAGACCTCGGCCGACTCCGGGGCCCGCGGCAGGTCGGCGACCTCGTCCCAGGCCTCCGGATCGGCGATCTGCATCCGCGCCGAAAGCCGGTTCGCGGCGATCGCGGCGAGCAGCCCGGCGTCGTGTTCTCCCTTGCTCACCTGTTCGGCCTCGTCGAGCCAGCGGAAGTTCTCCTCCACCGGGACGGTGCCGATATGCGGGAGCGCCAGGGTGACCAATCCCCTGGCGAGCAGCGCCTGCCGTCTGCCGAGGTCGGCCGCGCCGAGTTCGATCTCGAGCCTGCCCGCTTCGACCTTGCCCACCTGATTGATCAGCACCTGTCCGAGATGGACCCGGATCTCGCCCCGCGCGGCCTTGCTCAGCGGCCATTCGCGCAGGATCTCCCGCAGCAGCCGGACCGTACCGGCGTGCGCGATACTGCGCGGCAGTTCCCTGCCGAGCCGGACGGCGAACGACTCGCGCGCGGTCCGAGGGAGCTCCGTGTCCCGCAAGGCCGCTTCGAGCAGACGGCTCGCTTCCTCCGTCCGGCCGTCTTCGATGGCGTTGTCGACCGCCACGCCGGTCCACTGTGTCCACGCGGCGATGTCGCCTGCCAGCCGCGCGTGACGGGCGATGAGGGACGCGAAGGGGTCGGCGCTCGCGGCGAGCCGGGCGGCGGCCCGTCCATGCATCGCGCACCGCCGAGGTCCGGGAAGCAGCGCGTAGACCGCTTCGGCGATCAGCGGGCTTCCCGAGACATAACGGCCGCGGCCGAGATCCCGCAGCAGTCCCGCCTCCACCGCTTCGGTGATCGCGCCCGAGATCTCCCCGGGCGACGGTGCCGCGACCGCGCCCAGATCCGGTTCCCCGGCGGGCGATCCCAGCACCGCGGCCGCGCGGACGACGTCTTGTGCGCCAGGGCCGATCGCCGCCATCAGGCCGGAAACCCGGCTTCGCACGATCGGCGGCACGGTCGCCGACGCCAGTCTGTCCGTCGTAAGCGACTCGGCGGTGTCGCCGACACTCTGGACCAAAGCCGTCAGGTCGACGGCGATCCCGGACGTGCGCCGGTGCGCGGCTTCGGCGAAATCCGGTGCGCAGCGGCCGAAGGACGCGTCCAGCAGCGTCCGCACCTGGACGTCGGTGAACGCGGCGAGCGAGAACTGCGCGGTGGTCCCGCCCAGCGGCGGGAATCGCCGCGGGCCGCACGCAGCCACGCTCACCACCACACTCAGCGGCGGCGCCGGGGAGCCCGCGAGCGCGCGCAGGAGCTCCCATGTGTCGTCGTCGGCGGAGTGGACGTCGTCGAGCACCAGTACCGCGGGACCGCAGCCGGTCAGTACTTCGCGCACGGCGCGGAACTCCTGCTGCCGGACGGTCTCGGCGTCCGCGTTCTCCGGGAACGGCGGCAACCACGGGGACCATTCGGGGATCAGCCGTCGCAGGACACCCGTCACCGGCGAGAAACCGGCCGCGTGGGCGGCGGCGACGTCGCTCTTCCCGAGCAGCGCGTCGACCAACGGCGCCAGCCTGCCCGGCCGTGCGAAGGAGCCGCACCGAGCGGACCAGACCACACGCGACGCGATCCCGGGATGGGCGGCCAGTTCTTCGAGCAGACGGCTCCGGCCCACACCCGGTTCGCCCTCGACGACGGCGACCGACGGCGGGCGCGAGGCGACGCGCACCAGTTCGGCCAGTTCGGTGTCGCGGGCCACGAACACCGGTGCCGCACCGATCGTCGGCATGCTCGGGACCATACCGATCGGACACCCGCCGAAAGGCGGGAACACGAACAGTGACCGGGGTCCGCACGCTTTCCGCTGGTCCACACCACGGGAGTCACGACGTCTCCGCACCGTTAACTCGAACGGGCGACGCCGACCTGCGGTGACACAGGCACCCGCGTCGGCAATACGGACCCTTAGGTATTGCCGCGAACCTTGCCACGAGGCCACCAGAGGGTGAATCTCAGACTATTCGCAGTGCCCCTCTGTCACCTCGCCACAGCGCACACCCCCTGCTCGCGCCGGACGGCCACCCAGTCGGGTAGCCGAAGTTCCCACCTGGCCCTTACGGGTAGCCACCCGCGCTTGCTTCGCGTTCGACCATCCAGTTAGGAGTGTTCCGACGGTGAAAACCTCATTCAGGCGCGGGCTGGCCACCGCCTTCGCCGGTGTCGCCGCGTTGGTCGCCTTGCAGGCGCCCGCCGCCGCGGCGCCCGCCGTCACGGCGGCCACCACGATCCCGATCAGGATGCAGGCACAGGAGAAGAGCAACTGGTGCTGGGACGCCAGTGGCAACACGATCGCCGCGTGGTGGGGGCATTCCCTCACCCAGACGAAGTTCTGCCAGATCGCGCACAACGAGTCCGGAACGGACTGCGCGAACAACCAGGGCTACCTGAGCGATCAGCAGCGGGTGTTCCGCTGGCTGGGCTTCAGCAACGTCGGCACCTACAGTTCGTCCGGCCAGACGCTGAGCTTCGCCTCCATCAAGAGCCAGGTCGACGCGCGGCAGCCGATCGGCACCCGGATCGGCTGGCGCAACGGCGGCGGGCATATGCACGTGCTCTACGGCTACGACAACACCAACGGCGCGACGACGGTGTACTACGGCGACCCGTGGGGCTCGAGCCCCCGCTACAACCAGATGAGCTACAACGCCTACCGGTCCAACAACTCGTTCACCTGGACCCACACCGTCTACGGGATCAAGGACTGAAACCATGAAGCGAACCTTCCTCGGCGCCACGATCCTCGCCCTCGGACTGTCACTGGCGCTCGGCGGCCACGCCTCCGCCGCCGACGCCCCCAGCGGCGCGCCCACCGCCGCCGACCTCGCCGCGGTGTCCACAGTGGTCACCAGCGACGCGACCACCCAACGGCTCGCCAACGCGCAGTTCCCCGGCGCCGCCAAGGTGGACACGGCCGTCGCCGCCAGGACCGCCAAGGCGGATCCGCGGACACCGGTCGCGGTCTACCAGCCGACCGCTGCCTTCATCGCCGGTACTTCCTCCGTCCCGGCCGAACTCGCCTACGTCGCCACACCCGCCACGCTGGGCAACGGCGACGCCGCGACCGTGTGGTCGCAGCGCGAGGGCTCGGGGTGGTCGGTCTACAACATCGCCTCGGGTGACGTCGAAAAGCGCCTCGCGGCGCGGGCCGGCAAGGGCTACCTCCTGAGCGAACCTCAGGCGGGCGCCTGGTACGCCGTCGACGGGGACACCGTGACCGTCCTCGACGGCTCGTCGGTGGCGAAGACCGGCGAGACGATGACGCTCGCCGCCTACCGAGAGGCCCTGCAGAGCCGCTACGGCGACAAGCTGCCCGGCTCGACCTACGACCGCACCGGTGCCGCCGGCGGTTACGGTGCCGCCCCCGCGGGCGGCACCGAGGTGCCGTGGTGGCCGTACGCGCTCGGCGCGGTCTTCCTCGCCGCCGCGGGCGCGGCCGTCACTCTGCGGCTCCGCAAGCAGTAAGCGCCAAGGGTGCCGGGACCGCGCGGGGTCCCGGCACCTCCGCGGGGACTGAAGGACGCTTTCACCTCATGTGGCGCGGTGAAGGACGCTTTCACCTCATGTGGTGCGGTGAAGGACGCTTTCACCTCATGTGGTGCGGTGAAGGACGCTTTCAGCCCGCCGCTAGGCGAAGGTGTAGTCCTCAAGCGGGAAGCTCCCGGCCTCCTTGATGGCGTTCAACGTGGAGGACGGGCGGAGCAGGGTCGCCTCCCCGTGCGGGTTGAAGTAGTAGCTGTTCGCCGGGGCGCAATTGCCGAGGGTGAAGATCGAGTCGCCGAGGCGTTCGGTCATCCGGTCGAGGAACGCGTCGTTGGCCTCCCGCGTGACCTCGAACTCGGTCGCGCCGCGCCGCCGCATGGCGCCGAAGAGCCGGTCCATATGCCGCATCTGTGTCTCGATGGTGGTGAAATAGGACAGTCCCGAGTAGGAATACGGGCTGTTGAGCGAGATGAAGTTGGGGAACTTGGGGATCGCCACCCCCTCGTAGGCCTGGAAACGGTTCTTCCGCCACCATTTCCCGAGGTTCCGGCCGTCGCGCCCGATGATCTCGATCGCCGGGAAGTTCGCCTCCCACAGGTCGAATCCGGTCGCCAGCACCAGGACGTCGATCTCCCGCCGTCCTCCGTCGGCGGTCTCGATCCCGGTTTCGTCGATCTTCGCGATCGACGTCGTCTCCAGGTGCACGTGGTCCTTGGTGAAGGCCGGGTAGTACTCGTTGGAGAACGTCGGGCGCTTGCAGCCGAACGAATAGCGCGGCGTCAGTTCCGCGCGCAGCCGCGGATCCCGCACCTGACGGCGCAGATGCGCCTGGCACCACAGCTTGCCGAGCCGGTTCGCCATCGGCAGTTGCCTGTAGTGCAGGACACCGGACACCATCATCAACTCCAGCAGCGCGGTCCCGGTCAGCCGGGCGGCCCGCTGGGTGAACGGGACCGCGGCGAACGCGCGCCGGACCGCCTTGGGCACCGGGAAGTCCAGTTTGGGGCTCACCCAGATCGGCGTCCGCTGGTACACGGTGAGCTCGCGCGCGATCTTCGCGATCTCGGGGATCAGCTGGACCGCGGTCGCGCCGGTGCCGATCACCGCGACCCGCTTGCCCGCGAGGTCGTACTCGTCGTCCCAGGCGGTGGTGTGGATGACCTTGCCGCCGAACGTGTCGATCCCGGCGATGTCGGGTTTCTTCGGCTGGGAAAGGAAACCCGTCGCGGTGAGGAGATACTTGGCGGTGACCGGCCCGCCCTCGGCGAGCGAGACCGTCCAGTGCGCGTTCGCCTCGTCCCAGACCGCGCCGGTGACCACCGAACCGAAACGCATGTAGCGCCTCAGCCGGTATTTGTCCGCGACGTGCTCCGCGTACCGCTTGAGTTCCGCGCCCGGCGCGAAGAGACGCGACCAGTGCGGATTCGGCTCGAACGAATACGAGTAGGTGGCCGACGGGATGTCGACGGCCAGCCCGGGATAGCGGTTCACATGCCAGGTGCCGCCGAGGTCGGACTCGCGTTCGAGGATGAGCAGGTTGTCGTAGCCGAGACGGTTGAGCTGGATCGCCGCGCCCATCCCGCCGAAACCGGCACCGACGACGACGGCGTCGTACTGCGCGTTCATGCGTTTTCCTCCCGGTGGGTGTCCTGGTCCAGGCGGGCGCGGTAGCCGTCCCGCTCCGGTGAATCGGGGCGCAGTGCCCGGTCGTCCCGCATCAGCCGGCGGAACGCGTTGAGCGCCGGTTCGGGTGTCACGGCCGCGAGGGTCGCGAGCGCGCCGACGTAGCCGGGCACGGCGATCTCCGCCGCGCGCGTGCGGACGGAAGCCACGACGGCGTCGGCGATCCGGCCCGGTTTCACCTTGGGGATCGGCCGCATGTCGAGCCCGGAGGCGAGCGCGGTGTCGACCGCCGACGGCAGCACGGCGGAGACGCTCACGCCGTGCGGCGCGTACTCCAGCCGGGTCGCCGCGGTCAGCCCGACGACGGCGAACTTGCTGGCGTTGTAGATCGCCAGCCCTTTGACGGGGAACTTCCCGGCCAGCGACGCGACGTTGACGATGTGGCCGCGGCCGCGTTCCAGCATGCCGGGCAGGGCCAGCCGCATACCGTGGACGACGCCGAAGACGTTGACCTCCATGGTCGCCCGGTGCAGTGCGTCGGAGAGGTCGAGGAAGCCACCGTTCGGCATGATCCCGGCGTTGTTGACGAGCACCGCGAGCGGTCCGTTCGCCTGTTCGGCCTCGCCGAGGAACGCGGCGAACGACGCCGGATCGGCGACGTCCAGGTGATGGGCGGTGCCGCCGATGTCGGCGGCGGTCCGTTTCGCGGCTTCGAGGTCGAGGTCGCCGATGGAGACGCGCGCGCCGAGCGCGGCCATGCGTTCCGCGGTCGCGCGGCCGATGCCCTGCCCCGCACCGGTGATCGCCACATGTGCCCCGTCAAGATCGAGGTCCGGGTACTTGGTCATGCGCGTACTCCTTCTCGTTCGAAGGCTTCGGCGACCAGGCCGGGCGCCGTCCTCGATGCCGTGGTGAGCACGTGCTCCCGCCGCCGTCCGTCCATGAAGTTCGCGCCCATGGCGGCGAGATCGGCAGGCCCCGGCTCGATCCGGACCACCCGGACGCCGGCCGCGCGCAACCGCCGCGCCTCGTCGTCGACCCTCCTGGTCATCGCCGTCCGCAGCAGCCGTTCCAGCCGGGCCGCACCGCGTGCCGGCGCTTCGCCCTCGCTGCTCATCGGCGCGATGAGCACGACTTCGCCGACGTCGTGACCGAGCAGGAGATCGGCCGAGGTCGGGGAGACCGTGCCCCCGTCGACCAGCGGCCGTCCGTCCACAACGGACGGGGGGAACCAGCCGGGGATCGCCCACGACGCGGCGATCGCCTCGCCGAGGCGAGCGGACGGTGCGTCCGGGGAGCCGAGCGCGATTCGCTTCCCCGTCAGGTCCGCGGCCATCAGCCAGGTCGCGGGATGCGGGACCCAGCCGCCGGGCGCCAGCGCGTCCCCGAGTTCGCGAAGCCAGCTCGCGTCGCCCCTTCCCCGAGGCAGAAGACCCGCGAGACCGGCGAGCGTGTCGACGTCCCGCCGCAACGCGGCCCGGACCAGGCCGGTCGCGGGCCAGCGCGGAGACGGCACCGGGGGAAGCCTGTCCGGCACCCGCCGGACGTGCGCGGCGACGACGGCGTCGCCACCGGGCGCGCCGGCCACCGCGTCGAGGATCGCCTTCGCCGGGATGCCCGCCCCGAGCATGGCCACCGCTTCGGCCCCCGCCGACGTGCCGACCAGGACGTCCGCCTCCCGCGGGTCCCAGCCGGCCTTGGCGTGCAGCGCGTCAAGGACCGCGGCCGTCCAGGCGAACCCCAAGGTTCCGCCGCAGCCGAGCACCAGCGCTCTAGCGGAATGACGTGTCATTTCCGGAACGGTATGTCAATTGAACGCCGGAGGCAATAAGCTGGCGGAATGACGACGGAGATCCCGGTCAGCAGGGCCGCACGGAAGAAGCAGGAACTACGGCGCGAGATCGTGGAGACCGCGTTCGACTGCTTCGCCGAACGGGGCTACCACGCGACGGGGATCGCCGACATCGCCGCCCGGCTGGGCATCGGGCACGGCACCTTCTACCGGTACTTCCAGAACAAACGGGACATCGTCGACCACGTCATCACGGACCTGGTCGAGAAGGTGGTCGGCGCGCTGGCCGCGGACAACGCGCCGGACGCGGTCAACAGTCTCGCCGAGTACCGCAGGCAGAGCGCGCGGATCGGCGACGCACTCGCCCGGATCTTCGGCAGCGACCCGCGGATGGCCCGGTTCCTCCTGCTCGAAGCGGCGGGTATCGACGCCGAGATGCGGGAACGGGTGCTGGACTTCTACGAGACCGCCGCCGAGCTGACCGCCGGCTACCTGCATCACGGCGTCCGCCTCGGCTATCTGCACGAGGACCTGGACGTCGACTCCACCGCCCGCGCGATCAACGGCATGATCCTCGCGTCGATCCTGTCCGAGCTGCGGGACCCGTCACCGGAGCGGCAGGCCGCGATGAGCCGCGCGGTCCGCCGGGTCATGTACGACGGGATCGCCGCACCTCGCTAGGAAACCGGCCGGCCGGCCCGGTTTGGCGCACCAGTAGGCGGGGGCTGGGCACTGCCGGTGGGCCGGACTCCATTGAACCGGCCCCGGCGGCCGCGGTCTACCGGCGAAAACGCAGAACCGCACCGACGGAAACGAACTTCACCGCTTACGCAAAGTGTCACTGGGCGACTCGCCGAAGGCCGCACGGTACTGCGCGCTGAACCGGCTGCCGCCCAGGAAACCCCATTTCGCCGCGACACCGGTCACCGTCGTGCCCCCGCCGGGCTCGGCGTCGCGGAGTTCGGCTCTGGCCCGGTCCAGCCGGACCCGGCGCAGATAGGCCATGGGGGTGGTGTCCAGATGTCGCCGGAACGCCAATTGCAGGGCACGCACCGAGACCCGGCAGGCGCGCGCGATGTCGGCGACGCCGAGGTCGAGATCCGGATTCGCCTCCAGGAAGGCGATCCCGCGGCGTACGGTGTCCGGGACGGCGTCCCTGCGGTCACAAGGACGACCGTCGCCCGTGCCCGCGGTGAAGGTGTCCAGTGCCATGGCGGCCATCAGCCTGCCCGCCGCGCCGAGCACCAGCGGGCCGTTCTCCACGTCCGGTTCGGAGAACAGCCCGGTCATGTACTCGACAGTCCGGCGCCATCGCTGCGCCTTCTCCAGGCTCACCGGCTCGTAGCGCAACCGCTCGATCGCCGCGCCGTCCTGCGCTGGATCGATCCCGGCGAACAGCGACAGGTCGATACTGGTTATCTGCAACCGCGAGCCGTGCATTCCCGTCCGGTAACCGCTGCCGGGGTGCGAGGCGACGAATACGTCGCCGGCGGCCAGCCTTCGGTCGCCGAAACTGTCCTCTACCTGCACTTCACCGCCCAGCACACGCAGGAGCACCACTTTGCCCAGCGGCTGGATGACGATCTCGGTGGTCAGCGTGTTGTGCAGGAGGTCGATCTGCACGTCCCCCACATCACACCGGTTGTGCTCGAATCGGTAGTTTTCGACGCTGCCCCGGACCCGCAACCGGTTGTCGCGGTAGGCCTCGGCGATCAGGGCACACGCCTGCTCCGGATCGGTGGTCGCGAACTCCGTCAGTACCGGTTCGTACATGGGATCACGTCTTCTTTCCGTTCGCTTATAACGAAAAGTCCGCCGCCGGAACGTTACCGCCACCCGGCGGGCACTACCAGGTGCACATCGGCGTCATCCGGCTGGTCGGAACGGACCATCCGCGCGATCGAGGATGGCCCTGGCCCGTGCTTCGACCGGCTTGTCGACCATCTGGCCGCCCGCCACGGCCACCGAGCCGTCCCCGGCGTGCGCGAGCACGTCCCGCGCCCACTCGTTTTCGCTGTCCGACGGGGCCAGCCCACGATTCGCGGCGGCGACCTGGCGTGGATGCACGCAGAGCTTCCCGGTGTACCCGAGGGTTTTGGCGTGGTCGATATCCGCGGCGAGCGCGGCCTCGTCGTCGAGTGCCGTGGTGACACCGTCGATCGGAGCCGGCCTCCCCGCGGCCACCGTTTCCATCAGCGGGAGGATCGGGACACCCGGCAACCGCCCGGCGAGGAAATCGCGGCGGATGTCGCGGACGGAACCCTGAGAGCGGCTCCGGTGTGCGAACCGGAGGTCTGGCGCACCGTCGTCCTCGGTACGCCCGGGACGGGGCGCGTCACACCCGCCGTCGACGCCGTCGCGCGGGCGCTGGTCCGGCAGATCCACCGGACCGTGCGGGAGGGCGCTTGGCCCTCCCGCACGGCTCTGGGAAGACCGAACAGGAGAAGAATGAGCACGCTCCCCCGCACCGGCCACGCCGTCGCCGCCGACGGCACCCGGCTGGCCTATCAGTGGCACGGCACGGGCAGGCCGCTCGTGCTGCTGGCCGGGCAGGCGAACGACCACACGTGGTGGGATCGCACGCGCGAAGACTTCCCGAGCACGATCACCATGGACTACCGCGGTACAGGTGGCAGCGACGCACCCGATTCCGCTTACTCCACACCGGGTTTCGCGGACGACGTGATCGCGGTCCTCGACGAACTCGGAGTCGGTGAAGCCGATGTCTACGGCACCTCGATGGGTGGCCGCGTCGCCCAGTGGGTCGCCGCGCGGTATCCCGATCGGGTACGGCGGCTCGTGCTCGGCTGCACCTCGCCCGGTGGCACGCACGGTGTCGAGCGGTCGAACGACGTGCGATTGGCCTTGGCCCGGCGGTCTTCCGTGGAAGCACGGGAGACGCTGGAGAACCTGATGTACACACCCGCATGGCGAGCGGCCAATCCCGGTCCGTACCGGGTGCTGGGCGCGCACGGCATGCCGCCGCACGCCGTGCGCGGACATCTGGTCGCGAGCAACACGCACGACGCCTGGGATGTGCTTCCCGAGATCACCGCGCCCACGCTGGTCCTGCACGGTGACGATGATCTGCTCGCACCCGTGGCGAACGCGCCGCTGTTGACGGAGCGGATCCCCGACGCGCGGATGCATCTCTTCGCCGGGGCGCGCCATGCCTATTTCGACGAGTGCCGTCCCGAATCGAGCGACCTGGTGAGCGATTTCCTCGGGTAGACCATGCCGACCGGGTAGGCGCCCATCGCGGATTTCTACTTCTCAACCGCAGGGATCACAGCTCATGATGGTCGGCGCTCCCGGAGCGAAGGAGCTTCCCTTGCCGCACAAGAAACCCGGCGTCGTCGCGAACGTGGTCCGCGGCTGCCTCGGCAACCTGGTCGAGTGGTACGACTGGTTCGTCTACGCCTCGTTCAGCATCTACTTCGCGGCCAGCTTCTTCCCCCAGGGAAACCTGACGGCCCAGTTGCTTTCGACCGCCGTCGTGTTCGCCGTCGGCTTCCTGATGCGCTCGCTCGGTGGCTGGCTCCTTGGCCTCTACGCGGACGAATCCGGCCGCCGCGCCGCGCTGACCCTGTCCGTGACGCTGATGAGCTTCGGCTCGCTGGCCATCGCTCTCACTCCCGGCTATGCGAGATCGGCATCCTCGCGCCCGTGATCCTCGTGGTCGCCAGGCTCGCGCAAGGTCTCTCGGTCGGAGGCGAGTTCGGTTCGAGCGCGACCTACCTGTCCGAGATCGCCACTCCGCGGCGACGCGGGTTCCACTCGAGCTTCCAGTACGTCTCGATCACCGTCGGCCAGCTTTCGGCCCTGCTGGTGATGATCGTGATGCAGTCGCTGCTCACCGAAGCACAGATGTACGCGTGGGGCCGGCGGGTGCCGTTCGTGCTCGGCGCGATCGCCGGGCTCGTGGTGATGCACCTCCGCCGCAGCATGGTGGAATCGGAGCACTTCCAGCGCTCTTCGGCCGCCGGTTCGGCGCCCCACGGCGGCCTGCGGGTCCTGCTCCGTGAACACCGTCGCCAGGTTCTCGGCCTCGCCATCGGCGGCACGGTGGCGTTCTACACCTTCACCAGCTACCTGCAGAAGTACATGGTGAACACGGCGGGGATCCCCCAGCCGACCGCCTCACTCATCGGTTTCGCGGCACTGTTCCTGTTCATCTTCATGCAGCCCGTCGCCGGCGCCCTTTCCGACCGCTGGGGCCGCCGCCCGGTCATGTTCGGCTTCTCAGTCGGAGGGAGGCTGCTGACCGTACCGATCATGACGCCCGTGGGCAGGACGGGAATCCGTGGGTCGCCTTCCTGCTCATGATCACCGCCATGGTCTTCCTCAGTGGCTACACCGCCCTGTCGGCCATCATCAAGGCGGAGATGTTCCCCACCAACGTCCGCGCGCTGGGAGCCGGACTGCCGCACGCCCTGGCGACCGCGGTCTTCGGCGGACTCTCGGAACCGATCGCGCTGGCCTTGAAGCAGGCCGGACACGAGAGCGTGTTCTTCTGGTGGGTCACCGGGTGCATCGCACTGACCTTCGTGGCGACTCTGGTGGTGCGGGAACCCTCGCGTGACTCTGCTCTGGAGGTCGGTGTGGAGCCTGCTCGGGATGCTGTTGTGTGGTAAGAGGTTTGGTGTTGTGTGGTTTCTCGTTGGTGTCGAGCCGTAGCCATCCTCCGCTGGCACCGTTCCTTGTACCTTGCGTCGCGGTGTGGTGAGCACCGCGGCGACTGTCGTGGTTCGGAGTGTCTCGCCTCCTGCGATCTTGCCGTGGCCGAATTCCGGCAACGGTCGCAGCGACTCCCCAGCTGATGGCCGCTTCATCGTGGGCACCACGGCGACGATCGTCGTAGCAGCTATCCGTGCGGAGCCCCTGCCCGCGCGCTCAGCCGTCGTCGCATTTCGGGAATGGGCGATGCGGTGACGGAGCCTTCATACTCGGCAGGCGTTAGCCGTATCGCGCACGAGACACGACGGAGAGGTACACCGTCCTTGGCTCCGTGGCCATTTTTCGGCAACAAAACGACACCTGACACCGTGGCCATTTTCCGGCGACAACCTCAGAACGCTGGGGGGTCCCGCGGCCATGAATGCCGGGTTCGTGCGGGGGGCGGGGCACCTCCACACTTGGCGGCCAGGTTCGGCATCGCGGGCGCGGCCCCAAGCGGCGAGACGCCGGTACGTGGTGGACTATCCTTGGTTCCGTAGCCGATCCGGCAACGGACCCAGCCCTGGCAGCATGGTCGATTTTCGGCGACAAACCCAAACCTGGCACTGTGGCCGGTTTTCGACGACAACCTCAGCACGGTAGCGGTTCCTCCGCCGCGGTTGGACGGGTTCGCACAGTGGCCATTGGGACACTGCCACACTTGGTGCGAGGTGCGGCATCGCGGCCACCGCCGCCAGACACCACTGCAAGGCACCATCTTTGGCCCCGTAGCCGGATTCCGGCAATGACGCCAACTGGCACCGTGGTCATTGCCCGGCGACGACCTCAACACGGCGGCGGTTCCACCGCCACGACTGCCCGGGCTCACGACGTGACGGTCGGAACACCTTCACACCCGACGGCCAGTTACGGCATCACGGGCGCGGCCCCAAGCGCCGAGACGCCGGTACGTGGCGCACTATCCTTGGTTCCGTAGCCGAAATCCGGCAACGAACCCAGCCCTGGGACGCATGGTCGTTTTCCGGCGACGGCCGGGCGCTTAGCTGTATCGCGGCCATGGCCCCAAGCTGCCAGACACCACCGCGTGATGCACCGTCCTTGGTTCCGTGGTCGATTTTCGGCGACGGACTCAGAACGGCGGTTCCTCGGTGCGAGGTTCGTGCAGTGGCGGTGGTGTGCTGTCGTAGCTCTGCCCGGTAGGCGTGGTGATCGTCAGTGTGCCGTCAGAGGCGAGCCGGTAGACCCAGCCGGGTTCGTCTTTCAGGCGGTGGTCGCGGCGGCAGAGGTCGATCAGTTCGGTGTCGGCGGTATGGCCGCCGTGTTGCCAGGGCACCGAGTGGTCGAGATCGCAGGCCTGAGCGACCCGGTGGCAGCCGGGTCTTCGGCATTCCCGGTCCCGCACCCTCACGAACTCACCCAACCCCGCCGTAGGCCGATACCGATCACGGCCCAAATCCAGGACCTGTCCGGAGAGCGGGTCGGTGACGATCCGCCGCAACACCGTGTCCGGCCCAGAAGCGATGTGCCGGGCCAGCGAGGCGGGGATGTGCCCGTGCCCGGCCAGCTCCGCGGGATCGTCATTCACGCCGAGATAGGTATTCAAGTCCATGTAGAGGAACACCTCAGCCCGTTCACCCTTCCCGCCCTGGCCGCCGAGCAGGAGGTCGAGGGCGACGTCGGCGCGCAGCTGATCCAAAGTGCGGGCCTCCCCACCAGTCTTCAATGCCCGTGCCTCGCGGTCGATCCGCGTATAGGCAGCGGCCACTTTCTCCACCGGGCCGTCTTCGACTTCGATTGAGGCGACGCCGGTCTCGCCCTGCCGGATCGACAAGCGACGCCCGGCGCGATGTCGTTCTACGCGGCGGCCGGCGCCGTCGCGGTCGGCCATCATCGCCGCGTGATTGGCCGCTTTCCGGATCTGATCGGAATTCCGCCCCGGCAACCGATCCTCCAGGACCTCGTCCACCGCGCGGGCGTCCTCGTCGGACAACCAGGCGGTGGCAGTGGCGACCTTCATCGCCCCATAACCACCCACCTGCCCACGATCCAGCAGCCCCAGGGTGCGCGGCAGCCGGGTGGTCAACGCTGCCGCCGTCGACACCAGTCCGGCGGCGTGACCGTCCACAACGGACAGGGCGAGCGCGACCTCCTGTACCACACTCGACGCGCCGTCGCGGTGACGGTTCAGGTGTGCGAGTGCGCGGAACCGGACCGCCTCCAGGCGTGCGATCCCTTCCGACGCCGCTACGGCCGCGTCGACGGCATCGTTGTCCTCCAACGAATCCAGTGAAGCATTGACCTCCCGAAGCACATCGGCTGAGGTGATTTCCTTGAGTAGCGCCACGGTGGCGTTGCGTGTGTCCACGCACCGAAGCTACAACGGGTCACCGACAAAACGAACCTTTCCCTTACACACCAACATTAATCGACATCAAGCAACCCCTGAGCACCGTTCTCCAACTGCCGCGCGACTTCCTCCGATCGCGGCAACATGGTCTTCTCGTAAAGAGCAACACCCTCGCCGACAGAAGCAGAACCAGCCAGCGCGAGGGCGAGTTCACAAGCGTCGACCATGGCCAGATTGACGCCGACACCGAGCGGCGGCATCAGATGGGCGGCATCGCCGAGCAAGGTCACCCATGACGTGTGTTCCCACGTGTGCGGGACGGGCAGGACGTACAACGGGCGGTCGACGTACGGCCCGTCGTTGTCGGTGATCATCCTCAGCATCGACGGCGACCAGCCGGAAAACGCCTCGAGCAGCCGGCCGCGGACATCCGAGGTCGACTCGATCCAGTCCGCGGGCAGCCGCTGGATGATGTAGACCCGGATGTGGTCCCCGCTGTTGCGCTGCGCGAAAAGGCACCGCTCGCCGTCGGCCGCCATCGCGCTGCCCTTGCCGACGAGTTCGGCGAGTTCGGGGTGCGCGTTCTCGACGTCGTCGAACCACGCCTCCAGGAAGGTGATCCCGGCGTATTCGGGCACGGCGGCCGAAACCGCCGGGCGGACCCGTGACCACGCGCCGTCGGCACCGATGACCAGATCCGTCTCGATCGTCGTTCCGTCCGTGAACAGCAAGCGCCCGGGAGCCTCGACCCGATCCAGGGTCCGTCCCCAGTGGACGGTGCCCGGCTCCAGCGAGTCGAGCAGGAGTCCGCGCAGCTGACCTCGGTCGATCTCCGGTTTGAACATCTCCCCTTCGGCAGAAACATGGCACACCAGGAGACGTCCGGCGGGATCCAGTTTGCGCATCTCCTGCCCTTCCGGGCGGGCGAGGGTGAAGAACTCGTCGAGAAGGCCGGCTTCACGCAGGGCCAGCTGCCCGGCGTCCGCGTGGAGGTCGAGGGTGCCGCCCTGGTTGCGGACCCGGGGATGCGGATCGCGGTCGTAGACCGTCACGGGGACGCCGTGTTTCTGCAGGATGCGGGCGCAGGTCAACCCACCAGGGCCCGCTCCGATGATGCTGATCGTCATGACCCCAGAAAAGCAGAACGAGTTAAAAAGTGCAATGAGTCAACTTAGTGACCGTGACAACTCATGCGGTAAGGTGCGCTCATGGAGACACCGGGACGGCGTGAACGCAAGAAGGCGGCCACCCGCCAAGCGCTGGCGGACGCCGCGCTGAAGTTGTTCCTGGAGCGGGGCTACGACCAGGTGAGCATCCGCGACATCGCCGAGGCGGCCGACGTCTCGACGACGACACTGTTCAAGCACTTCCCCGGCAAGGAGGCGCTGGTCTTCGACGAGTCGCAGGACCGCGAAGCACGCTTGGTCGCCGCCGTCCGGGAGCGCGAAAAGGGCCAGAGCATCGTCGAGGGACTGCGCGAGTACGTGCTCGCGACGTGGCTTCCGATCACGACGCATCCCCAGTACGCCGAGTTCACCGCGCTGGTGAACGGCACCCCTGCGCTGCAGGAGTACGGCGAGCGTATGTGGACCCGGCACGCCGCGGCCCTCGGCGCCGCCATCGCCGAAGAGACCGGCGTGGGCCCCGACGACATCGCCTGCCGCGCGCTCGCGCGTTTCGTGCTGGACATCCCGGCGCTCACCAGGGGCCGCCCGGATCCGCGGGAGGACGTCGAGAGGATCTTCGACCTCCTCGAACGCGGCTGGCGCTAGTCCTCTTCGGGGCGGGAGCCGCGCAACGAGCCCGGATGCGCCTTGGCGGAGGGATCCTTGCGGGTCTTGAGCAGGCTCGCCACCGTCACCACGACGAGGATGCCGATGATCACCGCGAGGCTGACCGGCGTCGAGATCTCCGGAACGCTCTCGTCGATGTCGACGTGTGCCCAGTGCAGGATCAGCTTGATCCCGATGAACCCGAGGATCACCGCGAGCCCGGCCGACAGGTACACGAGGCGATCGAGCAGGCCCTTCACCAGGAAGTACAGCGCCCGAAGGCCCAGCAGAGCGAAGGCGTTGGCCGCGAAGACCAGGTACGGCTCGTCGGTGACACCGAAGACCGCGGGGATCGAGTCCAGCGCGAACAGCAGGTCGATCCCGCCGATCGCGAGCAGCACCACGACCAGCGGCGTGCCCACCCTTTTCCCGTCCACGCGGGTGAGCAGCTTGCCGCCGTCGTATTCGGTGGACAACGGCAGGAGACGGCGCGCGGACCGCACCACCACGTTGTTCTCGACGTCCGGATCCTCGTCGCGATGCCGGAACAGCTGGATGCCGGTGTAGATCAGCAACAGCCCGAACAGCAGGAACATGAAGGAGAACAAGGAAAGCAGCGTGGCGCCGAGCGCGATGAAGATCGCGCGCATGATCAGCGCGACGACGATGCCGAACGTGAGCACCTTGTGCTGATGTTCCTCGGGTACCGCGAAGGTGCTCATGATGATCACGAAGACGAAGAGATTGTCGACGGACAAGCTCTTCTCGACGATGTAACCCGCGAAGTACTGCTGCCCGAAGTCGCCACCGTGCGCGAGCGTCAGCCAGACACCGAACGCCACCGCGACCAGGATGTAGCCGATCGACCAGGCCACCGCCTCGCCGAAGCCGACCTTGTGCGGGCGCACCGCCGCGAGAACGAGATCGAGTGCCAGGAGCCCGAGCACCAGTCCGATCGTGACGATCCAGGTGAGGCCATCGATCTGGAGCATCCGCACCCTGTCTTTCCGTGGACGGCAGGTGCCAAGATCCTAAGTGCGACTCCCCCGGTCCGCATTCGCATGACCCGGCGCCGCGTCCAGCAGTGCGGCGAGCACGGTCTTGAGCAGCGGGTGCTCCGCGCTCCCCCGCCGGACGGCGGCGAACACGCGGCGCAGCGGCGGCTCGCCGCGCAACGGGACGGCGACAGCGCCGGGCACGGCGGCGAAAGCGTTGCGCGGCACCAGTGCCACGCCCTCGCCCGCGGCGACCAGGGTGGTGATCGCGTGGAAATCGTCGGAGACGTGCCGGATCGCCGGGTTGGCGCACACGATCATCAGCACGTCCCGGCACGGATTCCCGGGTTTCGGCGCGATCCACTCGTCGTCGGCGAGTTCGTCGATGTCCACTTCGGACGCTTCGGCGAGCCGGTGCGCGGTGGGCAGCACGACGTCGAAGGGCTCCACGTACAGGGGGAACCGGGTGAGCCTGCTTTCATCCGTCCGTGGCGAGAGCCGGTACTCCTCGGTGATCGCCAGATCGACCTCGCCGTCGAGCAGCAGCGGGATGCTCGCGTGCCCCTCGACGTCCTGCACCTGCATGGAGACCCCGGGCGACCCGGCACGCAGCGAGGCGATCGCCGGCGCCACGACCATCGTGATGGCGGAGGCGAAACTCGCCAGCCGCACCAGGCCCTGTACGCCGGAATCGAGCGCGGCCAGCGTCGCCCGCGCCCGTTCCAGTTCGGCGGCGACGGCGTTGGCGTGCACCACCATCAGTTCACCCGCCGGGGTCAGCGAAACCCGCCTGCCCCGGCGGCGAAGCAGCTGCTGGCCGCACTCGGCTTCG